>JAFZWH010000044.1 GCA_017617415.1 Victivallales bacterium | reverse complement strand
GGCGCCATGGGGCGCGACCGCTCCAGCGATGACCCCGCCAGGGCGGTTTATATCGCGAACATCGTCAAGTGCCGACCGCCAGGCAATCGAAATCCCTTGCCTGAAGAGGGAAATGCCTGCATCGGATATCTCCGCCGCCAGATTGCGCTGGCAAACCCGAAGGTGATTGTGCTGTTGGGCAATACCGCATTGAAATTCCTCACAGGGCGTTCTGGCATCATGAGCGCACGGGGGAAATGGATTGAGGTCTGCGGCATCCCCACCATGCCGACTTTCCATCCCTCCTATGTCATCCGTTTCGAGCGCGATGTTCGGCAATTCCACGATACCAAACTGCTGGTCTGGCAGGACCTCCAGCAAGTAATGCAGAAACTCGCTGAAAATAAGTAGTCCGGTGGGGCATTCTGGCGGGGGATGCGCCCACCCCCGGCGGTTTCCGTCCCATGACGCGACCATACAATTCTACGGGGGCTGCCGCCCCCGAACCCCGGCGGTTCCTCACCCTCATTCCTCATTCAATGGAAAAGCATCCGATTGAACAATGGCGCAAAGACGCGCAACAGCCTTGGTCGCAGGAACTCTGCCAGGCAGTCAGGGACCTCACGCTGTATGACGACAATCTGGTATTGCCCTACACCGTTCCTGATCCGCTAAAGTGCTTTGACGGGCAGGCGGTGGAGACGCCCCACGACTGGTTCGCCAAGCGCCGCCCGGAACTGCTGAAGTGGTTCACCGAGAACTTCTACGGACCATTGCCTCTGCGGACCGACCAGGTCACTTACGAGGTCGTGGAAGAAGCCGACGATGCGCTGGACGGCACTGCCGTGCGCCGTCAGGTTCGGCTGGATTTTGCGATGGCCAATGGTCGCACGCATTCAGCGATGATGTTGATGTATCTCCCGAAAAACACCAACGGGAAAAAAATTCCGGCCTTCCTTGGACTCAACTTCAAGGGCAACCACTCCACGGTGACCGAAGAAGCCGTGCTGGTCAATCCCCGCACGGCTGATGTCCCGCGCGGAGATGCTCAGCAGACTGCGCGCTGGCCCCATGCAGACGTGGTTCAGCGCGGCTACGCATCCGCCACCTGCTGTTACCTCGATTTCTTCCCAGACAGCACGGACGGCTGGGGCGAATCCATCTGGAGCCTCTTCGACGACGGTCTGAAGGGCTTCGATGGCACGCATCCCAAATACGGCTCCATCAGCGCCTGGGCATGGGGCCTCTCCCGACTGCTCGACTGCCTGGAGACCATCCCTGAGGTGGACGCCACCCGCGTGGTCGTCCACGGCCATTCGCGGTTAGGCAAGACCGCGCTGTGGGCAGGCGCGAACGACCAGCGCTTCCGGATGGTGGTCTCCAATGATTCCGGTTGCGGCGGCGCGGCGCTTTCACGGCGCTGGTATGGCGAGACCTTCCTGGTAATGCTCAACGTCTTCAAGCACTGGTGCCCGGAAGCCGCTCGAAAGTTCATTGTACATGAACCGGAAATGCCTGTGGATCAGCATGAACTCATTGCGCTGGCCGCGCCACGGCCAATTGCGGTCGCCAGCGCAACCGAGGATCAGTGGGCAGACCCCAAGGGCGAGTTCCTCTCCGCCTACTACGCCGGACCAGTTTATCAGCTTCTCGGGCACTTCGAGGTCCTCAACCGCGACATGCCCAAGCCCGGAGAAAGCGTCTCTGGCGACGTGAGCTACCACTACCGCATCGGAGTCCACGACCAAATCGCCTTCGACTGGAACCATTACCTGGATTTGGCCGACCGCTGGGTATGAGGAATACGAAATCGTTTAGCAGTCGCGCCTCCGTACGCGACACCTAAGAACCTCTCCATGTCTGACAACCTGCAACTCCTTCGCAGCCGCACGCCTTTCCTCTGGCTGAATCCTCACGCCACAGGCAAGGGCACGGGCGACTTCACCTTGTCGGATATGCTGGACGCCGAGGCGCGTCTCGCCCGTTGTGCACCATTGCTGGCGCGGCTCTTCGACGAGGCAGCCGAGAACAACGGCATCATCGAGTCCCCGCTCCTGAAAATGCCAAATCTCGCCCGGCAGCTCTTGCCAAGCGGCGGAACATTGCTACTCAAGGCAGACCACGATCTGCCCGTTGCCGGCTCCATCAAGGCGCGTGGCGGCATCTACGAGGTCCTCGCCTTCGCCGAAAAACTCGCCATGGACCATGGTCTGCTGACGCTTGGCGACAACTACCGAAAACTCGCCGAACCGGAGGCCCGGACGCTCTTCGGACAATACACCCTGGCCGTCGCCAGTACCGGCAATCTCGGCTTGAGCATCGGGACCATGGCCGCCGCGCTGGGCTTCCGCGCCCGCGTCCACATGTCCTTTGACGCACAGGTCTGGAAAAAGGAACTTCTGCGTTCACGCGGAGTCGAAGTGGTTGAACACAAAGGCGATTGGACCGAGGCTATCCGCGTCGGCCGCGCCGAGACCCTTGCCATGCCCAACGCGCACTTCATTGATGACGAGAACTCCCGTGCGCTTTTCCTGGGCTACTCCGTGGCTGCCTTCCGCACCGCCGCCCAGTTGCGACAGAAGGACCTGACGCCAGACTCCGAGCACCCGCTCTTCGTTTATCTCCCCTGTGGTGTCGGCGGCGCCCCCGGCGGAATCACCTTCGGGCTCAAGACCATCTTCGGTCCCAAGGCGGTCCGGTGCTTCTTTGCAGAACCCACCGACGCACCATGCATGACCCTCGGACTCGTCACTGGAAAGTTCAACGAAATCTCGGTCTATGACATCGGACTGACCAACCGCACCAGCGCCGACGGACTGGCCGTCTCGCGACCATCCCGCCTTGTCAGTCGCGAGATGGACACCCTCCTCGATGGATGCTTCACCGTGCCTGATGAGATTCTTGTACCCTATCAGCAGGCCATCCGAAGCCTCGAAAACCAGAAGATCGAACATTCCAGCGCGGCAATCTTCCCGGGACCACGCATGGTTCTGGAATCCACCTTCTGTGCCGACCATGGCATCGACCCCGCCAAGGTCATGCACCTTCTCTGGACGACCGGTGGCCGATACTTGCCTGACCCTTTGAAAAGTTTTGTTTACTAATCATTTAACATCTTAATAAAAAACCACTTATGTCTAAAAAACTCAAAGTCGCCCTGATTGGTTTCGGTGGCATGGGCCATTTCCACGCCACGCAGTATGCAGATCAGAAGAACTGCCAGTTGATTGCGATTGTGGACCACAATCCGAAGCGCTTCAAGGAACTCTCCGCCAGCATCAACTTGGGCAAGAGCGAAGACATGAACCTCAAGGGTATCAAACAATACTCCACCTACGAGGAACTCTTGGCAAATGAAAAGCCTGACGTGCTGGACATTTGTCTGCCTGGGCACCTTCACGCTGAATACGCCATCCAGGCGATGAAAGACGGCATGGACGTCATCTGCGAGAAACCGATGGCCCGTACTGTCGCCCAGGCGGACCAGATGCTCAAGACCGCAAGAGCGACTGGCCGGCACTTCATGATCGCTCAGTGCCTTCGCTTCTCCCCCGTGTACAACGCCTTCCGTGAGATTTACCGCAAGAAGACCTACGGCAAACTCCTGCGCATCCACTCCATGCGCCTCAGCGGAGCCGCCTACGGCTCCGAGGAACCCTGGTACCGTGATGCCAAGAAGAGCGGCGGAGCACTGCTTGATCTCCATTTACACGACGTGGACTTCTACAACTATATGTTTGGCGTACCGACTGCGGTCAGCGCCGTCGGCGTCACTCGTGTCTCCGGAGGCATTGACGATGTGCTGGCCTCTTTCACCTACCCCGAGGGCTTCTACGCCTCAGCCGAAGCCAGCTGGCTGCGGTGCGGATGGTTCTGCAACGCCGTGGCTGTCTATGAGAAAGCCACCGTCACCTTGACTGGCGACGACATCGTGGTCGCCAAGACCAACATGACGAAAGCCGGCGCCATCGAAACCCGTAAAACCATCAAGGGAAAAAATGGCTACTGGGGCGAAATCGACTACTTCACCGGCTGCCTTCTGGCTGGACGGGAACCAGCCCAGTGCTCCCCCGAAAGCACCCGCGAGTCCATCCGCATCTGCCTGGCCGAGGAAAAATCCATCCGCATTGGACGCAGCGTTAAGCTGTAGAACTTCCCAGAAAAATTCGCAAAAGTGTTAAGAGGTATTACATTATACCAAATTGCGAAAAATAAGTTGCGCCGTTGGAAGCAGGACGCGGTTCGACGACGGTGGTCTGCGCGGCTGTTTTTTTTGCGGCGGCGTTCTGCGCGGCTTGGTCGTTCCGGCGAGAAGACCGCATGCCAGTATCTGCTTAACGCCGGCTACGATCTGCTTTGTCGCAACTACCATGCGCCACATGGCATCGGTGAATTAGACCTGGTGATGCGCGACGCGGCTGGGGTTCTCTGCTTTATCGAAGTCAAGACCCGCCGTGAGCGGCCTGGTCAAGCCGTGCATCCCGCATGGGCAGTCCACGATGCCAAACAGCAACGGCTTCGAAAAGCCGCAGCCGCCTACTTGCGTGCCTTGGCAGAACCGGCCATGCCGATGCGCTTCGATGTCATCGAAGTCTGGGCTACGAGGAACGGCCAGCCACGTCGTTTGCGTCACTGGCCAAACGCCTTTGCCGCCCGTCTGCAAAAACATCAATCTTAGCGTTCATTGAATCCTGCCTGCGATTCGGCAGGTTGCTGATGATACTTCAATCTTAACCTTGCACTTAACCTAACCTTAACTTCAACCACCAACCCTAACCTTGACTTTAACTTTAACCTAACCTTAACTTCAACCACCAACCCTAACCTTTAACCTCAAATACCATCCCCGAGTCACCGCACTCTATACCACGAGACTACAGCTATGACACAGAAATCATTGCAATTGGCACTTCTGATTGACTATGACAACCTCATGGGTTTCACCGGCAAGTCAGAAGGCGATCCCACCCGTAATTATTCCCATCCGGACGCAGTCGCATATCTTGAGAACCATTATGGTCCGGTTGTCTATTCCAAGGCATTTGGGGATTGGACGGCTCCCCGCACCCGCCGCACCATTGGCGATCTGGCACGACTCGGCGTCGCCATGCAGCATGTGCCCCACGGCACCACCGGCACCTTCTCCCGGATCCCCGGCTTCGCCGCCGTCACGATGGGACTTGATGCCTTAGACATCATCGCCGCCAACCCGAATATCGGCGGCGTGGTCTTCGGCTCCAACGATCTGGCGCTCCTTCCATTCATCACCCGCATCCGCACTTCAGGGCGCAAAGTCTATATCCTGGGCGCCGAAGCCGCGGCCGCGGCCGCGCTCACCCGCGTGTCCGACGAGTTCATCAGCACCAACGAAAGTGGGATGCGTAGCAAGGCCCCCAACACAGTGGACAAATCCCAGGTGCTTTATCAGCTTAAGACCATCCTGGCCACCGCCGAATTGCCCATCGGCGAACTGGAGTCCAAAATCCAGGCCGCTTTGCCGGATTTCAGCGTCGCCGACTTTGCCTGCAGCGATTTCGAGGAGTTCCTCCGCAACATCGCCAACACCACGGTAAAAATCACCAAGAAGGACGACGACACCTACATCGGGCTGGGCAACTGCCACAATGCCTCCGCCTACTCCGACGAGGAGCTCAATTCCTTCGACCTGGCGCAGTACATGCAGGCCACGCGCTGGCATATCACCGACGGTGAAATCCGCGACAAGGTGCTCCACAACATCTATGTCATCTTCTCTGAGGAGAAAGGCCGTGAGATGACCAACGAGGAGTTGCGTAATACGATTGATCCGGAGCATGTTGTTGAAGACCGTCCATGGCAGGGGACCATCTGGTCTCTGATCTTTGGCGCCTGCCTCTGGGAGAATCCGAAATCCAACAGCCAGCCCCAGTCTCGACGACTTCTTTCGCTTTTCCGCACCGTCGCCAACGAGGATGATTTCCTGATCCGCTATTACACCAGCCTCTTCAAAAAGGCTTTTGAAGATCGTCCAACCCTCACGCCGCGCGACTGTGCCGAACTGATGCACCCCGAGGATGTCGAGGCCTCGCTGCCCCTCTTCGAGAAGGTCTTTGAGAACCTCCGCAACCCGGCCCCGCCCAAAATTCCTACCAAATAGTCATCCCATACATTCAGGTGGTTTCAGCAAGATTCTTTGAAGCCGCCTGAATCACTTTCGTGGCCAGTTTTCAGGTGAAAATCTGAGAATTGGCTCTATAGTACATTTCTTCCGCCCGGCGGTAAGAACGCCGGGGGCCTCCTCCCCAAGCCAGTGTGGACGGAGTTATTATGACATCTCCCGCATTGCAGGAAAATGAATCTTGCCAATGCCCGTGAAAATTCTCTTTTTGTTTAAGGAGCAATCGTGGAAACCCTCGCCAATGGTCTGAACGCCGAAGTCACCACCACTGCACCATGCTGCATCACTGCGCACATCGTGGTTCCGGCTGACACTGTCAAAAAGACATATTCCAGCATCCTGACCCAGTACAGCCAGAAGGTGGTTCGCCCTGGCTTCCGAGCCGGCCACACACCTCGCCAGCTCATCCTCTCCCTTTATGGCAAGGCCATTGAGGAAGAAACCAAGGAACGGCTCATCAACCAGTCGCTCCAGCAGGTCGTTGCCGACAAGAAGCTCCGCATCGCCGGAGAGTTCGCGCTCGACGGCGGACAGCCGCCGGCCTACCAGGCGGGACAACCCTACGATTTCACCGTCAAGACCGAGGTCTTCGAAGACTTTGAATTGCCGAAATACAAGGGACTTGACATCCAAAAGGAACTCACCCCCGTCGCGGACAAGCAAGTGGACGAGGCCGCCGACACCTTCCTGCGTACTCATGGCAGCTACGCCGTGGTGGAACGAGCCGCCGAGGCAGGGGACATGCTGAAAGTAGATTACACCTCTGACGCGGACGAGGAACTCAAGGCAGTCAAGGAAGCCTCCTATCTCCTGAGCGCCAACAATTCCTGGCAAATGCTCCGGGAGCCGGAAAGCCTCCCCGGCGTTACCGCCGCCTTGACAGGACTCAAGGCAAACGAGAGCAAGGATGTCGCCATTGAGTTCCCGGCGGATTTCCGCGTGGATGCCCTAAAGGGCAAAAAGCTCAATTACCATTTTACCGTCCGCGAGGTCCACGGCTTCACCCCCGCTGAATTGACCCCCGAACTCTTCAAGCAGTATGGCTGCGAAGATCTTGATGGCATGAAGGCACTCCTGCGCAAGCGAATGGAGGACCAGAACGAACGCGCCGCCATCTTCAAGATGTATGACCAAATCCGCGACCAGCTGGCCACCGAACTCTCCTTCCCGCTGCCGCCGACCTTGGTCAAGAGCAGTTGCGACCATGAGCTTGAGCACGCCCTGGAACATCTCCGCAAAGACGGTGCCACTGAGGAGCAAATCGCCGAACAGCGTACCGCCAAGGAGGCGGAAGTCAAGGCTCAGGTCGAAAAGGACCTTCGGCTGGATCTGGCCCTGGAACGCATCGCTGAGACCGAAAAACTCCAGGTTCCACCCCAGGAATTCTACCAGTACTGCTACGGCATGGCCCAACAAAGCGGGATGGCTCCGGATGAATTCATGAAAAAAGTCTCGGGCAACAGCCAGTTCATCAACAACATTTTCGGCACCCTTTTGCGTCAGAAGGCGCTGGACTTCATCCGCGAAAATGTCAAGGGCGCCGAAGCCAAGCCAGCCGAGGCCGCCACCCCAGCGGACACCGCCGAAAACAAATAGCTCCGCTGCATCCACATCCGATTGGACGGCGTTTCTAAAGGGCCGTCCGCCTTCGGCGCCTGGGATGCCCTGTGCGCATCTGGATTCGCCAGACTCTCATAAACACAGGGTTTGGTCGCCAATGCAGCGGGCACTCTCAGGCGTTGCGTTTTCATGGCACATCCGCAGTTTTGCAGAAAATCCTGCCGACTGTGAAAGATTTCCCAAGTTCAGGTGTATTCTATTAAGCCGGCAAGTCAAACGCCGGAAACCTTGATTACATCGAACCTGCAATAACTTCCAACCAAATCATTTTCAGGAGGAAAATTCATGACTTCAAAAAACTACTATGTGCCATTCGTGATTGAGCAGACCGGCAACGGCGAGCGTTCCTATGATATTTTCTCGCGTCTGATGAAGGACCGCATCGTGATGCTCACCGGTGCGGTGGATGACCAGGTCGCAGATCTCATCGTCGCGCAGCTGCTCTTCCTCCAGAGCGAAGACCCCAAGAAGGACATTGATTTCTACATCAACAGTCCTGGCGGCGTGGTCACTGCGGGACTTGCCATCTATGACACGATGCAGATGCTCTCCTGCGATGTGCGCACCTACTGCATCGGACAGGCGGCCAGCATGGGCGCCGTCCTCCTCTGTGGAGGCGCCGCAGGCAAACGCTACAGCCTGCCCCATTCCCGCGTGATGATTCACCAGCCCTCCGGCGGTTGCGAAGGCACCGCCGCAGACATCGACATCCAGGCCCGCGAAATCCTCAAGACCAAGGGCACCCTATACGAAATCCTCGCCAAGCACACTGGCAAGACCGCCGAGCAGATTGCCAAGGACAGCGAGCGAGACTTCTTCATGTCTGCCGAGGAGGCGCTTGAATATCACGTCATCGACTCCATCATCAAGCCTGCCGAGGTCAAGGCGTAAGTAGAAGAATGCCTAGAAAGCCAAACAATCCAGGAGACGACGGGCTGCAGTGTACCATCTGCGGCGCCGTCAAGCCCCCTGCCGACATCTGCTACGGTGACAAGCGCCGCAATGTCTTCGTCTGCCGCGAGTGCGTCAGCAACTTCGTGACCGGTGTCGCCACCAGCGGAGATCCCTACTTCGAGCAACTGCTGCTCTCGGCTGCGGACTATCTGCACGACCACCTTGGAGAAAGCCACTCCAAGCCGCAGCATAGCTCCACGAAGAAGGAACTGCCGTTCAGCCACAATGACTTGGGAACGCCACGTGAAATCTATGACTACCTTAGCCAGTATGTCTATGGGCAAGACCAGGCAAAGAAAGTCCTCTCCGTGGCTGTCTATAACCATTACAAGCGGCTGCTCTACGAGAACGCAGGAAATTCGGTGGACAACGGCGTGGACTTGGCAAAGAGCAACGTCCTGATGATTGGTCCGACCGGTTCGGGCAAGACCTTGCTTGCCAAGGCGCTGGCAAAGCGTCTGAAGGTGCCATTTGCAATTTCGGACGCCACGACCATCACCGAGGCCGGCTATGTCGGGGAGGATGTGGAGAATATCCTCCTCCGGCTCGTGCAGGCGGCGGACTACGATCTCGACAAAGCCAAAATCGGTATCGTCTATGTGGACGAAATCGACAAAATCGCCCGCAAGACCGCGAACGTCTCCATCACCCGCGACGTCTCCGGCGAAGGAGTGCAGCAGGCGCTCCTGAAAATTTTGGAAGGCACCGTCGCCAACATTCCCCCAAAGGGAGGGCGAAAGCACCCCGACCAGGAATACCTCCACTTGGAGACCAAGAACATCCTCTTCATCTGCGCGGGCGCATTCGTCGGGCTGGACAAGATTGTCGAGCAGCGCGGTGGTTCGCGGGCACTGGGCTTCGAGCGTTCTTCCGAGGCAGGCGAACTCACCCGCGAACAGCTGGCCAGTAACCCGCTGGCCTATGTCGAACCCGAGGACCTCGTTCATTTCGGACTCATCCCGGAGTTTGTCGGCCGCCTCCCCGTCATTGCCGCGCTTCAGGAACTCACGCGCGACGACCTTGTGCACATTCTCATCGACCCCAGGGACGCCATCACCAAGCAGTACCAAGAGCTGTTCAAGATGGACAATATCCAGCTGGAATTCACCCAAGACGCCTTGGAAGCCATCGCCGACGAGGCAGTGGTCAAGAAAACTGGTGCGCGAGGACTTCGCGCCATCCTCGAAAGCGTGATGCTCGAAGCGATGTACGACCTGCCCAAATTGGACGAACATCAGAGCGCCAAATGCGTGATTGACGAGGATGTCGTGAAACGACGCCGTCCAGCTACCGTCGAAGTTACTTCCGGCCGCCGGGAGAATTGACCTGCGTATGCCAACCACCATCCGCCATCGTCTCCTGTTGCTGGCAGCCGTCCTGGCCTGGCTGACATCAGGTGCCATAGTGGGCGGAGGGTCTTGGCGCCTTATGGCGGCGGAGTCGCAGCGTCCGGTGATCCATTACATCACCGTCAATTCCCGAAAATACCTTCGGCTCTCCGAAATCGCTCGTTTCTACAAGTGTGCCGTAAGCCAGAAGATTACCAGCAAGGAAAAGGTACTCACCATCACCAACCGGCTGGGACAGAAAGTCGTCTTCACCGCTGACAGCGTGAAATGCACGCTGGACGGATACCAGGTGAACTTCTGCTACAAGGTCATCTTCCGAAATGGCGATTTTCACCTTGAGCAGACCGACTTTACCAACTTTCTGGACCCCATCCTCCGCACTCAGACCATTCCCAAACGCAAAGTCAAGACCATCATGCTTGATCCGGGGCATGGTGGAAAGGATCAGGGAACCGAACAATCCGGCACCAAGGAAAAAGACCTCAATCTCCTGTTGGCAAAGCGCATCCGCTCTGTCCTTCAAAGGCGCGGATATACTGTTCTCATGACGCGTGAGAAAGACATGGACCTCACGCTTGCGTCACGCAGCGCACTCTGCGCCGCCAAAAAGCCGGATCTCTTCATCAGCCTCCACTGCAATGCGCACTCCGAGGCAAGCGTCAACGGAATCGAGGTCTGGATTGCCAACCCCGTTGGTGTGCCATCCTACGGCACCACCACTCTCGGAAAGAATCTCCCTGGCACCAAATTCCACTCCAGCAACGCACTCTTGGCGTACCTCACCATCAAATCCTTGGTGAAGGCTACCAAGGCGGCGGATCGCGGAGTGAGGCGCAAGCAGCTCTACGTCATCTCGCATTCGCCGGCACCGTCCATGCTTGTCGAATTTGGTTTCCTCAGCAACGAGGCCGAACGGGAAAAGATTCTTTCCGCTGAATACCAGGACAAACTTTCCGCCGCACTTTGCGACGCCATCGACCAATTCGCCAAGGTCACCGCTCCCAAGCCCGCTCCAGGGGCACCCCCGAAGAATCACAGATAACTACTTAATTATAAAGGATTTACATAAATGAACGACACCGAGATTCTCAAATACCTCTGCGACACTGGCGCCTTGCTTAACGGTCATTTCCTGCTGCGTAGCGGACTTCACAGCGACCAGTATTTCCAAGCCGCGCTGCTCCTCCAGCACACGCAGGTTGCTGCCCTTCTCTGCGCTGAGATGGCCAAGCCATGGAAAGACGCAGGGATCGACGTGGTGATTTCGCCCGCCATCGGCGGCATCGTTGTCGGTCAGGAAGTCGGTCGTGCGCTGGGAACCCGAGCAATCTTCGCGGAAAAGGACGACAACTCCAACCTGATCCTGCGCCGTGGCTTCACCTTGAAGCCGGGTGAGAAGGTCCTGGTCGCCGAGGATGTGGTCACCAAAGGAGGGCGCGTCCAGCAGACCATCGATCTGGTGCGCTCCTACGGCGCCACGCCTGTCGGCGTCACTGTCGTCGTGGACCGTTCCAAGGGCGACGTGGATTTCGGCATTCCCTTCCACAGCCTTGCAAGGCTTTCTCTCAAGACTTTTGAGCCAGACAACTGCCCGCTTTGCCAGAAAGGCCTGCCCATCGACCACCCCGGTTCAAAGTAAAATCCGAGTTGTGTACTGCGGGCACTTGTACGCTGCGGGGGGCAAACCCGCAGTCTTCAAACCTACTTAACCTTTTCTGAATCATGTTTTTAGAGTGGATTACCAAGAAACTGTTCGCCAGCCGCAACAAACGCGTTATCGGCAAGTTGTGGCCACTGGTCAACAAGGTCAACGAATACGCCGAGCAGTATAAGGCGCTGACCGACGAAGAACTCAAGGCGAAGACCATCGAGTTCAAGGAACGCCTCAAGAACGGCGAGACCACTGATGACATCATGTGCGAGGCCTATGGCGTGGTGAAGGACGCCTGCCGACGCCTCAAGGAGAGTCCACGTGAAGAGGAAAACACCGTCGAGGTTACTGGCCACAAGCTGAAGTGGGACATGGTGCCTTTCGATGTCCAGATCATGGGCGGAATCGTGCTTCACCAGGGCAAGATCGCCGAGATGGCGACCGGCGAAGGCAAGACGCTGGTCGCCACCTTCCCGATGTACTTGAACGCGCTGACCGGACGCAACACCCAGCTGGTCACCGTCAACGACTACCTCGCGCGCCGCGACTCCGAGTGGATGGGGCACCTCTACAAGTGGCTCGGCCTCACCGTCGGATGCCTCCAGAACAACCAGCCGCCGGACGTCCGCCGTGCACAGTATGCCTGTGACATCACCTACGGAACCAACTCCGAGTTCGGCTTCGACTATCTTCGCGACATGGGCATGGCGCATGACCCCAAGTCACTCGTACAAAGGGATTACTTCTTCGCCATCGTCGATGAAATCGACTCCATCCTGATTGACGAGGCGCGCACTCCGCTCATCATCGCCGGTCCCGCCAAGGTCTCCACCCACATGTACGACAAGGTGAAGCCAGCGGTCGAGTCCCTCTACAACAAGCAGTACCAGCTCGTCGCCGAACTGCTCCAAAAGGCCCGCACCATACTCTCCAACGAGGACTCCAGCGAAGAGGAAAAAGACGAAGCGTACCACCTGCTCGCGAAGGTTCAGCTCGCCATGCCGAAGCACAAGGCCCTCAAGCGCTTCATGGAGGAGCCCGCCGTCCGCAAGGCCTTGGAGCGCGTGGACGTCGAATGGCACTCCGACACCAATCGCGGACTGCTCCAGCAAGTCAAGGAGGAACTCTATTTCTCCGTGAACGAGCGAAACGGCGAATCCGAACTCTCCCAGATGGGGCGGCGCTACCTCATGCCCAACGACCCCGACGCCTTCGTCGTCCCCGACCTCCCCACCATCTTCAGCCAGATTGACGCGGACACCGTCTCCACCGACGCCGATAAGTTCGAGCGCCGCAAAAAGGCCCAGATGGAATACGATACCAAGAGCGAACTGCTCCACAACATCTCCCAGCTGCTCCGCGCATACTGCCTCTTCGAAAAGGATGTGCAGTATGTCGTACAGGACAACAAGGTCATCATCGTGGATGAATTCACAGGCCGCCCGCAGCCTGGGCGACGTTTCTCCGAGGGCCTGCACCAGGCATTGGAGGCAAAGGAAAACGTCCAGATCGAGCGCGAGACCCAGACGCTGGCCTCCATCACCATCCAGAACTACTTCCGAATGTACGAGAAACTGGCGGGCATGACAGGTACCGCCGCTACCGAGGCCACCGAATTCAAGTCCATCTACAAACTGGACGTGGTGACCATCCCCACCAACAAGCCGTGCATCCGCACCGACTACAACGACCGCGTTTACAAGACCCAGCGCGAGAAGTACCGCGCCATCATCGATGAAATCACCGAGTGCCATAAGAAAGGCCAACCGGTGTTGGTCGGCACCATCTCCGTCGAAGTCTCCGAATTGCTCAGTCGCCTGCTGACCCGTGCCGGAATCATCCACAATGTCTTGAACGCCAAACAACATCAGAGCGAAGCGGAGATTGTCGCCCGCGCTGGTCAGCGAGGCGCAGTGACCATTGCGACCAACATGGCAGGTCGTGGTACGGATATCAAGCTGGGCCCCGGCGTCCGCGAAATCGGCGGTCTGCATGTCATTGGTTCCGAACGACATGACGCACGGCGCATCGACCTTCAGTTGCGCGGACGATGCTCCCGACAGGGCGACCCCGGCTCCTCAAGATTCTATATCTCTCTGGAAGACAATTTGATGCGCCTTTTCGGCTCGGACCGCATCGCCGGACTGATGGAAAAACTTGGCCTCGAAGAGGGACAGGAACTCTCCCATCCGCTGCTCACCAGCTCCATCGAGAAGGCGCAGAAGCGCGTGGAGCAACAGCACTTTGGCATCCGCAAGCGCACCCTCGAATATGACGACGTGATGAATAAGCAGCGTAGTGCCATCTATGGCTTGCGCCACGAAATCCTCACCACCGAAGACACTCGCGCCCTCGCGATGGACTTCGTCCGCGATGCGGTCACCGACCGGGTGGAGGAGGCCTTTAACGCCAAAGTCCGCAATGAGCCTGTGAACCTGGACGAACTGCGCAACTGGCTCGCCCGCACCATCCCTGTCCCGATGCCTGAGGAGACTTTCGCCGCCACCGGCACTCCGGACGAATTGGTCACCGCGGTGATGGCTCGCATCGACGAGGCATATTCCATCAAGGAGCAAAGCGAATTCCCGGAGGACAGCCGTTTTCTGGAGCGCTACATCATGCTCAACTCCATTGACAACCTCTATCAGGCTCATCTCTACAACATGGATGACCTGCGTCAGAATGTCCAATTGCGTTCCTACGGTCAGCGGGATCCCCTCGTGGAATACAAGCAAGAGGCATTCAAGGTTTACCAGACATTGATGACCGGCATCAAGGACGCGGTTTCTACGAACCTCTTCCGCCTTCAGGTACGCCGCCAGCCCGCCACCGATGCAGAGAAAGACGGCGAAGGCAGCGGACGCGCCCAGACATCGTTGCCGCAGATGCAACGGCCCACCGGTTTCCAGACACTTCATCAGCAACTCGGACAGTTCGAGGGCACTGCCGCCGGGCGGCCTGCTCAAGCCGCCCAACCCCAGACCATCCATCGCGACACGCCCAAGGTCGGTCGCAACGACCCCTGCCCCTGCGGCTCCGGCAAGAAATACAAGAATTGCCACGGCAGATAATGGTTCGTTGATGAACAAACGGTGGTCTATCGGGCTCTGCATTCTGGCAGTGATTTCCACATGGGTCTTCTGGCTGACCAAGCCGACGCCAAGCCAGGCACAGCGGATGGGCGCGCTCATCGACGCGGTCAATCATCGTCAGGAGATTGTCTCGCAGGGCGAGGTGCCTGAAGAGGTGCAGAAATACCTCGATATGCTCTTTGAGGCAGTCGCCAACTGCAATTTCGAGGGCTTTCGGCAACTGACGCACCTTCGTGCCAATAGTAAACAACTCGACATTCTCTGCGAAATCTTCTTTGATGGCGAGGATTTCTGCCCAGCCACCATCATCGACTACCGCCGTACGCGCGACACCGAAGAGGACCAGACCATCTTCCCCGTCGATTGGCGACCATCCTCATTGGAGAGGCATGTCCGCATCTACTCCGGTACCCGGCGCATCGTGCGCGTCCACAGCGAAAATCGTGACCAGGACTACAATCTGGTACTTTACGACACCACCGACGGCCTGACTTTGCTCCTCGCAGGGGAAGCCAAGTGACCGCCATCCACCTCGTTTCTTGCCTGCTGGCAACGCCACATCCCTGGAAGGTCCACGATTCTCGCCATCTTGGTGAGATTCAATACCATCAATTATGCTGCAAGGATTCTACCGCATTGCCGCGGGTGTCCCCCGCGTGAAAGTCGCCGACCCGCAGACCAATGCCGCCGAAGTGCTCCGGCTGGTCCACATGGCACGGAAAAATGGCTGCGCCGCGCTGGTTTTGCCAGAACTCGCCCTCACTGGATACACCTGCGGGGATCTATTTGAACAGCGAGTATTGCTTCAAGCCGCCGAGGAGGCGTTGGGAAAGGTGCTGGCGGGCATCCAGAATAGCACAATGGTGGTTATTGTCGGACTGCCCGTCCGCGTGCAGAGTCGCCTCTTCAACGTCGCGGCAGTCCTCCAGAATGGCCGCATCCTCGGTCTGGCCGGAAAGACCTATCTGCCCAATTATCGCGAGTTCTATGAAAAGCGCCATTTCCGCTCCATCCGCGAATATGACGGCACACCTATAACTCTCTGCGGACAAACGGTTCCGCTGGGCGGGAATCTCGTCTTTGACGCCGGCAACGACTTCGTCTTCGGATGTGAACTCTGCGAAGATATGTGGGCGGTCGTCCCGCCATCCGCTACCCTCGCGCTCGGCGGCGCCAAGCTCATCTTCAACCTCTCCGCCGGACCGGAATTGGTCGGCAAAGCCGAATACCGAAAATCCCTCGTGGCGGGACTCTCTGCGCGCTACGCCTGCATCTATGCCTTTGCAGGTGCCGGAGTCCACGAGTCCACCTCCGACCTGGTCTTCTCCGGACATGCCATCGTGAGCGAAAATGGTCGAATCCTGAGCGAAAATGAGCGATTTGAGCAAAATGGCACTCTCATCTATGCCGAGGTCAAGCCAGCCTGGATGGAGCAGCAGCGTCGTTCCTGGACCAGTTTCAATGACGTCCCGACGCAATCGGTCCAGCGCATCGCCGTCACTCCGCCTCCGACGGTGCGGAGCCTGAAATTCCGAAGTCTGCCACCTTTCCCCTTCGTGCCTGCGGACGCGACCGACCGGGCAGCGCGTTGTCAAGAAATCTTTGCCATTCAGGCGACTGGTCTGGCGCAGCGCGTCACCCACACGGGCGCCAAGCGCCTGGTCGTCGGCCTCTCCGGCGGACTGGACTCCACCCTCGCGCTTTTGGTCTGCGCCCGCTGCTGCGACCTCTTGAAACTCCCGCGCACCGCCATCTGCGCCATCACGATGCCTGGCATGGGAACTGGCGGGCGCACCTACAGAAACGCCTGTGCGCTTGCCCGCGAGGTCGGCGCCGAATTGCGAGAAATCTCCATCCAGAAAGCCGTGCTTCAGCATTTCAAGGACATCGGACACAACCCCAAAGACCTCAATGTGGTCTATGAGAATGCCCAGGCACGCGAACGCACGCAAATCCTGATGGATGTGGCAAACGAGCTTGGCGGGCTGGTTGTCGGCACCGGCGACCTCTCCGAAATCGCGCTGGGCTGGAGTACTTTCAACGGCGATCACATTTCAATGTATGCGGTAAACTGCGGCGTGCCCAAAACACTGGTACGCTATCTGGTGGAGTATGTCGCGGCGATTTCCGAGCCGAAACTCGCCGCGACCCTGCGGGACATCAACGACACGCCGGTCTCCCCCGAACTTCTTCCTGGTGGCAACCAGCAGACCGAGGCCATACTTGGCAGCTACATCATCCACGATTTCTTCCTATACTATTTCCTGCGCTACGCCGAGTCTCCAGAGAACCTTCAGGCACTTGCCGAACACGCCTTCAAGGGACAATTCACCAAGGCGGAAATCCAACGCGCCCTCGCGCTATTTGTCCGGCGATTCTTCTCACAGCAGTTCAAGCGGAACTGCGTACCGGATGGTCCGAAAGTCGGAACCATCGCGCTTTCTCCGCGTGGCGACTGGCGGATGCCCTCCGACGCCAGTTCTGCCCCCTGGCATCTCTAAGAAATCTAACCTGTCATGGAAATTTCCGAACATCTGAAAGCGATTCTATCGCAGATTGGAGAAAATCCCGAACGCGAGGGACTTGTGAAGACCCCGGAGCGCTTCGAGAAGGCGCTGGAGTTCCTCACGCAGGGATACCATCAAAATCCCGATGACATCGTCGGCGACGCAATCTTTACCGAGGAATGCAACCACATGGTCATCGTGAGGGACATCGAGGTCTATTCCCTCTGCGAACACCACCTTCTGCCCTTCTACGGCCGTTGCCATATCGGTTACATCCCGAAAGGCAAGGTCTATGGCGTCTCCAAACTTGCACGCATTGTGGACTGCTTTGCCCGCCGCCTCCAACTTCAGGAGCGCCTCACCCAGCAGATCGCTTCGTATGTGAAAGAAAAAATCGACGCCGAGGGCGTGGGCGTGGTGATGGAATGCCATCACCTCTGTATGATGATGCGTGGTGTCCAAAAGCAGAACTCCCTGATGGTGACCTCTGCGGTGTTGGGATCCTTCCGTCGTTCCGAAGCCACCCGCAACGAATTCCTCGATCTGCTGAAACGCCAGAGCTAATCGGTAAGAGATTAGCCACGGCGCACTGCGGCGGCGGAGCGAGCGGTGCAAAACCTCACCTCTAACCCTGCTGGCGGGCGCCAGCAGTACCACCTCTAACCTCTAACCTCCGAGAAGATGCCCATCAAGATCATCCTCATACTAGGACTTGTTGCGCTCACGCTGCTGTGTCTGGCGGTACTCAAAAGTCGCCTGGCCACACGACTCTTCATCTTGGCGCAGTTCTGCGGGGGCGTGGTTTTGATACTTTTCCCGGAATTGGCCAACCGCATTGCCGCGCTGGTGGGCGTCGGACGCGGCGCGGACCTGATGCTCTACCTGCTCCTTTTAGCGGTCTATGCAGGTGCGCTGCTTGCGATGGCGAAATTCCGGCGACTCGAAAGCCAAATCACCGAGTTGACCCGACAAATCGCCCTCTACGAGGCTGAGAAAAAGGAATGACCACCCCCACGCTCAGCCTCGTGACCATCTGCTGGAACGCCGCAACGACGCTTCCGCAGACCCTCGAATCTGTCCTTGCGCAGACCGTCTTGCCGATTGAATACCTCTTCGTGGACGGCGGTTCCACCGACGGCACGTTGCAGATTCTGGAGACCTACCGTCCCCGCTTCGAGCAACATGGTTGTGCTTTCCAGGTCATCCCGCAGCAGCGCATCCCTGGTCAGGCGGGTATCCCCAGCGCCTGGAATCAGGCGATTCCATTGACGAAAGGCGAAGTCATCGCGCTGCTCAATGCGGACGACTGGTATGAACCAGATGCCCTGGCAACCGTCCTTTCGGCCTTCGCTCTTGAAGTGGACGCCGTGTCGTCTCCCGTCGCCATGCACGCCGAAAACTCCGCAGACGACTGGCTTTTCACGCCGCAGCCTTTGGCAAAACTGCCCTGGAAGATGGCCGTGCCTCACCCAGGCACTTTTTTCCGCAAAAGCGTCTATGACCGCGTTGGCCTCTACGACACGCATTATCGCATCTCCGCCGACTACGATTTCGTCTGGCGATGCCAAAAGGCAAGACTGCATTGGCAATACCTCACCGATCGGCCACTGGTGAACATGCAGTTAGGCGGTCTGGCCAATTCCTCCCGTGCGCTTGCTCGCCGCGAGACCTTCCGCATCGCCCGCAGTCACTGCGCCTGGTACGACCTGCGGCCACTTGTTGCCTTCCTCGGGCGAGCCATCACCGGACGGTAACTCGCTCTCTACGAGCGAGCGAGATCTTTACATTCCTCATTCCTCATTCCTCATTCCACCGAAAGATGTCTGAACTCTACATCCGCAGCCATGTCTCCAGCGGTCTGCTGGTCGTTTCTTCTCCTGAGCAACTCGCCAATCCCGCCATTCTTCTGCAGGACGGGCAGAGTGCCAACGCGCCGCTACTGAGTGCCACGAAACTCCTCAACGGCACCTGGGAGACCCGCTTCGACGCCAGCGCCCTCAAGACCTGGTCACCGGACACGCCTGTACTTTATCGATTCGTAGCGGACGGCGTGGCAGAGCGCTTCGGCTACTGCGAACTTCAACCCTTCGAGAACAAGGCGATTCTGGTCAACGGATCGCCCATCTACTTCCGCGGCTGCATTCGCGGCATCGCCGCCCACGAACATCCCAACATGACCGGCGGAACTCGCTTCGAGGCCGACGTCAAGTACATTCGCCAAGCCAAGAAATACGGCTTCAACTTGGTGCGTTTCCACAGCACCATCCCGTGGCCGGAATTCGTCCAGGCCGCCGATGAAGAGGGCATCTTCATCCACGCCGAAATCGGCTTCAACTTCGAGACCGACGAGCAAGGCGAGAAGAAGAATCTCTCCATGGACCAGCACAACTGGACCGACACCCTGCTCAACTATCGCAACCACCCGTCGCTGGCCATCTTCTGCATCGGCAATGAGATGCACAACTCCGGGCACGTCCCGCAGGTCCACGAACTCTATCGGCTCGGCCGCCAACTCGCCCCCGGAAAAATCATCGTGGACAACTCCGGATGGGGCGAGTTCGACCGCACCTCCGCAGACCTCTACAGCCAGCACATCGCATACTTCTTCCCGATGGGACGGCACGCCGAGATGTTCCATGTCGATGACCCATGGCGCATCAACGGCTCCGCATACGACGCGCCATTCGACGTCACCACGGAAAATCCCCGCTGCAACGCCACCGCGCATCGCGCCATCGTCCCTATGCGCCCAACCATCGCACACGAAGCGGCGCATTACATCGAAGTTCCTGATTACAAAGCACTTATAGAAAAATACGAGAAATTCGCAGCCGAAGTCGGGCCGGAATACCTCGAGAAGAATGGCATCGCCCGCCCGCGCTTCATGGACGAGCTGCCCGCGCTGATTGAGCGCAAGGGCCTCGCCGAGCGTCTCCCGGACTACATCCAAGCCTCCCAGAAATGGAAGATGGCGGCACTCAAGACCTACTTCGAGGAGTGCCGACGCTCCAACCTGTGCGGCTTCGAGATGCTCCAACTCTCCGACTGCCTCAAGTACGAGAACAAAAACGGCATCCTGGACTGCTTCGACGACGACAAATACATCCCGCCGGAATGGATGCGCCAGTTCAACGACAACGCCGCGCTCCTCGCGCACTTCGACCACACCACCTTCTTCTGGGACGCCCCGGTCAAATGTACCCTCTACGCCTCCGACTTCCTCGCACAGCCAGTTCAGCGTGGTGACCTCGCCGTTACCGTCCGCTATCCTGACGGCACCACAGAGACGCTCTATGAAGGCAAGGACATCTCGCTGGCCGGTGGTCTTCAGCAGCTCGCTACGCTGGATTTGCGCTTCGCGGAAGCCCCGTCCGCCGCGCAACTGGAAATCGCCGCGACCTTCACCGCCGGCGAACGGAAACTCGCCAACTCCTGGCACCTCTGGGGCTATCCCCGCAAGACACTCCCGAAAATCCCCGCGAACACCTTCGTCACCAGCGATTTCAACGAGACCGTCTTCACGGCCCTCGCAAAAGGCCAGACGGTGCTGCTCCTTCAGCCCACGCCGCCAACGCCCGAAAATGGCAACTACTTCTTCCCCGGCGCCTTAGAGCGCTGCAAGCCCTGCATCTGGGACCGCGGAAGCAACCTCGGCGGAATTATCTCCGCCCCCGCGCTCCAGCAGGCCCTTGCGCTCGACAAATACTTCGACTTCAATCTCTACAACCTGCTCGACGGCGCCTACAAGGTCAACCTCGACGATTTCCCTGCGCTCGTCAACCAGCTCGTCAGCGGCGTGGACAAGCCGGTGCGCGACCGCATGAAGGGCCTCGTCCACAACATCAAGCACTTCATCGACGCGGACACCCTACGCAACTTCAGCCACCTCTTCAGCGTGAAGGTCGGCACGGGCACACTGGTGGTCTGTACCATGAAGACCAGCCTGCAGATCCCCTCCGACGACCCTGTCATCCACGCCTTCAGTTGCGCCCTTCTGGAGAATCTCCCTGCTTTCGCCGACACCAAATGCGCCATCGCGCCGGAGGCCCTCCGCGAGTACTTGAAGAAGGTTCAGGAACGTGGCCCCAGCAAGGAGGACACGATGAACCACTTCTGGGAAATCGACTGCAAACTCGTCGAGGACACCCTCTTCTGGGAAGAGGCCGGCCTCGACCTCACCAAAATCCGTTAGTTCCATGCCCGCGCATCATGCGCGGGAGTTCTGTGCCCGCGGATTCTTGCGCGGGAGTTCCGTGCCCGCGCATTCTTGCGCAGGTTGCATGCGGGCCAACCCCTTACCCCCTATGGCCACCCTTATCCACGACTGCTCCAAACTGGGTTTCGGCCTGATGCGGTTGCCGAAACAAGGCAAGAGTTTCGACATTCCGCAGTGTTGCCGGATGGTGGATGCCTTCCTGGCAGCCGGCGGAAAATACTTCGATACCGCGTATGTCTATGGCGGCTCCGAGGAGGCCACCCGTCAGGCGCTCTGCGACCGCCATCCACGCGAAAGCTACTACCTGGCTTCCAAACTCAACGCATCAACCTGGGCGGTCAAAACCGAGGACGCGGCCAAGGCCGAAATCCGCCACTCGCTTAAACGAACCAACGCAGACTACTTCGACTTCTACATGCTCCACGGCATCGACGAGTCCAATGTCGAACTCTACGTCAAATACGGCTTGTGGGACTATATCAAGGAACTCCACGCCCAGCAACTCATCCGCCACTGGGGTTTCTCCTTCCACGGCTCGCCGAAGATGCTGGAGGAACTGTTGACCGAACATCCCGACGCGGAGTTCGTGCAGCTCCAAATCAACTACATCGACTGGGAAGACCCCGGCATCGCCTCACGAGAATGCTACGAGATCGCCACGCGTCACGGCAAGCCTGTCGTGGTGATGGAGCCGGTCAAAGGCGGACTGCTGGCCAATCCTCCCGAAGCCGCACGGAATATCCTCACGTCTGCCGAACCGAACGCTTCGCCAGCCTCTTGGGCAATCCGTTATGCAGCCTCGCTGGAAAACGTGATGATTGTCCTCAGCGGGATGTCCAACGACGAACAGATGCAAGACAATTTATCTTATATGAATGTCAAGGTCTTCCGCCCACTCTCCGAAACCGAGCGAAAAGTTCTGAACCATGCAATGAAAGCCATCAAGGATCTGGACACTATCCCTTGCACTGGATGCCACTACTGCACTTCCGGTTGCCCCGCCAACATCCACATTCCTGAAATCTTCTCGGTGATGAATAGCTACAAGCGTTACGGAGACCTCAAACGTGCCAAAATGGATTACGGGTGGCGACCTGGTGGCGCCAAGGCTTCCGAGTGCCTCCAGTGTGGGCAATGCGAAGACGCCTGTCCACAGCATCTGCCCATCATCCAGCACCTTCAGGAAATTGCCAAGACCCTCGAATAAAGAAGGCTCTGTGCCCGCGCCAGTTCCGTGCCCGCGCACTTGCGCGGGGTGTTCTGTGCCCGCGCATTCTTGCGCAGGTGTATTTTATTTCAAAGCATCTTCCAGCTCTTTGTTGTGCTGGTCATTAAGCTGCTGAACCTGCTGTTGCGCCTTCTTCAACGCACGGGTCTGGGTCACGCCGATGCCGTAGTCGATGGTATCGCTGACTTCCTGGACCACCGAACTCCCGCCGGAGGATTTCTTCGAGTCGCAGCCGCACAACATCCCAGCTATCGCCAGGACACCCAGCATAATGGATAACTTCTTCATGGTTTCAGTCCCTTAAAATGTTTGGGGGAAAGCTCTGGAAATTGGCGTTTTATATATAATTTAGCACCATCTGGGAAAATTATACGTTTTTCACTCACCAGTTATCATTTTACAGGATATATTTCGATTAATTACGCTTCCCGAAAATCCCTTGGAAACGCTTCGTTGCACGCGCGTGCGTGCGAATGGAATCCTTAAGTCGTTTTTGTTCAATACCATGCGCCTTTCAAGACTCGTTGGTCAGCGGCTGCGCGAACCCCCGCGCGACGCTCAAACTGTTAGCCATAAATTCTTGGTACGTGGTGGTTACTGCCTCCCCGTCTCCACTGGCATCTTCTCTCTGTTGCCACTCGGCAGACGCATCACCACCAAGATCGAGCGAATCATCCGCGAGGAGATGAACCGCATTGGCGGACAGGAAGTCCTCATGCCCGTTGTCCTCCCTGCCGAACTCTGGCAACAATCCGGTCGCTGGGATTCCGTCGGCGCGGAACTACTGCGCTTCAAGGACCGCAATGGCAAGGACATGATGCTCGGCATGACCCACGAGGAGGCCGTCGTCCACATCGCCAGAGCCGAGGTCTCCAGCTATAAGCAGCTGCCCTTGATGCTCTACCAGATTCAGATCAAGTACCGGGACGAAGCACGGCCGCGCGCCGGACTCATCCGCGTCCGTGAGTTCACCATGAAGGACGCATACAGCTTCCACGTCTCCCAAGAGGATCTCGAAAAGTATTACGAGGTCTGCCGCGAGGCATATTTCCGAATCTTCAAACGCATTGGCATTCGGGACATGCTCTGCATTCAGGCCGACTCCGGCATCTTCGGCGGGAACCGCTCCGACGAGTTCATGGCCGTTGCCGACTGTGGGGAGGACACCCTCTTCGTCTCTCCCAACGGCAACTACCAGGCCAATCGCGAGGTCGCCTGCGCAAAACTCACCTACGTCAAAGAAGACCCGCTGCCCCCCGAAAAGGTCGAGACTCCGCACTGCAAGAGCATCGAGGACCTCGCAAAATTCCTCGGCATCAACGCCGACCACACCTGCAAGGCAGTCTTCTACAAGGACTCCCAGGGCAAACTCGTCTTCGTCAACATCCGCGGCGACCTGGAGGTCAACGAGACAAAATTGGCCAAGGTGGTCAAGGACGCGAACCTGAACTTTGCGGACGACGAGCTGATCCGGTCCGTCGGCGCCGTGCCCGGCTATGCCTCGCTTTACGGCCTGGACCTGAGCAAATTCCGCGTGGTGGTGGATCCCTCCGTCACCAACTCGAACAACCTGGTGGTGGGCGCCAACGAGGAACTCTACCACATCAGGAATTTCAACTACGGGCGCGATGTCCCCCAGAAAGACCAGGTCATCGTGGCGGACATCGCCAATGTACGAGACGGCGACCCCTCTCCGGTGGACGGTGCTCCCCTTAAATTGTTGCATGGAATTGAGATAGGCAACATCTTCCAGCTCGGGACCAAATATTCCAAGCCGATGGGTTGCAATTTCCTGGACGCCGATGGCAAATCCAAGCCGATGGTGATGGGCTGCTACGGCATCGGCATCGGACGCGGAATGGCGGCGGTCGTCGAGCAGAACCATGATGACTGGGGGCCGATTTGGCCGATGGCCATCGCGCCCTTCCAGGTCCACATCATCGGTCTCAAGTACTCCGAGCCCGCCGTCGCCGATGCCTGCGAGAAACTCTACGCCGACCTCCAAGCCCTCGGCGTGGAAGTGTTGCTGGACGACCGCGGCGAAAAGGCAGGTAGTGCCTTCGCAGACGCCGACCTGCTTGGTATTCCGCTTCGCCTTGTGGTCTCTCCTAAGACATTGGAAACCAACCAAGTCGAATACAAGCACCGTGACTGGGGCAAACGCTCCGAAATGCGTGACCTGCCAGGTCTGGCCACCCTCCTCCAGGAAGAAATCCGCCAGGAACTTGCCAAAGAACCATAACCTTCAAAAACACAGCTGTCCTGCGACTCTTGACCGTCGCTCGCTCGCACGTGAGCGAGAACGAAACATTCCTCATTCCTCACTCCTCATTCTTTTATGCCCATCTGCCACATCTACAATAACAAGGGCGTTGAGCTGATTCACTTCAACACCGAGAGCTACCCCGACCTCGAGCGCATCGAGGTCGGGCGCTCCTCTTCATGTGAAGTCAGCCTGAAGCGTGTGGCAGAAAGCAGCATCAGCCGACGGCACTTTTACCTGCAACGCCATGCGGACGGAAGCTGGTCCATCCACGACACCAGCAGCCGGGCAGGCATTGTAATCAACTGCGAAAAGGTACGCGAGGCTCCCCTGCACAACGGGACCATTGTGCGCTTTGGACAGTTGTTCTTCGGCTTCGGCAGCAAAGGCGTGCCGTCTCCTTTCATTCTGACTTGGCACAACGAAGATGCCAACATGACCGAGTTCGGAGTTCTCTGGGAGGGCGTCAACTCGGTGGGAGCCTCGCACGACAACTATGTGACCGTACGCCTGGGGCAAGTCTCGCGCTTCCAGTGCAAAATCACCGTGAAGGGTTCCACGATTACCGTCGAGCCATTCAGTTCGATGACGCCAATCTACATCAACGAGGAACGCGTGGAAAATCGCGTCATCGTGGGAGTCGATACACTCATCACGTTAACAGACATCGACACGCACCTGGAGATGTCCCAACTGCCGTCCAATTATTCAACCACTGTCGGCATCAGCTCGGAAAATGCGACTGCCGTCCAAAGCGGCAACGCCACCAAAAATGTCGCTTCCCCGCAAAATCTTCAAACTACCCAGAGTCTGCTGATTGGTTTGGCTATCATCGCTGCCATCATTCTTTTTGCCTTCTTCCTGGTTCAGTTGATTCCAGGGTTCACCACCTCCGCCAAGCCCGTCACGCCGCCATCTCCGCGGTATGTCCTACACTCACCCTCGGCATCGTCGCTGTATGGCGGCTGACCCCACATACGGCGGCTTTTAGGAGAGATTGCATAATGCTCAAAGAACTGCTCCAAAAGGAAAACTTTTTCGAGGGCCAACTCACGGCGAGCAAGCGTGAGGCGCTTTGGAACAAGTTGGGCGACCTCAACCCAGCCGACTTGGCCACCGAAGTCAGCGAACTGGAGCAGGGTCAGATCCTTGCGCTTTTCCGAGCAATGCCAAAAGACCTCGCCGCAGAGGTCTTCACCTACCTGAGTCGAGAGATTCATGAGGATATCTTCAAGCAAATCAGCCACGATGAAATCGCCGCTCTGCTCAACGAAATGTTCGTGGACGACGCGGTGGACGTGGCGCAGGAGTTGCCCTCCAATATCGTCCGCAAGCTGATTGACAAGGTCGAAGACCCCAGTCAGCGACAGCTTATCAACGAGTTCCTGAATTTCCCGAAGGACTCCGCCGGTTCGTTGATGACCGTCGAGTTCATTTGCCTCTTTGGCACTCAGACCTGTGCCGAGGCTCTTCAGTATATTCGCAAAAACGGCGTGGACAAGGAGACCATCAACACCTGCTATGTCACCGACGCCACGCGGCACCTCACGGGAATCATCTCTCTTAGGACCATCCTCCTCTCGCCGGAGGACGCGCGTATCGAAGACGTGATGGAGCGCAACTACATCTGCGCACATACCCACGATGACCGAGAGGCGGTCGCGGCAGACTTCCGGAAATATGACTTGACCGCCATGCCAGTGCTGGACACCGAAGACCGCATCGTCGGTATCATCACTTCCGATGATATCATGGACGTTATCGATGCTGAGAAGAACGAAGACATTGAAAAAATGGCGGCGTTGACGCCTTCCGAAAAGCCATATCTGGACACCAGCGTCTGGGAACTGGCACGCAACCGCGTGAAGTGGCTGCTGCTGCTGATGATTGGCGCGACGGTGACCAGTTTCATCATCAACCGCTATAACGAACTTCTCTCTCACATGGTGATGCTCGCGGCATTCCTCCCGATGTTGATGGACACCGGCGGAAACAGCGGCAACCAGGTCTCCACACTGATTGTACGCGACCTCGGCAATGGCGGCATCGAACCGCATGACTGGCCGATGGTGTTTTGGAAGGAGCTTCGGGTGGGATTGATGTGCGGCGTTGTGTTGGCCATGGTGAGCTTTTTGCGCATCTATTTCTTCCAGGCTGGCGTTGCTCTGGACGTAAACATCGTTGTAAGTCTCACCCTCCTCTGCGCAGTCGTCTTCGCAAAACTCATGGGCTGCACCCTCCCCATCATTGCACAGCTCTGCAAGGTTGACCCCGCCTTGATGGCCAGTCCGCTCATCACCACCATCGTGGATGCCTTTACGCTGGTTATCTACTTCGCCATCGCCACCCATCTGCTCCCCCCACAAGCGTAGTTCTTGCACGCACGTAAGCAAGAACCAGGGCACCTCTAACCTCTAAACTCCAACTTCTGCTGGCGGGGCGCCAGCAGTACCTCTACCCTCTAACCTTTGATTTCTCCGGCGTTCATTGATTTGCATGTCCACCTGCGCGAGCCAGGACAGACTGCCAAAGGCGACATTGCCCACGAGACCGCCGCCGCACGGGCTGGCGGTTTTGGTACCATCGTCGCGATGGCAAATACCACGCCGCCCATCGACACCGTGGAGCGCTGGCTTGCCATGCAGGAACGCTTTGCGCAAACCGCGCAAGTGCAAGTCGTCCAATGTGCCTGCATGACTGTAGACCGTGCCGGATGCAACCCCGTGGACGCCGCCGCGCTGAAGGCCGCTGGAGTGATTGCCCTCTCCGATGACGGCTCCACCCCGCAGGACACTGGCGTGATGCGCGAAGTCGCCTATCGCGCCGCCGAGGCAGGTCTCCTGCTCATCGACCACTGCGAGGACCCGACATCCTCACGTCGTGGCGAAATCGACTTCGCCACCCGCGACCTCGAACTCGCCAGCGAGACTGGCGCGCGCTTCCATCTTCAGCACCTCTCCGTCGCCGAGGCCGTCGAGGCATTGCGCGATGCGCAGAAGGACGGCCTGCCCGTCTCAGGCGAGGCCACCCCACATCACCTCGCCTTCACCGCAGAGGCCGTCACCCGCTGGGGCACCAACGCCAAGATGGCGCCGCCCCTGCGCGAAGAGCGCGACCGGCAGGCACTCCTGACCGCCGTGGCGGACGGCACTCTCGCCGCCATCGCCACCGACCACGCGCCACACACCGCTGAGGAAAAGGCCCTGCCTTTCGATCAGGCACCCAATGGCATCATCGGACTTGAGGCCGCTTTCCCGGTCTGCTACAAACTCCTCGTCAAATCCGGCTTGATGACCTGGGAGGCATTCCTTGACCGCCTCACCACCGGTCCCGCGAAAATCCTCGGCATCGAAGTGCCATCCATCCAGGTAGAACTGGATTTAAATACAGATAACTTATTGGATACAAGTTACTTCCATTCTAAATCAACCAACTGTCCATGGAACGGCTACCCCGGCTGGGGCAAAGTCCTGAGCCTAAAACCCTTTTAAATTTGACTTTAACCTTTAACCTTTAACCTTTAACCTTTAAACTGAAAATGAAAACTACTGCTTTACGCATTTACGGCGTGAACGACCTCCGCCTTGAAACTTTCGACCTGCCCGAATGCGGTGATGACGGCATCATCGCCGAGGTCATCTCCGACTCCATCTGCATGTCCACCTTCAAGGCCGCCGAACAGGGTCCCGCCCACAAGCGCGTGCCGAACGACTGCGCCACCAACCCCACCATCGTCGGTCACGAGTTCTGCGGCGTCATCCGCGAAGTCGGCAAGAAGTGGCAGGACAAATTCCAGCCCGGCGAACGATTCGGCATCCAGCCCGCCATGAACTACAAGGGCTCCCTCGATGCCCCTGGCTACTCTTTCCCCACCATCGGCGGCGACTCCACTTTCGTGCGCATCCCATCCTGCGTCATGGAGATGGACTGCCTGCTCAAATACAAGGGCGACGCCTTCTTCATGGCCTCCCTCTCCGAGCCCATGAGCTGCCTCATCGGCGCCTGCCATGCGCAGTATCGCATGGAGACTCCGGGTTCCTATGAGCACACCATGGGCGTGAAAAAGGGCGGCAAATGCGCCTGCCTGGCCTCCGCCGGCCCGATGGGCCTCGGCCTCATCGACTACCTCGTCCACGGCCCGATGAAGCCCGCACTGGTCGTCGTGACCGACATCGCGCAGGACCGCCTGGACCGCGCGGCCGCCGTCCTCACCGTCGAGGACGCCGCGAAGCACGGTGTGAAGCTGGTCTATCAGGACACTTCCAAGCCCGACGCGGTGGACACCCTCATGGCGCTCTCCGGCAGCACTGGCTATGACGATGTCTTCGTGCTGGCCCCCGTCGCCGCCGTCGTCGAGCAGGGCGACGCCATCCTCGCCCGTGGCGGCTGCCTGGACTTCTTCGCCGGCCCGATCGACCCGAAGTTCTCCGCGAAGTTCAACTTCTACAACGTGCACTACGCCGGCACCCACATCGTCGGCACCTCCGGCGGCAACACGGACGACATCCGCGAGGCCCTCAAGCTCATGGGTGAAGGCATCCTGAATCCCGCCATCATGATCACCCACGTCGGCGGCCTCACCGCAGCCAGGGACACCACCCTGAACCTCCCGAACATCAAGGGAGGCAAGAAGCTCATCTATACCCACCAGGACTTCCCGCTGACCGCCATCGCCGACTTTGCCGAAAAGGGCAAGACCGACCCCGTCTTCGCCAAGCTCGACGACGCTTGCAAGCGTCACAACGGTCTCTGGAACCTCGAGGCCGAGCAGATCGTCCTTAACGAAATGCCCAAACTCGCCACCCTGTAGTTCCGTGCCCGCTAGTTCTGTGCCCGCGCATTTTTGCGCGGGTGCTGCGCGGGTGTGTTCCGTGCCCGCAGTGCTGTGCCCGCGCATTTTTTGCGCGGGTAAGTCTTATGTCCCCCATCTGGATTTCCCAAGATACTGATTTAAAAAACTATATCGCTTCACTGCCAAGCGGCTGCCCCGTAGCAATCGACACCGAGTTCGAATGGACCCGCACCTACCACCCGCGTCTGGCATTGCTACAAATCGCGATAAGTGGGGATAACTGTGCCCTGGTGGATCCCTTTACCATCACCGACTGGACGCCACTACGCACGCTCCTGACCGACCCCGCCTGCGTCAAAGTCGTCTTCAGCGGTCGCAACGACCTCCCGATTCTCGTGCGGACTTGTGGGGGCTTCGCAAACTGCCGTCCCTCCGCCGTCCACGACCTTCAACTTGCCATGGGCTTCTGCGGACACTCTGCAAATGCCAGCCTCAAGACCACCATTGAGACCATCTTTGGAATCGTATTGGACAAATCCGAAACCCGTAGCGACTGGACGCGGAGACCGCTCTCCGAAGAACAGCTCGCCTACGCGGCCGACGACGTGGTGCTTCTCCCCGAAGCACTCCAGCGCCTGACCGAACAGATGCGTCAGAATGGCAATCTTGATTTCTTTTTGGAAGAGACTACCCTTTTTGAAGATCCGGGGCTCTATGCGGAAACCGACGCCACCCAGGCCTGGCGACGCATCGGCGGCTACTGGCGCATTCGTGGCGAACTCATGCGCACGCGCATCCGCGCCCTCGCGCAATGGCGCGAGGAAACCGCGCGATCCAACAACCTCTCCCGCAACCGGCTACTCCACGATGAGGCGCTGCTGCGACTCGCCCTCGCCAATACAATAACGCCCAACGACCTCATGCAGCTCCCGCGCATTCACAAGCCGACTGTCAAGCGCTTCCAGAACAACCTCCTCGACATCTGGAAGACACCCGATGATGCGCCGCCCGAACCGCCGGAACCCCGTAATCCACTGAACACCACGACCCGCAAAACCTATTTTAACCAGCGGCTTGAACGCATCATGGGACTCATTCGCCAGCGTGCCGAAGCACGTCATATCGACAGCACGCTCCTGGGCACCCGGCACGATGCCGAATCGCTGGTCCTCCAGGCACTCCAGAAACTCCCCCTGGACGGACGTCTCCTCCACGGCTGGCGTGCCACCATATTGCAACCCGCCCTCGCCGAAATCCTGACAAAATAAGTTCGGCCAGGACTCGGGGCGCTCAAGGGACTCGGTTCTCGGGACTCGGATCTCAGACTCAAGGGACTCGAATCGCGGATCGCGGATCTCAGAGTTGAGGGACTCAGGACGCGGGACGCGGGACCGAGTCCCGCGTCCCAAGACAGGGAGAAACCTTCATAGATCATTTCACGAAGTATCCCCGGCCGGACTCGACCTGCGACGGTTGCTGATGGCGGAAGATGCCCTCCAGCCACTGCCAGAGTTCGCTTCCCTCCAGCGTGGCCGCAGGGAAGCTCCCGTAGGGTTGCCAACCTTCCTTGTCCTGCGGTAACGGCATTACGGCAGCCTCGCCCGTCACAACAAGCCGTCCAGCCTTCGAGACATAGAGCCAGTAGAGACCATCCGCCGTGAACTCCCGCGCCTGTATATATATATGGTTGAAAGGATCCAACTGCATGGCCGAGAACTTCTGAAGGCGGGCGACAGACTCTTCGTCCGGCACCAGGCTCAGCACCACTAGATTCCAGCCGGACGCCAACTGCAGCACCCGCTGCGTGGCAGTGTCCTCCAGCGGCTTCTCTACCAGTGTACAAGTGACCGCGATTGCCTCGGCAGGCATCATGAAGGACACAGCCAAGTCGTCCACCACCATGAACTCCACCTCTGGAACGCTACTCCATTTTGTCTCCCAGAACTCTGGTTCCGTGCCTTCCGACAGGACCGCAGTGACCGTAACTGTCTCGCCGCGAGGCGCGGTGGCCTTGTCAGACACACAACCTGTGGTGGTGACTGCGTAGGTCTTCAGCGTGGCAACGCAGGACACGCTCACTGCCTCGGAGGGCATCTGGAAGGACGCAACGCCGTCGCCTTTCGTGAACGCAACAGTGGGCGTGGAACTCCAAGCATACTCAT
>JAFZWH010000043.1 GCA_017617415.1 Victivallales bacterium | reverse complement strand
TTCGCGTCAAGGGGCGTTTATCCGATTTCGGGCGGATGGAGTCCGAGCCGGAGGAGTCCTACAAGAACGCCTGCCAGTATGACCGCGACCAGGAGGTGCCCGTCTGGCTGGGACTGGGGCGCGATGTGCGCTTCTTCCGTGTCTCCAAACTGACCGACGGCGAGTGGGGCTACTGGGGAGAGGTCCAGCCTTTCCTGCACTCCAAGATGGCCACCATCGACTTGGGCGACGGACGGCGCGACGCCATGCGCGTGAAATTCTTCTTCGGGCCTGGGTCTCATTGCCGTCCGAAGAACACGCGCCGTCTGGAGGAGGGCGTATTGCCGATTCTGCATGTCACGCAGGACGAGGAGACCATCGAGTATCGTCATACCTACTTCGCCACGCTGGAAAATGGTCCGCTGGGCCCCGGGCGCGTGAAGGGCACCGAGCACTTGGCCGCCTGGAGCCAGATGTATGGCGCGAATCTGACTGACGCGGAGAAGGCCGCGCTTACGCCAGAGCGAATGGAGGCCGAGAGTTACGGTCGCGAGGAGACGCTGGTCTGCTGCGTGCACGTGGAGGCGGTGAATGTCTCTTCTGCCCCCGCGTATGCCTTCTGGCGCGCGCCGCGCTTCTGGGGCGTTGACGACTTTGCGGAGGGCATCTCCTCTATCGGCGGACTGCCCTACGCGGTCTCATTGCTCAATGGCGAGCCGCTGAAGGAGGCCGAGGGCGCCATTCTGGTTCAGCCGGGCCAGAAGGCGGTCTTCGACATCCGCGTGACCTTCGGACAGGTTTCCCTGGAACGCGCGAAGAAACTCTTCGATTTGGACTATGAGGCGCACTTGGCGGGCTGCCGCGAATATTGGAAGGCCTGGCTGGCGAAGGCCGCGCAGATTGCCATTCCCGAGACTGCGGTGGATGAGCGTGTCCATGCGGGGCTGCTGCATCTGGAACTCGTGACCGAAGGACTCGCTGCCGAGGGGCCGTTGTTGCCTAGCGTGGGCGTCTATGGTCCCATCGGCACCGAGAGCTGTCCAATAATCCAGTTCTACGAGACGATGGGCCTCCAGGAGGACGCCCGCCGTTGCATCGATTTCTTCCTGAGTCGCCAGCAGGAGAATGGCTACATCAACGCCTACACCAACTACGGCAGCGAGACTGGTCCGGTGCTCTGGACCGCCGCGCTACATTACCGCTACACAGGGGATCGCGAATGGCTGGCGAAAGTCGCACCGAAATTGAAGCTAAGCGCGGAGTATCTCCTGGGTGAGCGCGCGAAGAACAAGACCGACGAGGCGCGGAAAGTCGGCGGATACGGTCTGGTCAACAATAAGGTCTCGGACTGCGAGGACTACTTCTTCAACTTCTTCCTCAACGGCGGAGTCTATCTGGGACTCAAGGCCATCGCCGAGGTCTTCCAGGAGGCCGGTGTCGAAGCCGAATTTGCCGCCGCAGTGGCCGCCGATGTGCGCGAGTTCAAGGAAGACTTCCATGCCGCCATCGCCTTCGCGGTCGCCCATGCGCCAGTCACGCCGTTAGGAGACGGCTCGTGGAATTCCGCCATCTCGCCTTGGCCGGAATACAATGGCTGCGTGAGCTATTTCGCGGACGGCGGGAAGTGGATGAGCCACGGCACCATCTTCTCCCGAATGATCGCGGGGCCCTCTTCGCTGGTGCTCACCGATGTCTTGGCTCCCCATGAGCCGCTGATGGATGCGCTGCTGGACACGCATCAGCATCCGCTCGGCCGCGAGAACGCCGCCCTCAGCCAGCCCTACTACCAGCGCAACGACTACGCGCATGTCAAACGCGGAGAGGTCAAACTCTTCCTGAAGCTCTTCTACAACCAGTTCGCGGCTTTGCAGGACCGCCAGAGCTACACCTTCTGGGAACACTACTTCGAGTGCAGTTCCCACAAGACCCACGAGGAGGGCTGGTTCCTGATGCAGTGCCGCTGGATGCTCGCCTTCGAGGAGGAGGACGGCGCACTCAGTCTGCTCAAGGTCGCCCCGCGGGCGTGGCTTCGTGCTGGTCAGCGCATTGCCGTCCAGGGCTTCCATACCCTCTTCGGCAAACTGGACTACGAGGTCGTGGCGACCGACACGCAGATTCGCGCCAGCGTCCGTCTGAAGGGCGCACCGCGCGAAATCCGCCTGCGCCTCCCGCATCCCGATGGCAAGGCTCCGCGCCAAGTCACTGGCGGCACCTACGACCCCGCCACCGAGACCGTGACTTTCACCGGCAATGCCGCCGAGGTCACGTTGGAGTTCTGAGAGGGGCTGAAGCGCTAACGGGTTCCCAATTCGGCATTATGTTATGAATGCGTACTTGTTTTTGTAAACCGCTGAGAATTTCTGGCCATGGACATCAAGATCATTGAGGAGCCGATTGCCACGCTGGCACCGCTGGGAACCCAAGGTTCTTTGGGCGAGTTGCGTCTGGGTGGCATGACCTGGCGGGAACTGTTGGAAGACCGCTGGGTGCGAATGCTGGGCAAGGCGAATGACCTTACCCTCACCTCCAGTCTGAGTTTTTGGCCATCCGAGGAACTGTTGGAGGAGCTTTCCTCGCTCTCCGAAGATTTTGCAGTAGTGGCGGAGGACGGCACGCAGTTGGCCAGCGCCACGCGCACACCGCTGAAGAACGCGCTGGGGCTTCCCGTGGAGAGTCTCCATGCACATCGACGGACAAAGAACAGCAAGGTCACTGTGCGGTCGGGGACAAGCCTGGTGGTCCGCTATCCGTGGGATTTGCTTGCCGTCCAGGAGGAGGTCTTGCAGAATGCGCCACATGGCATCATCAACGGCGTCATCAACGAGGGATCGGTGATTGACGGTAATCTCGACCTGGGGGACAGCTCGATGATTCTGCCGGGCGTGTACATCACCGGCAATGTGGTCATTGGGCAGAACTGCCTGATTGGTCCGAATTGCACCATCCGCGGAAATACCTCCATTGGCGATGGTTGCCGTATTGGGCAAGGCGCGGAAATCAAGAACTCCATCCTCATGGACAATGTGCGAGTGCCGCATGTGGCTTTCGTGGGAGACTCCATTCTCGCCAATGGCGTGGATCTGGGGGCAGGCACGATGGTCTCCAATTGGAGGCACGATGGAGCGAATATCACCAGCTTGGTGGGACGCAAGCAAGTTGACACCGGCCGCGATCACTTTGGCGCAGTCATTGCCGAAAATGTCCATATCGGTGTGAACACCTCCATTTATCCCGGGGTGAAAATCTCGGCGGGGGTGGTTTCGGCACCTGCCGAAATCATAAAAAATGACCGCTGAGAGGGAGAAAATGCGTCAGTGCATTTGAAGAATCGACAGGAGCGACTATATTAAGCGATTGTCATTCATCATCACCAACCATTTCCATTTTTGAGGAGTACATAGCTATGGCACATAAGAAAGGTCAATCTTCGAGCCGTAACGGTCGTGACAGCAATCCGCAGTATCGTGGCGTGAAGGCCTACGGTGGGCAGAAGGTCACTGCCGGCAGCATCATCATCCGTCAATGCGGTACCAAATTCTTCCCGGGCAAGAATGCCGGCATGGGACGCGATTTCACGGTGTATGCGCTCGTGGATGGCACGGTGCAGTTCGTGAAGACCTCCCGCAAGATCAACATCATCCCGGCTGAGGCTGCGGAATAACTTCAAAGCGACATTATAGGTTGCAGAAAAGGCTGTTGTCCTAAAGGCAACAGCCTTTTTTGTGTCCAGTGTGGTGTTTCAGTCTGAGTAGGGGATGCGGTGACCGTCCCAACTTGTGAAGACGGGCGTGCCGTTGGTGTCATATTCTGTCAGTTGTTCAGGCTGGAGGCGGATTTTGCCTTTGCCACCGGGCAGGTCGAAGGCGAAGGCGGGCAGTGCCATTCCGGAGATGCGTCCGCGGAGGTGGTTCATAATGTCCAGGCCTTTCTGGAGCCCGGTCCGGAAGTGCATCGTCCCCTGAATGGGATCGCCGTGGAAGAGATAATATGGCTTGATATGGATTTTCAGCAGGCCGGTGAAAAGTTTGGCGAGCGTGTCGGCGTCATCATTGACGCCTTTGAGTAGCACGCTCTGATTGACCAGCGAGAGTCCGGCGCGGTGCAGGATTTGCGTAGCCTGGGCGGTTTCCTTGGTGAGTTCCCAAGGATGGTTGAAATGGGTCGCCAGCCAGGCGGGTTTACCGCTGGCCAGGATGGCAGCCAAGCGCGGAGTGACACGCTGGGGCAGGACACAGGGCACACGCGAACCGAAACGGAGCATTTCAATGGAGGGCACGGCCGAGAGCCGTTCCACAATGCGCTGGAGGCATTCCTCTGGAAGCATCAGCGGGTCGCCGCCGGAGACCAGCACTTCGCGAATTTCCGGATGCTCTGTAAGGTAGTTGCAGATGGCGTCCAGTTCGTCAGAAGTGGGCGGGGGGAGGCATTTCCCCCAGTCGCGTTTTCGCAGGCAATGCCGACAGTGGACTGCGCAGAGATTGCTCGTGTTGAAGACCACACGGTCTGGATAGCGGTGGAAGAGTCTGGGGACTGGCGAGTTGGTTTCCTCGGCAAGCGCATCGGGTTGGCCACCCAACTGCTCATGGTCGTTCGTCTCTGCCTGCGTGGGCAGGCATTGCCGCAGGATCGGATCGGAGGCTTCGGGGCTATGGGCAAGGCTCAGATAGTAGGGGGTGACTAGAAGCGGGTAGCGTTCTGCGGTCGAAACATCCGCTGAAAACATGTCTTCCGGCACGCCGAGATATCGTGCGACCGTGGAAAAGTCGCGGGCGGCGTGGGCGAGCTGCCAGTGCCAGTCCGACCACTCGATGCCCGAAGGCGGTTGGGAGAAATGCAGATCCATAGCTGAAATAGCAATCAGGCTTGGGTATGTTGTTGCATCAGCGTTTTCAACTTTTCATCGTTACACCAGGCGAGTTTGTTTTGGGCATTGATGACAACGATACCGAGACGTTGCATTTCATGAATAATCTGGTCTGCCTCTTCTCCCGTCCGTCGCTGGTTTTTCATTACGGCCTTCAGGCGCGTCAGAGTAGTGGCCTTGGAGAGTCGTAGGTTGGAGACAATGGAGAAGAACTCAGCCGAATCTTTCCCCGCATATAAAACCTTCTGCTTGACCGCCGCAGCAGGCTTGGTCGGATTGGGTGTGGCAGGTTTGGTTGCGGAAGGCGTTGTGGATTGCTTTGCGGTCGCGGACTTGGCTGTTGCCACCTTTGTGGCAGAGGCTTGGGTTTCCAGCTCCACGAATGACGTGCATGCGTTGCGGAAACTTTCGGGCGCACGGTTGTCTCCAAAGCCATAAACGCACTTTCCCTCATCACGAAGCTTGATGGCCAGGCTGGTGAAATCGCTGTCGCTGGAGGCAATTACAAAGCCGTCGTAGCGTCCAGTGTAGAGACAAGCCATCGCATCGATGACCAAGGCGAAGTCGGCGATGTTCTTCCCGTCCACGTGATTCACCTGCGGTCGCGCCTCAATGCCAAACTTGCGTACGGCCTCTTTCCAGCCATTCTTTCCGATAAAGACGATGGGATTGCCGAAGGCGCGGCGGGTGATGGGGTTACCGAGTTTTTTGATGGTGGCGAAGAGTTCGGCCGCGTGGATGGCGTCGAAGTTGTCCGCATCGATGAAAATGGCGAAGTTCATAGTTGGAAAAAAGCCCCGGTTTTAGGCCAGGGCAAGGGAAACTACTGGAGCTTCAGCGTCAGGATTTGGAAGGGCTTGAGGGCGATGGGGTATGCGCCATCCTTGCCAGGCTTGAGTTCGCCTCCGTCAGTCCACTCGATGGCGTTGGTCACGGTGACCTTCTTGAGTTTCGCGGACTTGGCGAGCTTGAGCGTGCCCGTGGAGAACTGCCCCAGCGTCTCGACGATGCGCACGACCAATGCGTCGGACTTCTCCGCACGCTTGAGGACTTCCAATGAGACGCCCTTGCCAGTCACGCTGACTGGTGCTTCGATGGCGCCCGCCAGGTTGTCAAAGCGCCACGGCTCGCGGTTGAGCTGGGCGGCCTGGGTGCCGACATTGGAGTCCACGAGGGCACCACGGTGCGGCAGCAGCGCGTAGGTGAATTCCTGACGTCCCTGGTCGGCGTGGTAGTCGGGGAACTTCGGCGAACGCAACAGTCCGAGTTCGATGGTCGAACCCTGGATGCGATGGCCGTATTTGCAGTCGTTGAGCAGGGCGATGCCATTCTGCGTGTCGGAGAGGTCCACGTAGCGCTGGCCGCAGCACTCGAACTTCGCGGCGTCCCAGCTGGTGTTGGCGTGGGTGGGGCGTTTGAGGTAGCCGTACTGGATGTCGTAGGTGGCTTCGCTGGTCTGGACGGGCGTCGGGAAGACCACGCGGAGCATCTTGCGCTCTTCATGCCAATCCACGACAGTATGGAATTCCAGACGCGAGGAGCCAGGCGCAAGCGAGACCTCCTGTTCAATGGTGGAGTTGCCGATGGCGAGCTTGAAGCGCAGCGTCGAACGCACCACACCAGTCTCGCGCACCGCCTTCGCAGTGCTGTGGGCGCTCTCGATGAACTCCTTCTGGAGCCAGACCTCGACGTCCCAGGCGTCGTACGTGGTCGGGAAATCCGCATAGAGATTCAAGACATTGCCTTCGCCTTTGAGCAATGCGATGCCAGTCTTCGTGCATTTTGCGGAGAGGATGCGACCGTCTTGGCTGAACTCATAGCGCACGACGTCATTCTCCAGCACCAGCTTGGCGTCCGCCTTGGCGGTTGGCGCGGCCTTGGCGGCAGTGCGTTTCAGCGTGGTCCAAGAGGATGCGGGCAGGGTGGCCAGTGCGAAGACACGGCCGTCCTTCTCGACCTGCGTGGGCACGGCTTTGCCGTCCATCGTGACCTTCGCTTTCGCCCAGGAGGCGGGCAGTTCAACGGGGCGGGTGTAATCGGTAGAGAGGGTGTTCACGAAGGTCACCGCGTCCGCGTCCTTCTTGAGGAGCTTCTTGCCAGCGGCCTCCACTAGTTCGGCGGCTTGGGCGAGACACTCGGCGTGCTCCTTCTCGGTGACTTGATACACCCGGACGATGGATGAGCCTGGCAAAATATCATGGAATTGGTTGAGTAACAACTTCTTCCACATATAGTCAAGTGCCTTGCGCGGGTATTGCTTCGCGGGCAGGCTCGACAGGATGAACTCCGCCAACGCCAGACGTTGCTCCAGTTTGCGGTTGTTGCGCTTGGTGCGGCTCTGGGTGGTCAGGGTTCCGCGGTGCATCTCCAGGTAGAGTTCGCCGCTCCAGACGGGCAGCTTGTCCTGCACGGCGACCAGCCGGTCGAGGAAGTCCTGCGCCTTGCCCATCTTGACGTGCGGCACGCCGTCCAGGTCTTTGGACAGCATTGCGCGTTCGACGTAGTCCTCCTTGGGACCGCCGCCGCCATCGCCGATGCCGAAGAGGCTGAGGAACTCATTGTGGACGCCGGCCTCGTTGTAGCGGTCCTGGGCCTGGGCGAGGATGTCGGCGGACACGGCGGAGTTGTAGTTGTTTTCCGGCGGGAAGTGGGTGACCACCTCGGTCCCGTCAATGCCCTTCCAGCGGAAGGAGTTGAACGGGAAGTGGTTGATTTGGTTCCAGGAGATCTTCTGGGTGACGAAGGAGTTGCAGCCGCAGAGTTTGATGATCTGGGGCAGGGAGGCCGCATAGCCGAAGACGTCGGGAATCCAGAGATTGCGCACGTCCACGCCAAACTCGTCCCTGAAGAAGTTCTTGCCATGGAGGAACTGCCTCACCAGCGACTCGCCGCTGGTGAGGTTGCAGTCGGCTTCGACCCACATGCCGCCCTGGCATTCCCAACGGCCTTCCTTCACGCGCTTCTTGATGCGGGCGTAGAGGCTGGGGTAGTGCTCCTTGACGAAGGCGTAGAGTTGCGGCTGGGAGCCGCCGAAGACGTATTCCGGATAGCGCTCCATCAGCAGGAGTTGGCTGGAGTAGGTGCGTGCGGCCTTGCGGATGGACTCGCGGACGGGCCAGAGCCAGCCCACGTCGATGTGCGCGTGCCCCACGGCGGTCACGTTCAGCACGGAACCGGCGGCCTTGCATTTCAGCGCGGGCTTGAGTTCGGCACGGGCCAGCGCGGCGCGTGCGGGGTCCTCGCGATAGACATCGCTGGCGCGGTTGAGGATGGCCATCAGGCGTTTGGCGCGGTAGTCCTCGGGCTTGTAGTAGTTGGCCAGGAGAAGACGGAGGTTCTCGAACTCGATGCGGTAGTGGTAGAGTGCCTCGTTGAAGAGAGCCACGCGGAGGTGGGTGATCACGGGATTCACGGTGCCCTCAGGGGCGGTGTTGCGGGTTGCATGGGGCTCGTCGGGCAGAGCAGTGCCGAAGAGATGGTTGGAGACCGCTTCCACCCACAGGTCAAGCTTCTCGCCGCCTTTGGCGGGCTTCTCATAGCGATAGCAGTCCTTGCGGTAGTTTTCATAGAAAACGCTGTAGTCGGTGAAGCTCCAGTGCGGCGTGCCGTCATCCTCGAAGAGCAGCGCCTCGCCGCCGAGGTTGAGGCGCAGCACAAGAGGCTGGCCTTTCCACGCCTTCGGAACGGTTCCGGTGAGGTGCAGCCAGGCGCTCTGCCAGATGCCACCCCAGCGTTCGCCCTCCGTGATGGGGCGGTACTTGAGGGATTTCCGCTTGGCCCAAGGCACCGGCTCGTCCGTCACGGCGATTTCCGCCTTGAGGGTGGCATATTCGGTGAAGAGATCCTCGTAGGTTCGGTCGAGGAATTTGGCAAAGCGCTCGAGGTTGTGTTTGAATTCGCCGTCAGTCATTGCTCAAGAATTAAGGAATGAAGAGTTGTGTGTCCGCGAAATCGCGGCAGGAATGGGAAATGATTCAGCAACATGCTGGAGGGTACAAAGGCTTAACATAACGCAGGGAACGGAAATTATATCACAGAGCAAGGAAAAACGATTACTTTGGTTCGGGAGTCTCGCCTTCGTGGACGGGACCGGAGCGCTCGGTGGGGCAGTAACACCAGGCGATGAAGGGAATCCAGGCGAAGAGATATCCCGCCAACAGACGAAACAACGCCTTTCCCGACATGCTGGGGGCACGCCAGGCAAGAAAGCCCATAATTACGCAGGCGAAAAGCCAGTAGCTGAGATGGAACCAGACGAGCTTCTGGAAGGCGGTCTGGAAGGTCGGTGGCTGGTAACTCGGCATCACGGATTTTAGGAACGCCACGCTTTCGTCCATCTCGGTTTTGCACTGCTCGGCATCCGCGAGTTTCAGGCGGGCGAGGGTGAAACCGAGTCCCGTGGGGTTGAAGCCTACACCGCCAATGAGATAATGTCGGCAGATGTGGACATGAAGCCTGGCGCAGTCCACCGCGAGAGCCAGCGCGCGTGCCTGGCAACTCTGCATATCTTGCCCAGGCGCAAGTTCGGTGGGGTAGTAGCCCTGGGGATCTGCCACGTGCATAAGTGCCTTGGCGGTGGAGTAGGCCTTCCAGAGGCTGTTCTTGATAAAGGAGTCTGGGTCGAGCAATGCCACCCAGCGTCCCCAGTCCCAGGTCTTGCCACGGAAACGGCGATAGAGTTTTTCGTGGAGTCCGGCGCAGATTTCGTAGAGTGCGTTGGCGACCAGCAGTTGCGTGCGCGGAGCAGTATCACAGACCGTTGCCTGCTCCAAACAGTTGAGTGCCTCGCCGTAGAAGGCGTGGAGCTTCTCGTTTTCCAGAAGCGCCAAAGCCAAGCCTCGACCGGCCCAGGCTTCGGCGCATTTCGGGTTGAACTCCAGTACGGCTGCGAAGTCTTCGGCGGCGAAGGTCTGGTTGCCTGCACGGTGATTCTGCCAGGCCTGCTGGAGCAACGCCTTGATGCGCTGCGGGACGGGCAGTGGCTTGGGCGGCGAGGCGTCCGGCGCATGCAGGAGATGGATTGGCGTGGAGCAGTGCGGGCACAGCACCAGCGCGAGGTTCTCCTCCGTGCGGAACCACTTCCGGCAGTTGGGACAGCGGATGGGACGGCTATCGGGCATGAATGAGGAATGAGGAATGAGAAATGAGGAAACCGCAGGGGTTCGGGGGCGTAGCCTCCGTAGAATTGTATGGTCGTGTCGTGGTGGAGGTGCTGTGTTGGTTCAGGGCACAGCCCCGTAGAAGAATTACCTTAGAGTATTATTTGTAGTCGTAAACGCCGTCGCGGACATCGCTGGCGTAGCAGTGTTTTTCCCAAAGCCGATGACGGATCGGTCGGAAGAAACCGAAGAAGGCGATGAGGGAAAGGACGATTCCTGGAATGTAGAGCCTGCTGTATGTGAATTGAACTATTATGGAGAGGTTGACAATTCCGTATATGAAAAAAGGTAGCCAGAAACGGTCGAACTCGCTTTGCGGCGGACGACTGGCGGTGCCCAACGCCAGCTTGCTGGCACGAGCGTATTCCGCTGAAAGTCCTTGAAACTCTTTGGGAGGCTTGGCGTACAGAAAGATAGATGTGAGGTGTCTGGCAAGGCCGAACCACTTCGGATGGATGAAATGTTTGCCGTGGAGTCGAAGTGAGCCGGTCAGAAGTGCCCGGTCGATGTCCGCGATTGTCCGTGCAGTGGTACGGAGAGTCTTCGTTGCCTGGGCATGGAGTTTGCACGGTTGGTAGCCATCGGTAGCCTTCAACAGCAGTGGGATGCTCTGGTCGGGAATCTCAAGAAGTTCTTGTAAGACACGGAGACTGTCTCGAAGCATTCGCAGGGCGAAGGCACTGGCGTCTAAATAGTATTTCCACCGCAATGCGTGGAGTGGTTCTCGGCGGAAGTGCAAGTAATGGAATTGATGAAGTGCCTGGCCGAGTTCCGCAGCGTGCATCGCGTAGATGAGTTTGCTGCGTGGCGTGGAGTCGTGGCGCAGCCCCTCGTCGAAACTGGCGATGACCTCGTCGGCATGGAGGTTCTCCTTGTCCAGCGAACGCAAGCCGATGGCGAGTGCACGACCGTGCCATGCCTCGCCGTCGTCAATGCGGTGCTGAAGAATCTCGCGATACTGTCCGAAGGCCAGTGCGTAATTGCGCTCCTCCATGGTCTGCCATGCCTCACCGTGAAGGCGTTCCAGGGTCTCCTGGGGCGTCTCCGGGTGATTGTGCGAAATGATCACGCACTTGGCGCGGCAGTATTGACAGAGGAAATAGTTCCAGTCCCAGTCGATGTCGATGGCCTTGCCACAGCCTGGACAATTGATGTGGGTGATACGCATAAGTCAGTTCATCTGCACTTTCAGTTTGGTGATGCGGTGCTGGCGGACTTCCAGGACCGTGAAACTGACGTGATGGTAGTGATAGTGTTCGCCGGGCGAAGGGATTCTGCCGGCGAGTTTGAGGACCAGCCCGGCGGCCGTCTCAAAGCCCTGGTTCGGGATGTCCATGCCGAGTTGCTCCTCCAGGTCGCGGATCTCCATCCGGCCGCTGCACAGGAAAGCGCTGGGCGAGAGTCGCCGGAAGCCGTTGCTGGCCTCGTCACGCTCGTCACCAAGATTCCCGGTGATGAGTTCGACGAGGTCCTCGACGGTGACCATTCCGGTCATTCCCCCATACTCGTCCACCACGATGGCGATGGGAAGGGGGCGACGACGCAGTTCATCCAGAAGCGTGCTGACGGATTGGGACTCCGGCGCGAAAAGGATTTTCCGGTTGACGAATGGCCGGACGCTCTGGCGCAGGAACTCTTGTTCAGGGAGTTCCAGTGGGCGCTGGGCGAGGATTTCCTTGAGGCTTACGGCGCCGATGATACGGTCCACGCGTTCGTGGTAGATGAGCAGATATGTGTAGCCGGTCTGCGCAGTGAGTTCTCGCGCGTCGTCGATGGTGGCGGTGTCCGGAAGGGATTGGATTTCAATGAGAGGCACCATGACTGTCTCGACGGGGCGCTGGTCGAGTTCCAGGACGGTCTGGAGCATCTCGGCGGCGTCCTCGCCGACGAAATGCTGTTCGGCGAGCATCTCGGCCATGATTTTCAGGTCCTCGCGGGTGACGTTGCCGGTGGCCAAGGGCGTTTTTGTTTCTGGAGTCAGCGATAGGCACCGTGCCAAAGAATTCATCGACCAGACCAATGGTGCCAAAAGTCGCTCCGACCAGCGCATCGGGCGGGCGACCACCAACGTGAAGGAGTTGGCAAACTGTCGGCCGAGCGCCTTGGGCAACGCCTCGCCCAGAATCAGGACGACGGGCGTGACGATGAGCGCCGCCAGCCAGGCCGACCAGCTGGAGTCCGGCGCGACCAGGACGGGTGCGAAATCGCGCACTGCGATGCTTCGGGCCAGAAAAATCCCCATCGTGAGGCGGGCGACCGCGGTCAGGCTGACATGGGTGAGGTTGTTGCCCATCAGAACCGTGCCGAAGAATCGGTCGGCGTTTTCCACCAGATGGCAGGCTTCGGTAGCCCGGCGATCGCCGTCTTTGGCGCGCTCCTTGAGCCAGACACGGTTCACGCTGGTCAGCGCGGTCTCCGAGCCGGCATAGAAGGCGATGAGCGCCAGCAGCAGAAGCATTAGGATGTGACAAAGAAGGAACATTGACGAAGATTGCGCTCACCCGAACGCGGGCGAGAAGACCTTTTTAAATAAAACTTGCCTCTGCTGGCGGGGCGCCAGCAGTACCTCACCTCTCACCTTCCTCCGGGGTGATGGTTATGGCGGCGGCGAGTTTACCGGAAGTTCGGGCGACCAGGAAGCGGTATCCGGCCTCGTTGAAGGCGTCGCCGTTGGCGGGGATTTTGCCGAGTCGTTCGGTGACAAAACCCGAGAGGGTGTCGGCCTCGGTGTCCTCGAACTCGATTCCAAGGGTTTCCTCGACGCTACGGAGGCGCGCCCGGCCGTCGGCAAGGAAGCCATCCTTGGATGGCAGATTTTGCAGGTGGTTGAAGTCGCGCCCACTAAATGCGAACCGCCCGACGATTTCCTCCAGGATGGCAGAGCGCGTGACCAGCCCTTCCGTACCACCATATTCAGAGACCACGACATTCATGCGACAGTGGTTGCGCTTCATCGCCGTGAGGATGCGCTCGATTTTGGCCGATCCCGGCACAAAGAAGATGGGCGAGACCGGGAGGTTCTCAGGCGAGGCGCCATTCTCCAAGGGGACACGGAATTGCGCCAACGGGCGTTCACTGCCTGGGCGAGAACTCCAGAGCAGCGCATCGGCGAAGGAAAGCACCCCCCAGATTTCGTCGATGGAAGTGTGATAGACTGGCAGATAGTTGTAGTCGCAGCGTTTGGCGAATTCACATGCCTCCTGGAGGGTGAGGTCGTCGGATACAGCGGTGATTTTAGTTCTGGGGACCATGATTTCGGTGGCCTCGATGGTCCCGAAGCGCAGGATACGCTCCAATAGTTCGTGCTCGCGTTGTGAGGTGGCGCCGGTGGCGTTGCCCGCGTCGAGCGCGGCGGTGATTTCGTCCGAGGTGAAGCGTTGCCAAGCCGAGTGGGGGGATTTTACATGGAAGAGCCGGAATAGCAACGAGGTGAGGCTGTCCAATATCCAAAGTAGTGGCGTGGCGAGCCGTTGGAGGGCGAGAAGCGGTTTGGCGGCGCGTCGAGCGGGACCGAGGTTGTCGCGATACGCATTGACCTTCGGCGTGAGTTCGCCAAAAAGAATCAGCAACGGCGTGACGACCAGGATGCTCAGGAGCACGGTGACCACACCTTGAAGTCGTTGCCAGGTAGGACCGTCAAAGGGGAGGGCGACCAGTAACCGCGAGAGCAACTCCGCCACGAGCGCAGTCAGTAGCGTGTTGACGAACAGATTCCCTAATAATATGGTTCCCAGAACCTTCTGCGGAGTCTGAAGCAGGTTGTGGATGGCGCGGTCGCGGGAGGAGCCATTTGCCAGTCGGCGCAGTTGCGCCCGGGAGATGGACATCAGCGCGGTCTCGGCCCCCGAGAAGAAAGCCGAAAGCGCCAGTAGGCAGAAGATGCCTAGACAGATGGGCAAATAGGATATCAAATCAAAAGTTTAAAAGGTAAAAGGGACGCTTTGTTTCCCAAGAGGGCATCTAATTACACTTCTACAATTTTACGGAAGCTGCCGCCTCGCCCCCCTGTTGCCTGAAAAAACAGCTTAGTTAGGTATCCTCACGGGGAATACAGCCAAAGTTTATAATTGTATTCCGCCTACAACCTCTCACCTCTCGCCTCTCTGCCGGCGTGGCGCCAGCAGTACCTCTCACCTTTACAGTTCCCAGTAGGCCTGGACGAAGCGCGTGAGGTAGGCCACGTCGGCGATGGAGGCGGTCTCGCGCAGAGAGTGCATTGCCCAGATTGGGATGCCCAGGTCGATGGCGGGGATGCCCAGCGCGGTGGCGGTGACGGGACCGATGGTGCCGCCGCAAGGCATGTCAGAACGCGCCTCAAAGACCTGCGTGGGCACGTTGGCTTTCTCAGCAACTTGATGGAAGAGCGCCTCGCCTAGAACAGTGGTCGCATAGCGCAACTGGGCATTGAGCTTGAGGGCAGGTCCGCCGCCGAGTTTTGGTGCGTAGCCGGGGTCATAGAAACCGGCGAAATTGGGATTGAAGGCGTGCGCGACGTCGATGGAGAGCATCGGCTGCGAATTGGCCAGCATCCTTGCGGTGGCGTCGGCCTCGGCACTGAAGGCGTGAGCGATGCGGCTGAGTACACGCGGGAGGAAGTTGCTTCCGGCGCTGTCAAAGGATTGCCCGACCTCCTCCAGATTGAAGAGAGCGGCGACTTGAGTATCCTCGGAATTGGGCGCGGCCAGCAGCGCCTCGATGATGCTGTGGCAGCTGCTCAGGTTGTCGATGCGTGCGCCCTGTACGTATGGTGTGGAAGATAGTCCGATGAGTTGGGCTGGCATCGTGGAATACAGAAACAGTTCCGCAGCAGGAAGAGTCTTGCCTACTGGCATCGGCAGTCCAGCCAAAAGCAGTTCGTAGAGCGAGGCCAAATCCGGCGCGTCAAAGAGCGCGGCGAGGTGGTCTTGCGCGTTGTAGCTGAAATGACCGCTGTTGGTGTTGGTGAAATGGGGCGGCGGATTCGGGATGACCGCCATCGGTCCCTCGCTGGCGACCAGTTCGGCCGAAGGTCGGCCGTCGGTCATGCCAGCGACACGTCCCGCTACGCCGAGCGGCCGGTCCAACCAGGTGGAGAGAATCGGTCCGCCATAGACCTCGACGGGAATGCGCAACGGTTCGCCGTCTTTGCCGCCTTTTGCGTCTGCGAGCTTGAGTTTGAGGGACGGGCTGTCCGTGTGCGCCAAAGCAATGCGGAAGCCGTGTGCAGTTGGCTTCTGGACGCTGGAGAGCCGGAAGGCAATCAGAGCACCGCCCCGTACGACGAAACCACAGTCACCAGGCTGCAGTTCCCAATGGTCCGCCTCTTCCAGGTGCTTGAAGCCGGCCTCCTGGAGCTGCACGGCAAAGTTGCCCACTGCATGATATGGCGTGTAGGATGCGTCCAGAAATTCCAAGAAGTCGTGTTGCATGGCGGTATGAGTGTTGTGTGGTAGCCGCACGGGACGTGTGGCTGCCAGACCGAGATGATTTGATTTCCCCTGGTTCTTGCCCGTGACGGGCGAGTTATTTCTCCAAGATGGCCTTGATGCGGCGGACACCGCGGGAGGAAGATTCCTCCTTGACAATCTTGAAGTGCCCCAATTCGGCGGTGTGGGTGGCGTGCGGACCACCGCAAATCTCCTTGGAGAAGTCGCCGATGGAGTACACCTTCACGCGCTCGCCGTACTTGTTGCCGAAAAGCCCCTGGGCGTTGGTCTTGCGGGCGTCCTCCAGGCTCATCTCCTCGCAGACGACAGGCAGGTCCTTCTGAATCTGCTCGTTGACCTGGTCCTCGACCGCCTTGAGTTGCTCGGGCGTGAGCTTGTCCGGGTAGTTGAAGTCGAAGCGCAGGCGCTCGGCGGTGATGTTGGAGCCGCACTGGTGGATGTCTGCGGCGATGAGGTTGCGCAGCGCCTGGTTGAGCAGGTGCGTGGCAGTGTGGAGATGCGCGGTGGCCTCGGAGTGGTCCGCCAGACCACCGGCGAACTTCTGCTCGGCGCCGGCCTGCGAGAGTTTCTGGTGGTCTTCGGCGGCTTTCTTGAAGCCCTCCAGGTCCACCTTGAAGCCTTTCTCCTTGGCCATCTCGACGGTGAGTTCAATCGGGAAGCCGTAGGTCTCGTAGAGGTTGAAAGCGTTCTTGCCGGAAATCTGCTTGTTGACCACGAAGTCCGGCACGCGCTCGATCATCTTGTTGAACTCGCGGGTGCCTTTCTCCAATGCGGCGGCGAACTGCTTCTCCTCGCGGTCGAGTTCCTCGGCGATGACCGCCTCGTGCTCTTTGAGTTCCGGGTAGTATTCGCAGTAATTCGCGATGATCACGGCGGCAATCTGCGAGGTGAAGGGCTCGGTCCGACCAAGCTGGCGCGCCTCGCGGATGGCGCGGCGGATGAGACGACGCAGAACGTAGCCCTGGTCCACGTTGCCGGGCTTTACGCCGTCCGCCAACAGGAAGGTCGCGGCGCGGAGGTGTTCGGCAACGATGCGGGCGGAGCGGTTGATGTGGTCCGCCTGAGCATTTCCGGAGAGCTCCTGGAGCTTCGCGAAGATGGGCTGGAAGAGCTCGGTCTGGTAGGCCGAGGGCACGCCCTCGAGGAAGGCGGTCACGCGCTCGACGCCCATGCCGGTGTCCACATTCGGGTGCGCCAGCGGCTCGAACTTGCCTTCCGCAGTCTTGTTATACTGCATAAAGACGTTGTTCCAAATCTCGACCCACTTGCCGCAGCCGCACTTGGGCGAGCAGTCGGGTCCGCAGTCCGGGCGGTCCACCGGCACGAAAATCTCGGTGTCGGGTCCGCAGGGACCGGTCTGGCCGGCGGGTCCCCACCAGTTGTCTTCCTTGCCCAGGAAGTAGATGTTCTTCTCGGGAATGCCGAGGGACTTCCAGATGCCGGCGGCCTCGTTGTCCCGCGGGGCGTTTTCATCACCGGCGAAACAGGTGACCTTGATTTCCTCGGGCTTGAAGCCGAGCTCCTTGGTGAGGAATTCGAAGGACATCGAGATGGCCTCCTGCTTGAAGTAGTCGCCCAGGCTCCAGTTGCCCAGCATCTCGAAGAAGGTCATGTGGAAGGGGTCGCCTACTTCGTCGATGTCGTTGGTGCGAAGGCACTTCTGGACATCCGTCAGGCGGGTGCCCATGGGGTGCTTCTGGCCGAGGAGATACGGCACGAGCGGGTGCATTCCGGCGGTGGTGAAGAGGCAGGTCGGGTCGTTCTCCGGCACCAGCGGCGCGCTCTTGATTTCGGCGTGGCCGTGCTTCTTGAAGAAATCCAAATAAAGGCGACGCAGTTTCGCCGCATTCATATCCGGTCGCATGGAAGTTTTGTCCTTACAGGTGAAAAAGATTCGTTCGAGTTTACAGGGAAAACACTATAATTTAATCGCGAATCGGAAAAGCGTGGGCGTGTCAGTTGGGCAAAGTCCGCCAAAACATTTAAATTATTGTGAAAAGCAACTCATAGCACACAACGGAGGTATTTTCTGATGTCAATGATGGAGGAAGCAATTGGCGCCGATGGCGTGCTGAATGGCGATGTAAAGCAGGCGGTGCGGCGAGTCACCCTGTGGGGTATGGCGGTCAATGTCCTCTTAACCGCCGTTAAATTTGCCGTTGGTTTGGCGGTGGGCAGTCAATCCTGTGTGGCGGACGCCGTCCACAGCCTTTCGGATTTCATCACCGACCTGGCGGTGCTGGTGGGGGTGCGCTTCTGGTCGGCGCCCGCCGACAGCGACCATCCGCATGGACATCAGCGCATCGAGGCGTTGATTACCCTGGCTATTGGGGTGTTGCTGGGCATCAGCGCGATTGGCATGATCAGCAATGCCGTGAAGACCATCGGAGTTTCGGCAGAAGGTCCGAGTCCCTCGTGGTGGTTGCTGGGCGTTGCGCTAATTTCCATCTTCCTGAAAGAGATACTGTATCAGTGGACGACCTCCGTGGGTCGGGCCTGCCGTTCCTCGGCGCTGATTGCGAACGCCTGGCACCACCGTTCCGATGCGGTTTCGTCCATCCCGGTGGCCGTGGTGGCCATCGTGGGGCGCATTTGGCCGGGTATATCCTATCTTGACCACATTGCGGCGGTGATCGTCGCCAGCATGTTGTTGCGGGCGGCGTGGCAGATTGCGTGGCCATGCCTCAAGGAACTTTCTGATCATGGTGTGAGTGCCTTGGAGGTCAAGGAGATGTGCCGGATTGCCTCCAGCGTTCCCGGAGTCAAGGAGGCCCACAAACTTCGCACAAGGTGGTTTGGGAATGGTGTCCTGCTGGACATGCATGTGCTGGTGGACAAGGATCTGCCCGTGGAGCAAGGGCACCGCATCTGCGAAGAGGTCGCCTCGGAGATCAAGTGCCAAATGCCCAAGGTCCACGATGTCCTGACGCATCTGGAACCCTACGAAGGCACGGATTTCAAGGCGGAAATCCTGCGGCTGGCTGGGCAGGTAAACGGCGTGCGCGGGATGGGGGCAATACAGATTCGGAGTTTCCCCGAGGGAAACGAGGTGGAGTGCTGTATCTTGGTCTCCGCCGAATGTCCGTTGGGCGAGGCTCATGAAATATGCATGAAGGTGCGCGAGACGCTCCAGGCCAGCCCGTTGAAGATTATTCGAGCGGTCGTCTATGCCGAGCCATTTATTCAATAACTACTTTAGTTGCAATTAGTTATTTTATGTACGGACTGGTGGAAACGCACCAGTTCGGAGACGTCGTCGAAGCCGTGTGGATGATGTCCCCAGGCGTCGCGTCGCACGATGGTCAGGTCGGCTCCGGCGGCTGTTAGGCGTTGCTCCAGAATATTGAAGTTGTGCCAGACGGAGACCACCTGGTCGTCCTCGCCGGTGGCGGCGTAGATGGGGATACGCGCATCCACGATTGGCTGGACGTTGTTGAGGGGATTGAGTGGGCTTTGGCGGATTTCATCGGCGGTCATCTTCCAGGCCTCTCGGATAGAGTAGCTGCGGTGTTCGGCTGGCTGCGATGGGTCGGCGGCATCGCAGACGGGCGCGTCCAGATAGATGGCGCAGACATCCTGCGGGTAGGTCTCCGCATAGCGCAGCGAGAAGAATCCGCCCCAGCTCATGCCGATGAGGTTGACTTTAGGGGCCAGCTCCAGCGAGACCAAATAGTCGTGGAAGCGGTGCATCACCGCCATGCCCTCCGGATTCGCGCGGGTTGCGAAGACGTCGATGTGGGCATGGTGGTATCCCAATTCCAAGAGCGCAGGGACGCCCACGCGCGGCACGAAGGCCTCGGGCCACATCGTGCACCAGCTCCAGCGGCCATCTGGCGCGGGATTGGCTGGCTCAACCACAAAGGCGTGATATCCCTCGAACTCAAAGTCGTGGCGGGTGAAACCGTACCACTGGGTTTGTTTTGATTTCTTAATCTTCTTCATAATAAGTGCTTATGAAAAGTCTTGTTCAATGCGCTCGATGGCAGTGGCGTGACCAGTGGCGGGGTCGATGGTGACGCAGATGCCATGCAGAGTGACGGCGTTTTCGTTGACGGTAAATCTTGCAGGCATGCCGGTGGTGAAGCGGGTCAGCACCGGCGCGATGTCCCGCCCGAGGATGGACTCGCGGGAACCGACCATCCCTGCGTCACATTGGAAGGCGGTTCCACCAGGGAAAATCTGGGTGTCGGCGGTGGCGACATGGGTGTGGGTGCCGAAGACGGCGGAGACCTTGCCGTCCAGGAACCGTCCCATAGCGATTTTCTCGCTGGTGGCCTCGGCATGGAAGTCCACGAGAATGACTGGCGTGTGTTGTCGCAATTCGGCGACGGCCTTCTCGGCGGCGGAGAAGGGACAATTGGAGGGCAATCCCATGAAGGTCCTTCCCAGCAGATTAATCACGCCGACTTTGGTGCCGTCCGAGGCGGTGTAGAGTCCCCAGCCCTTTCCGGGCTGCTGCTCGGGGAGGTTCGCCGGACGCAGGACATTCGGCATGGAGTCAATCTGTCCAGGGAATTCCTTCTGGTCCCAGACGTGGTCGCCGGAGGTGAAGACATCCACGGTGCCTGGGTTGAACTCCAGGAGCAAGGGCTTGGTCATGCCATTGCCGCCGGCCATATTTTCGCCGTTGGCCACGCAGAAGTCGATGGAGAGTTCCTGCCGTAGCGCAGGAATGAGTTGCTTGGCCGCTTCGCGACCGCCATGTCCGACAATGTCGCCGATGAAAAGAAGTTTCATCTAAAAGGTTAGAGGTGAGAGGTGAGAG
>JAFZWH010000042.1 GCA_017617415.1 Victivallales bacterium | reverse complement strand
GAGGTTAGAGGTTAGAGGGTAGAGGTTAGAGGGTAGAGGGTAGAGGGTAGAGGTTAGAGGGTAGAGGTTAGAGGGTTTTGCATGCCGCGCTCCGCGCGGCAAAATCGCAGATATCAGAACATTTCCACGGTGGGGAATGCCTTCCGCAGGGCGTTGCGAATGCCTTCGCCTTCCCCTGCCCGCGCCAGACCGAAGACGCTGGAGCCGCTGCCAGCGACCGCTGCCGCCAGTGCTCCGCATCGACAGAGTTCCTCGCGGAGCAATGTCAAAAAAGGCAGCTTCTTCTCAAGGGCATAGCCCAAGTCATTCCAAATCAACGACGACATCCCTTCCACGGAGGACAGCTGTTGGATCGACGGCGGCCAGGCCGGCGGAGTGACTCCGGCAGGACGCTGACAATGCCGATAGGCCCAGGCGACCGGCGACGGACAGCCCGGATAGGCGATGACCAGCTCGTAGTCTGCGATAATTCTTACAGGCTGAAGGACTTCACCGATGCCTGTCCCCAACGAGGGGACGGGATTCAAAAAGAACGCGACATCCGCGCCGAGACGAACCGCCAGCGACCGGAGGTCATTCGTCGAGGCAGGCATTCCGGTGAGCCGCCGCATCTCCAACAACGCCGCCGCCGCATCGGATGAACCGCCGCCCAGCCCTCCAGAGACCGGGATGCGCTTCACAAGTTTGATATGGTAATCCTCCGATAAGCCAAATTCCTCGCAGAATGCGCGTACGGCGCGACAGGCGAGGTTTTCATCCACCGATTCGCCGCCAGGCACGTTTCGTCCACTGAGGCGCATTGTGAGGCCTTTGCCGGGGGGATTTGGCGTGACCGTGATTTCGTCTGCGAGCTGTGGCACGGGCAGGAAGACCGTGCGGATCTCGTGGCGGTCGTCCTGGCGGCGTATTTCACCAACTTCCAGGAGGAGATTCACTTTGGCGGGAGTGAAAGTCACGGCGTCAATTCAATTCATGGGATCCAACACGAACAGGTGCCAGGTAATCGCCCAGGCATCTTCCCAGGGCATTTCCTTCTTTTCGTGACCTGCCCCCCAGCTGTCCGAATAATAGATGCGGTTCCTGTTTGCATCGTAACCGATGATTAGACGCAAGTGTCCTCCGGAAGGCAGTCTCTGTTTCTGCTCTTTCATCATCCCAAGATAGACACTCCAGCATACTGGAATGCCCTGGTCGATGCTGCGGGCGATCGCTTTCCAGGCATCGCGTTGCTCATGGCGATGGACGGTGCAACGCATCTGACGCCATGCGTTGAAATCGAGGTCTTTCACAAACTCGCTCCAGTCCAGGACATTCGAGTCGAGCTTGCCACGACTTCTCCGGCTGTCGGTTTTTTGGTTGTATGCCATCAGGTCGTCTTTGGTCATCTTGAAATCATAGAGCGACTGGAAGCGCAGACGAAGTCGCGTGGAATACCGCTGGATGGCCTGCACCATCACCCCGAGATTCGTGCCGAACTCCTTGCGGTAGCCCAAGGCGCTGCGCAAGGCTTTCATATCCACATGGTTGCCTTTGGCATAATAGTCCAGGAGCCGACGCACTACCGCAATCGCGCACTCCGGACGGACCCCTTGGTCATACATCGGAATTTTCTCAATCCAGACACTGCTGTTGAAATGGCGGATATTCTTGTGCAGGTCTTGGTCCGAGGAGAGCTTCTTCGGCGGAACCGTAATGTTTTTCTTGATCTGAAGTTCCTGCTTCGGCGTAGGTTTCGGAGGGTCTGCCATAGGCCTTTTCTTGGGTTTCGCCCATAGTTGGACTTCCCCCATGAAAATTATAGCTAACACAATTATCCAAAGCAAGTTACGCATTTACTTATTAAGGTTTTTATGAGTTGCCAAGGGATTTCCCATCCCCCTCGCCAATTTTGGGAAATCAGCACCATCGACAGATAAAGCACCAGAAAATTGCCGAAGAGAATCACCGAGTAGGAGAGCACGGGTCCGCGGAACTGGAGGTCGCTCTGTCCATGCGCCAAGGCGAGGATGGTCAGAACGATGTGGTAGGAGTAGCAAAGGCCCAGCCAGGCGAAGGCGAAATTCCAAAAGAGGGCCGGCGCATTGTGCCAGAAGAGCCGGATAATGGCGATGGCGATGGCGGAAAGGAACAGTAAAAAAGGGAAGAAATACGGTGCCAGCGCGATGAAAAGCGTAGGCTGGGTGACATTGACGCTGCCCTTCTGAAGCCCCAGCCGTGGGAAATCGGCTTTATGACCGGTGACCAAGGCGGCGAGCCAATGCGTCAGTTCATGGCCGAAGACATAGAGCGGGCGACATGGGAAGCATACGAAAAGCACGCTTCCCAAGGCGAATGCGAAAGCGAAAGAGGATGCCGCCAGTCCATTGAAGAAGTCCTTTGGAAAACGCCAAAGCGAAACGGCCAGCAGCCCGGTGAGCATCCATAGAACCGGCGACCAGAGGATGACCCAGACGATGCTTAGCCCGTGGCGCGGTGCCTTCCGGCGCTTCAACTCGCGCTGGGCTTGTTGCTTGGCCTTTCGGGTAATCATCAGGGCTTAAGAACGTAAAGCCTAAGGCAAAAAGTCAAAGATTCGCGCAACGGCGCAGGGAAAGCAGCTCAAGCTTTTTATTCTTAAGAATTTTACTTGAACTCGACGGTCTCGGCGGGCTGTTGACCGATGCCGATTTCGTTCTTTTCGGCGAAGTCGAATTTGACCCGGGTTTTCCAGGTGTCGCCGTCGAGCCGCATTTCCTTGACGAACCAGAGTCCGTTCTCGAATTTCTTGGCACCCTGCATGATGAGTTTCCGCCATGGCTTGGTCTCGCCTTCGCGATACCACTTTGCCTCCATCGGGAAGCCGTATTCGGCTTGGAACCAGACATCGACATGGCCGTTTCCCGCCGGGTCGGCGAGCCGCATGACTCGGCATTCCTGCCACCGGCTGGTGTCCCGCGGGAGTTCCTGTACGAAGTCCCAGTAGATGAAGGCGAAGGAGAGATCGGAGGCGGAGACGCCGAAGTCGAAGAGGCTGGGCTTGGTCTCGGTTTCCGGGAGGTCGAGGTGCTGCGTGGTCTTGCCGGTGGTCTCTCGAAGTTGCTCAAGACCATAGACATTCTGGTCGTTGAGGACGAGTTGCGCATATAGCGAATCAGGCGTGAAGGTGATGCGCACGCGCAATGTGGCTTCGAGTTTTTTCTGGCTCTTGCGCTGGTGGATGATGCGCCCGGTGAACTCGCCCCAGGCATCCTGTGCCAACGGCTGGCGGAGACGACGAAGGAACTCCTGCGCTGGCAGTTCCGAGACGGGAATATTAACCAACGCGGGTTGTGGACTGGCCGCAGTTTGTTCCGGGGTCTGGAGGTCGTCTGCGGCCCCCAGGGTTCCCAGCCATGCCGTCAACAGCAGGATGATGGAGAGTGTTCTCATAGTCAGGGGATTGGCGTTACGGCGCAGGCGTGGCTTCCGGCGCAGGCGTGGCTTCCGGCGCAGGCGTGGCTTCCGGCGCAGGCGTGGCTTCCGGCGCAGGCGTGGCTTCCGGCG
>JAFZWH010000041.1 GCA_017617415.1 Victivallales bacterium | reverse complement strand
TTCATAAGGCCCCCCGCGAAGCTCAAGCCGCGGGGGGATGATGTGGGAACGGGCATAGGCCCGGTTCCCGCACGTCGCATTGCGCTGTTCCGTTTCCAAAGAGGCACCCGCCCGAAAACGGGCGTGCCGCATAATATGGCACGGAAAAAAAGGATTGCAAGCCCGGAGACGAGAATATTTTGAAAAAATATGCAGAAAACGCGAAAGCGAGGGGAACGGCACGTACCCGAAAGGAACCCTCAAAACGATTTATCGCATAGAACGAAGCCGACGAATACGTTCTTCCAAGGGTGGATGGGTCGCAAACAGTGCCCCGAAATTGGGGAAACTTATATACATAGAGGCCAAGGCACTGCCACCCAACTCTTGGACATCCTTGCGCGTCATCCCCTTCTCACAATTCTGAAGCACCTCCAACGCATCGGCAATGCCATCGGCCTGACCATTGACTTTTGCCGCGAATGCATCGGCGGCATATTCCCGTTTGCGGGAAATCGCCATTTGCAACAATTGCCCCACCAGAGACACCAGTGGCTGAATCAAAAGAGCAATCAACATAAGCAGACCGCCATTTCGGGTAGAGCGGGAACTTCCTCGCATTCCGCCCGATAGGTAATACACTCCCATTGACAGCAGGAGTGCAGAACTAATCAGTCCTGCCACCAAAGTATTGAGTTTGATATCGCCATGTTTGACATGACCCAATTCGTGACCAATCACTCCGGCAATTTCATGTTCGTTCATCGTATCCAGCAGCCCCTGGGTCACACAGACAAATGCGGATTTTGGCGTCAGCCCGCTGGCGAATGCATTCGGGGCACGGGTATTGCTCACATAGAGTGGCGGCACGCAAGGCAACCCGGCATTGTGCGCCAATTGGGCGATAATCTCCTGACAACGGCGTTCCTTGGAGACATTCGGATTTGCAGGACGCCCTCGCGTGAGTTTTTTGATGGCCGAATTGACAGTGAAGAGCTGGAATGGAATCATGACTGCGAGCAGCAGAAAGGCAATTCCCACGCCAGTCGCGGGGTCGCCCAGCGCATTGCCCAGCAGAACCCCCAGGAAAAAGACCACACCAGCGAAAACCAGCAGCAAAAGCGTGCTGCGGACCGTGTTCATGAAAATGGCATGATTGGCAGTATCCATAATACATATAATATAGAGCAGATTTTGGAATTTCCCTCAGGCCCGCGAAGAAATCACTATTATCTCAATGCATTTTGGTGACTTTCAAGACTTTCTATGCTTTCGGGCAAAGCCATTCATTATTGAAACTATATTAAAGGCATGGAACGTCGTGAAGCCTATATCGCCATTAATCTCCTGCCGGAAATCGGCCCCGTTCGTCTGCGCACCCTTCTGGAATACATCCCTGACCCCCGCGAGGTTCTGGGCGCACCTCTGGAGCGTCTCCACGCCATACCACGCCTGGGCGCCCGCTGCGCACAGGTTCTCCATGAATGGCAAAAATACTGTCCTCTGGCCCAAGAACTCAAACGTGTCGAGCAAGCGAAAATCCTTCTTTTGACCTGGGATGACTCAACCTACCCCGCCATCCTCAAGGAAATCCATGACCCGCCTATCTGCTTGTATGTACGCGGGAACCTTGATGCATTACAGGACAGTGCACACACGCTTGCCATGGTCGGCTCACGTTTCACCACAGCATACGGAGAAAGCACCGCACAGCTACTCGCAGCCGACGCCGTCAAATGTGGCTGGACGGTCGTTTCTGGATTAGCACGTGGCATTGACACCATCTGTCACCGCAGCGTCGTGGAGGCAGGCGGTCGCACGGTCGCCGTGCTTGGCAGTGGACTGGATCGACTCTACCCTTCCGAGAATGTCGGACTCTGCCGAGCCATCATTGAGCACCAAGGCGCTGTCATTTCGGAATTTCCCCTGGGAACTTCGCCGGACCGGCAGAATTTCCCACAGCGCAATCGCATCATCTCCGGTCTCTCCCGAGGCACGCTAGTCGTAGAGGCAGGTCTGAAATCCGGCAGCCTGATTACCGCCAGACTCGCCAGCGAACAAGGACGTACTGTCTTTGCCGTGCCGGGACGAGTAGATAATCCGCACATGCAAGGCTGTCATGCACTGCTCAAGGATGGCGCCAGGCTGGTTGAGAGCTTTCAGGATGTCTTGGATGAATTTTCGATGTTGCCCAGTCTGCCGGACACCCGTCGACAACGTGAAAAAACAGAGCATGAGGAATTGCTTCGTTCCACACCTACTCCGCTGCCTGCACGAGAATACCGTCTCTGGGAGGCCATCGGGAATGGTGAAACCGGCATTGACGATTTAGTCTCCGACCTCCAAGCACCTGTCGGAGAGGTGCTTAGTTCTTTACTTTCCCTGGAAATTCAGCAACTCATCATTCAACTGCCCGGCAAACGAGTACGGCGTCTGCCCAACCGCCAAGCCATCCTCCAGTCCCCAGAACACGAATGACGGGCGGCAATTGCCGATTTGATTTTCAATTGCTATATTTTAAATACACACATACGCGCGAAACATCGTTTCGCCTTTTCATACCCTTTTCTACCAAAGGAGAACAATTATCACCATGGCAAAGCATCCTTTAATGATCGTGGAGTCCATCACGAAATCCAAGACCATCAGCAAATTGCTTGGTCCAGGCATCACCGTGAAGGCCTCCATTGGACACATCTGCGACCTTCCGAACGGCAAAGATCTGGGCGTGGATTTGGCCCACGATTTCAAGCCGAACTATGTCTTGACACCTCAGGGCCAGCATGTCATCCGTGAATTACGTGCCGAAGCCAAGAAGGCAGACGAAATCTACTTGGCGACCGACCCAGACCGCGAAGGCGAAGCCATCGCCTGGCATCTGCAAAACTACCTGCGAGACTATGCCAAGGGACCATTCCACCGCATCTCCTATCATGAAATTACCAAAAACGCCATCAAGAACGCCTTCCAGCACCCCGGTGTGGTTGAACAGCCACTTGTGGATGCTCAGCAGGCACGACGCATTTTGGATCGGCTTTTGGGCTACCAGGTCAGCCCGCTGCTGAGCCATGCGGTCAAAAACGCCACCAGCGCCGGCCGAGTTCAATCGGTTGCCTTGCGCCTCATTGTGGAGCGCGAACGGGAAATCCAGGCCTTCCAGCCAGTGGAATACTGGAACCTTGACGCCATTTTCAGCCCGCAAGGTTCGCAGGATACCAAGTTGAAGACGCACCTAACGCGGTTGAATGGCGTAAAAGCAGAGATTCCTACCGGCGACATCGCCAATGCGTTGGCCACTGCACTTCAGAGTCCGGGTGTCTCCCATCGGGTGGCACGCATCACCAGCACGCCGCGGGTGCAGCGCCCTTATCCGCCCTTCATCACCAGCACGCTCCAGCAGGCCGCCAGCAGTTTCCTGCATTACCCCCCGAAGCGCACTATGGAAATTGCCCAGAAACTCTTTGAGGGTGTTGATCTGGGCGGCGGGAACTTCGTGGGCCTTATCACCTATATGCGTACCGACTCCGTGAATGTCGCGCAGGAGGCGCAGAATGCGGCACGGCAATTCATCGGCACAACCTACGGTGAACAGTTTGTGCCCGCCACGCCCAACCGCTACCGCTCCGGCAAAGGCGCGCAGGAGGCTCACGAGGCTATCCGTCCGACGAACGTCGCCTACACGCCGGACTCCATCGCCAATGCCCTGACAGCCGAGCAGCTCAAGCTCTATCGGCTCATCTGGAACCGCTTTGTAGCAAGCCAGATGTCCCCGGCCAACCAAGTGGACCACGCCATCGAGGTCGAATCCCAAGGCGGTGCCTTGACCACTTTGGCTCTACCCAAATTCAAGACCCCCGGTGTCGTCGCAACCTTCCGAGCCGCTGCCCGCGAGACTCTTTTCCCCGGCTATCTCACGGTTTATAATTTTAAGGACATCGGTCAAGAAGACGAACTTGACAGTCTTACTGGTGCCTTGCCCAAGCTCCCAGAAAACACATTATGCTCGTTGCTGGAACTCAAACAGGAACAGTGCTTCACGCAGCCGCCCTCCCGCTACTCCGAGGCCTCGCTGGTCAAGGCACTTGAATCCAATGGTGTGGGACGCCCCTCGACCTACGCAAACATTGTCAACACCATCCAGCAACGTGGCTATGTGGAAAAGCAAAAAGGGGCCCTGGTCCCCACGCCCGTCGGCTTCGAAGCCAACGACTACCTCGTCTCCAAGTTCCCCAAGCTCTTCGATGTCGGTTTCACTGCACAAATGGAAAACCAGCTGGACGAAATCGAGGCGGGCAATGAAAACTGGGTGGATATGCTCCACAAATTCTACGACGGCTACCAGACCTGGCTGGCTGACGCTGGCGCAATGCCCAGTGTCGGCTCCGTGGACAATCAACTCATCCGGCAGTTGCTTGGACTCTTCCCGAAAGACTTCGCTTTCGACCCGCCAGTCAAGGGCGCCCGTTCCACCCGAGATGACGCACGGCTGGTTCACGACCTTCAAAAACAGGTCACTGCTGGTAAAAAACCACTCACCGACCGCCAAAGCGCGGCACTCATTCGCATGACCGCCAAATACGCCATGCGGGACGCCTCCTTGCTGGCAGCAGCAGAAAAAATCGGTCTGGGCGATTTTCTGCGACAGCAGATCGAGGCCTACCAGAGTGCCACGCAGAAACAGAGTGAAACAACGACAACGGGTGAACCGCTCTCCCCTGCCGTTGAAAAACTGCTGGAGGCGATGAAGAGCATCGTCTGGGAAAAGCCTACTGCAACTGGACGACGCAAGCCCTTTGACGCCGGGCGTTTCTTCCGCTCCATCCTTCATCAAGCAGAGACTGCCCACACGCTCACCGCAAAGCAGATTGCCGCCATCGGCAAGCTGGCAAGCCGTAACTCGGAACAAATTCCCGGCTACACTGAATTGGCAAAGGAACTGAATCTCACTGCTCTTGAGAGTGCTGAAGACGATGCGGTCAAGAATGGTAAGGGGCAGAATGCCGGCACCGATCTCACACAGACTTGCGAGGAGCTTTTCCGGCGCGTCGAGGCAATCACCGAATGGAAACCCGCCGCCAAGCGAGGACGTCGAACCTATGACGACAAGGCTTTCGTCGATTCTCTCCATGACCAGTTCCTGCGCAAGGGGAGCCTCTCCGACAAGCAAGTCGCGGCACTCCAGAAATTGTTGGCACATTATGAGAAGTAGTTCGTTCTGCTAATCGACGACACGTAACTCATGCCAATGCAAGACAGTGTTGCGCACGCAACGCTCCGGAAGCAGTTGTAGGTTGAACACAAGCCGTCGGGCGGTTGCCCGACGGCTTTTTTGTGTCCGCGACTCAAAAACCATTTCTCCGACTTGCATACATAGATTGCCGATGTATATTAATGTCGTTTACATAGACAACCTATGTAATCTGGAAAGAAACCAGGGCAATCAACCAGACGGGAGGAGTTAAGATGTCGGAAAGCAAGGAATTGATGCGCGGGTCGGTCGAGGTCGTGATCCTGAAGCTTTTGTCCGAACACGACATGTATGGCTACGAGATGATCAAGACCGTGAACGAGCGGAGCAATGGCTATTTCGAGTGGCGTGAGGGTTCCCTGTATCCCTGCCTGCATAAACTGGAGAGCGACGGTCTTGTCAAATCCTATTCCCGCGACGGCAATGGCAAGACGCGTCGTTACTATACGCTGACCAACACGGGCCGCGAGGCTGCGGTGGCGCGGAGTGCGGCCACGCGCGAGTTCTGCGCGGCACTGTCGATGCTGCTTCAGCCGGTGCCTCAAGTGTGAGTCGCAGAAATCCCCCTTTCACGCAAGGAGATATAGCAATGAACGAGGCGTTTCATGATGATTTGAGGAAATATACAGAACTGTGCACGAAATCCCTGTCTGACGATGTGGAACTGCGCCAGCAGGTGGAGCACGAACTGCTTGACCACCTTGAGGACGCCTTTGCGGAGGAACAGACCAAGGGGACAGAAGAACAGGCGCTGAAGAACGCCCTGCGCCGTTTCGGCGACCCCGAAGAACTCGCCAGCCAACTTGCGGAAAGCAACGCCCGACGGCTTTCGCGCCATGCGCGGATACGCCGTGCCGTCAAGTGGCTCTTCATCCCGATTCTCATCATCGGGGTTTTGCTCTGCATCGACATCAGGGGCATCATGGCGAGCACTGCACTTCTGAATTCGTTCAGGACAAAAACCTGGTTTAATTGGGTTGTCGGTTTGAAGACAAGAAAACTCTCAGAGGAGGAGCAGTTGCTGTTCAATTATCACTATGGCAGAGGCAACCGCCTCGAAATTCTTTCGGCATTGTATGAAAAACACAGTGACGATCCCATGATTTGCGCAATCTTTGCCCAGGAACTTTCCATCGCCGCAGACAGACAGCCGAATGCATGCAAGGTAAAACTCTCCGAAGTTCTGGCAAACGGCAGTCGAATTGATCCGACCAATCCCCTTTACGATTATCTAGAATGCCTTACGCTCATGAGGGAGGCTTTGCTACCGCAAACAGGCGAAAAAAGCGCAATTGACGACATCAATAAGCGTGGCAATTTAGAACTTGCGCTGGCCAGTATTTCATTTGATCGCGTGGAAATGGTTTATGACCGAGACAAACTGGACAGTGCGATTGACGCCTATCTGCAGGCCCTGACCAAGGGACAGATCAGGACATACACGCCGGAATTACTGAAGAGCGTTCAGGGAATGCTGAAGATAAAGAATGATCTGCTTGGCGGGATGCATCTGATTGACGCAGCGGCCAGAGAGCGTCTCCTATTCTGGCCATCCTTCAAAAGTATCTCCAAAGGTATTATTCTTTATTGTGATCTTCTTCACCATGGCGGGAATAATGCAAAAGCCATTACGCTTCTGACGACCTGGCGGACCTATCTCACGCAGTACCTTGGCGGGGAAAGCACGCATTTTGTGGATATTTTAGGCAGTATCCGACTCGCAGGGGAATATCTCAAATGTGCTAAAAGACTCGGTGCTTCAGATGAAATCGCAGCATTGACGGCAGTTGGTGAAATTCGCAGGGAGATGAGGGAAACCGTCGAGGGCTTTGCAAAATCTCATCATGAAGGAGGCATGTTGACATGGGGAACGCCACCATATCCTATAGAAAGCGATAACATCGCCGAATGGACAGTTGAACGCCGACTTGAGGCAGCGACTTTTGAAAGCATGTATCTGTGCCTCGCCTGTTTTGTACTTCTTGTTGCCATCGCCGTATTTGGACTCCATGCCCTCGCCATGCGGCTGCTTGGCCGTCGTCCTTTCCTGTTCATCATGCACAAGCGTGTATACATCGGTCTGCTACTGAAGGGCATATTGTTTCCGGGACTAATCTTTCTCGCCATCTCGCATTTCATCATGGCAAGCAATGGGGGATTGGGGGTTGTCGCCAATCAAGTGCTTCCCGCAATCTATCTGTGCCTGCTCTGGCCACTGTACTATGGGGTGTACTCCCGTCGTCTCCTGACCGCATGGATGAATTCCATCGGTGCCAAGACACACCATGCCTTCCGCGCCTCGCGTTCGCTCAACATGCTCTGCCTTCTGGTGGCACTTCTGCTTGCCATCGGAGGTATCCTGCGTCCTATATCCTACTGGCGTCAACGATATTATGCCAGCCGGGAGACCCTCGTCATTCCCCGGGGCGGCGTGGAAACCCGTGAGAAACGGGTCATCCGCAAATGGCAGGCCCGCCTCTTGGAACTGTGCAAAAGAGGCACCTCCACGCAGAACGAATAGACGACAGGTGCATTTCAGGCCAGGTTCCGCGACACACCGATGCACAAAAAAACTCCCGCGATGCATTATACACCCGGGAGTTCAGATATATGGCGCCGATGGCAGGGTTCGAACCTGCGACAGGGTGGTTAACAGCCACCTACTCTACCACTGAGCTACATCGGCGTGATTGGGAAATGGTAATGAGGCATAAGATAACCTATTTTTTGCATTCGTCAAGCCACGCAGGTAAAAAAGCTAAAAAAACGACCTTGAAACATCCTAATAGATGCGTGGCAGCATGCAACGTGGGGTCTTGACTACAAAAACCGGGCATTCCGCCAGTTTCATGATCAGTTCGCGCTCAACGGAGAAAGTATCCTTGGCATGGCCGTGACCGTCGCCCCAACCTCCCAGCACAATGGCGTCCGCCTGACTGGCCTTCCCGTAATCCAGGATGGTCTGGTGGAAGCGCCCTCGCAAAATCCTGGTCTCAAGTTCAAGTCCGCACGCCTCGGCAAGGCGCTTGACGCGCTCCAGATAACTCTTGCCCTTCTCCTCGATGGCAGCCTCGAACTCCTCGCGCTCCTCACTCACAAAGATATGCATCTGAAGAAGATAGTCCATCGTTGCAGTGTCCACGGAATAGACTGCCTCCAGCGCACAGTCCAGTCGGCTGGCAAGGCGGAAGGCGAAGTATGCGGCCTCCTCCGAGAGCTGCGAGCCATCCACGACCAGCATCAGCCGTCGTAGAAAAGTCCCGTCATTCGCCTTGGCATTGTGGTCACTCATCGCTCCGTGTTCTCCTTGTTATGGGGTGGCTGGTCAGGGATATGAGGTTCATCCGGCGCATCGGGCGCATTCTGCGCATGCTGGGCGGCCGCCAGCTTCTTCTTGATCATCTTGCTGGTGAAGAACGAATCCAACTCCTTGGACTCCAGGCTCTCAGCGATGTAATGCAGCGTCGCCTTGTAGTCTGGGATGAAGATATGCTCCAGGGCATTCACACGGCGCTGCGTCTTCTTGAGTTCGCGCGCCAGGAGCATCACCGTGCTCTCCAGCTCGGCAACATGCGCAATGACCTCCAGCAGCTGCAAAAACTGCTGCATCGTGCGATCCACCAGTGAGTCGGTGCCAGCGAAACCGAATTGCGAACGCAATGCGCTGTGGGAAGTGGTCAGATGCGGGGTATGGAAACCGGCGGTCACCGTCGTCTCCACCGTGACTTGGTGGTCATATTCAATGCCGGAAGCGAAATTCCGCATGTGGAGATAGCCGTTCTGGGCTATCGCGCGCCTCAGCGTCTTGTATGCGGCGTCGCGGACCTGGTTGTAATCCTGCTGCACAGTGGAGACGCGGTTGAGCAACCGCATCAGCTCCATCACGAGAATCTCGCGCTTCTGCTCCAGTAGACCGTAGCCCTCCGTGGCCATCTCCAGGTCGCGGCGAAGGCTTAGCTGAACGCTTTTGGTTGGGGCGACATTCAGACGTGGCATCAGTGGAATGAGGAATGAGGAATGAGGAATGGCAGGGGCGGTGCGCAGCCCCGTAGAATTGTAGGGCACAGCGCCTTGTTGGTGCAAGGGCGGGGTATCAGGCGGAAACGGTGCCTGTCGGCAATGCCGAGTAGTATTGGTTAAGTTCCTCCTCGGAGACACGCAGGAGTTCGTTGCGCGGAAGAATGCGCAGAGCGTCCCAGCCCAGTTGGAGACTCTGCTCAATGGTGCGGTCCTCGAATTCGCCCTGCGCAATCACCCTTGACTCGAACATCTCGCCGAACTTCATGTAGAGCTTGTCAATGGGCGAGAGCTCCTCATTGCCGATGACCGCCGCCAGACTGCGGATGTCCTTGACTTTCGAGTAGGCCGCAAAGAGCTGCGAGGCCACATGCGGGTGGTCCGGACGGGTGCGGTCCTTGCCGATGCCGTCCTTCATCAGGCGCGAGAGCGAAGGCAGACCGGCAACCGGCGGATAGATGCCGCGCTGGTACATCTCGCGGTCCAGCACAATCTGCCCTTCGGTGATGTACCCGGTGAGGTCGGGGACCGGATGCGAGATGTCGTCGGAAGGCATGGTGAGGATGGGCATCTGGGTAATGGAGCCGCCGCCGCCGCGCAGACGGCCTGCGCGTTCATAGAGGGACGCAAGGTCGCTGTAGAGGTATCCGGGATAGCCCTTTCGGCTGGGGATTTCGCCGCGGGCGGTCGCTATCTCGCGCAAGGCCTCGCAGTAGTTGGTCATGTCGGTGATGAGCACCAGCACATGCATTCCGCAGTCGTAGGCGAGGTATTCGGCCAGCGTGAGCGCGGAACGCGGAGTCATCATGCGCTCCACGGACGGATCATCCGCCAGCGAGAGGAACATCGCCACATTGCGCAATACTCCAGACTGCTCGAAGGAGTCCACGAAGAATCGCGCCACGTCATATTTCACCCCCATGGCAGCAAAGACAATGGCGAACTGCACGTCCTCGTTAAGCAGTTTCGCCTGCCGTGCGATCTGCGCGGCAAGACGGTTGTGTGGCAGACCATTGCCGGAGAAGATGGGCAGTTTCTGACCGCGCACCAAGGTGTTCATCAAGTCGATAGAGGAAATGCCGGTCTGGATGAAGTCGCGAGGATACTCGCGGGAATAGGGGTTGACCGGCTCGCCGTTCACGTTACGATATTCGCGAGAGAGCGGCGGCGGCAGCCCGTCTTTGGGGCGTCCCAGTCCGTCGAAGACGCGGCCGAGCATTTCTACGGAGCATGGAATCTCCAGAGAATGGCCGAGAAAGCGCGCCTTGGTGTGCGCCTTGGAAAGCGCGTTCGTGCCGCCGAAAATCTGCACCAGCGCGGCATCCGTGGTCACGTCAAGCACCTGTCCCAGACGCAAGTCGCCATTCGGGGCAGTAACCTCGACCAGCTCGTTGTAGGCGACGCCGCTGACGCCCTGGATGAACATCAGCGGTCCGTCGATATTGCTCACGCCGGTGTATTGCAAACCGGAATGGTTGATGGGAGAATCGGTCATACGAAAGTTTTTCGTGAGAGAAAAAATTAACTATAACATCTTGATTTTCAAGAAGTTATTAAATTATTTTGAAGCCCTGGCAAGTTGTTCACGAGCAATGCTGTCGAGAGCGGCGTGGACACGCTGCTCCAGCGAAGTCATGGCAGCCACGTCGTCATTTTTAATCTCGGACTTCATGCGATTCATTCGATCGAGGTCCGGGATGGCTCGGATTTCGTTGAGGGTACAGCCGTTCTTGATGAGTTCCTGCGAGCGCGTGATGAAGAAAGCGAGGAGATTCATCATCCAGAGCTGTTTTTTGGGTGAGCAGTACATGTCCACTTCATCAAAGGAATTCTGCTGGAGAAATGCGTTCTTGATGATTTCAGCGGCAAAGAGCGTGAGCCGCTGGGATTCGGGGAGCGCGTCAGGTCCCACCAGCTTTGCGATTCGCTGGAGGCTCACCTCCTCCTGGAGGACATTCATGAGAACATCGCGGTTCTCTTTCCAGGTCAAGTCGTACTGACGCCACCACTGGGTGGTCTCCGGGAGGTACTCGCTGTAGGAGTTTCGCCAGCTGATGGCGGGGTAATGGCGCGCATTCGCCAAATCGCGGTCCAGCGCCCAGAAGCAGCGGATGAAGCGCGTGGTATGCTGGGTGACCGGCTCCGAAAAGTCGCCACCGGGCGGCGAGACCGCACCGATGACAGAGACGGTGCCCTCCGCGCCGCCCAGCGTCTGTACGCGCCCGGATCGCTCATAGAAAGATGCCAGCCGGTCAGGTAGGTAGGCGGGAAACCCTTCGTCCGCCGGCATCTCCTCAAGGCGGCCTGAGAGTTCGCGCAGCGCCTCTGCCCAGCGTGAGGTCGAGTCCGCCATAATGGCGACATCATAGCCCATGTCACGGTAGTATTCGGCCAACGAGATGCCCGTGTAGATGGATACCTCGCGGGCCGCCACGGGCATGTTCGAGGTATTGGCAATCAAGATGGTACGCTCCATCAGCGAACGGCCGCTCCGCGGGTCAATGAGTTCCGGAAACTCGCGAAGCACCTCGGTCATTTCGTTTCCGCGCTCGCCGCAACCGATATAGACGATGATTTTCGCCTCGCACCACTTCGCCAACGCCTGTTGCGTCATGGTCTTGCCGGTGCCGAAACCACCAGGGATGGCGGCGGCGCCGCCTTTGGCCAGCGGGAAGAAGGTGTCCACCACCCGCAGCCCGGTCAACAGCGGCTGCGCCAAAGGAAGACGGCTGGCGGAAGGACGCCCTTGCCGAACCGGCCAATACTGGTAGAATCCCACCGGCGTGCGCTTTCCGGCAACGTCCTCCAGCACGCAAAGCTCCGCATGGCCGTCGTATTCGCCGGGCGGCACGACGCTCTTCACGGTTCCCTGCACGCGAGGCGGCACCATCACGCGGTGCAGAACACTCTCGGTCTCCTGCACCCCGCCAATCACCATGCCCGGCTTGAGTTCGTCACCGACCTTGACAATTGGCTGGAAGGACCACTTGCGCTCCAAATCCAGCGCTGGTTTCTTCACGCCGCGGCCAATGAACGCCCCGCCTTCGGCAATGCGCGCCAGCGGACGCTGAATCCCGTCGTAGATGGTGCCCAGAAGCCCAGGTCCCAGGCAGACGGAGAGCGGACGGCCGGTACAATAGACCGGCTCGCCGGGACGAAGACCGCTGGTTTCCTCGTAAACCTGTATCGTCGCGACCTCGCCGCGCACGCGGATGACCTCGCCGATGAGGCGCAGTTCCCCGACTTCGACCACTTCGAGCATCCCGACCTCTTCCATCTGCCGGGCCTCGACGATCGGACCGTTGATCCGTATGATGATGCCTGTCTTCATGAAAATCTTTTTCCTAGCCGAACACGCCAAATCAGTTGATCTAGCCGACCTGGCCTTCTCTATCGCAGTCCGCCAAGGTTCTCCGGAACTCCTCCGCCAGCCGCGTCAGGCGTCCGGCGAAGGTATTGTCGTAATCGAGACGCCCGTCTGCCGACGCCACCCGTAATCCACCGCCGATGCTGGAATCCGCCTTTACAGTGAAATGCGCACTCCGCCCGGCAGACAGCCGTTCTGCCAGCCACTCCGGGGTGACAGTCGCCTGGTCGGCGGGTGCCACCGCTACCACCAATTCGTCGGCGGGCACGGCAGCCAGCGCCTCAGTCGCCAGTACCGTCAGCGAATTTACGCGCTCCGCCGAGCCGGGTTCCAGGCCGGCCAGTTCCGCCAGCAGCCCGTCCAGGAAATTTTGAATGGCCTGTTCGCGACGCATCAGCCACATCTTGCGCTGCTCGTTCCAGATGCCGGCAAGGATGTTCTCCGCTTTCCGCTCGGCCTCCGCACGCGACTGGGCCAGCGCCTTGGTGCGCTTCCGCTCGTTGAGCGTCTTGGCACGCTTGAGCGCAGTCGCCGCATCGGCAGTCGCCCGTGCAACTACGCGCTCGGCCTTCTCGCGGGCATCCGCACGCAGTTCCTCCTCAAGCCGTCTTTCCTGGTCTTCCATGGCTATTTCTGCTCCAGAATTTTCACTCCGACCGCCTCATAGATGAGCTGCTCGAGAGTGCGCTGCTTGCCGACCTTCCCCCAGATGTCCTGGATCGTCGCAATGTAGGGACGAGCCACGGCGAGCTTGTGAGCGGTCACCTCGGCGTCCAGCCAATCCGCGACTTGCTCGGTGAGGATGAGAATTTGCAGGTTCTTGTCCTTCAGAGCCTCCTGAAACGCGGGCAAAGCCTCCTCGCGACTGGCCACCGTGTCGCCTGGGACTCCGGCAAAACGGAAGCCCAGACAAGTGTCCTGGTCACCAATGATGCGGTAGGGATTCATGGGAAAGCTCTTCTATCTGAGGCGAATTGCCCAGCGAACAAAACACTTATGCGCCGAGCAGGAAGATGGCGACCAGGAAGCCGAAAAGCGCGATGCCTTCGCCCAGCGCCACGAAAGGCAACGCCTTGCTCATGATCTCTGGCTTCTCGGCAGCCGCGCCCATCACCGCCGCGCCGATCTTGCCCACTGCATACGCGGCGCTCATGCTTCCGATTGCAACCGCCGCCGCAATCGCGTAGAATTTCGCATTCGGAGAGGCCGCGTGCGTGGCATTCGCAACCGCGTTCGCCGCCGCATTGGCCGCGACCTCCGCATGGTTGACCGAGGCCGCAGGAACCTCGTCCGCCAACAGCAGTGTCGGTACCAGCGAGAACATCAGAATCACGAGGACAACACGGAAGAAATTAGAAAAATGCTTGGTTTGCATGGGGTGGGTGGGTAGGTTAGAGTTGGTTGATGTGGATTTGACGAAAAAAGTCGGCAGGGGAATTGTCCAGAGTTGTCAATTTTTGTCCTGTCCAAATTGGAATGGTTGGTATGGGATACCGTCGCCTTTGAAGTATCGTGAGAACATCTCGTAGTATTCGAGCCTCACACATTGGATTGCGGCGACCATCCCCTCGAAGCAGATGACCAATGCGTTTCCTGCAATGCTGATGAGGACTTTGCCGATGGTCCCGCCAACGCCGTTTCCGGTCAGGCTCATGATATTGGAGATGGCCAGGCAGAGGGCGGCATGGGAGATGGCCAGGGCACCGACACGCACAAAGGAAACAGTTCCGGAGAGGTATCCTGTGAGCGTCTCGAGGGTCTCGACGACGCCCTCGAGTACCACATTGAAGAGTCCCTCCTTTTCCTCGCCCGCCTTTGGCTTGTGCAGGAAGTGGTGGATGGGACCGCTCAGGAAGATGAGAACCAGCGGCGTGACCACGAGTGCCAACTGCCAAGGCGCGAAGCGCTTGGTGACCATGACGTGAATGCCAACGCCCAGGCACGCCCAGTAGAAGAACAACCCCAGAATCCCGTATTTGTCGAAGGTTCCCGCATAGAATTTTCTAATGCGGATATGGTTGATGATGTTGATGATAAGTGAAACGCTCAAGAAGACCACGCCGATACCCACGGCGGTAATCAAAAGCCTCTGGATGTCGTGCATGGGCGACAACCAGAGGTGTGGCAGCAGGTCTTCGATGCCAAAGACGCTCCCGTAGAGAAAACCGAAGACCACCGAGCTGCCGCCGCAACACAGAAGCAACGTTCCCACGTCCTTGAGCGTGGCACTGAACTTCTTTCCGAGCCTTAGCCACAGTCCGACCAACGCAAGCACAGCGCCCTGCCCCACGTCGCCGAACATATAGCCGAACATCACCATGAAAGTAATCCCCACGAAAAAACTTGGATCCAGCTCACGGTAGTTCGGGGTGCCAAAGTTGGTTACCAGCATTTGGAACGGGCGGGTGAAACCATTTTCAGAGAGCAGGACGGGGACTTGCTCGTCGCCCTGTGCATCGGCTGTCACGTCCGCCGCGTCCTTGGCCTCCACAACGCCGGTGCCGTCCGTGGCAGTATCCACCAGTTTTCGTAGCTTCGGGAGGTTCTCGGTGGGCAGCCACCCTGCGATGCAGAAGAGCTGTCGGGACTGTCCGAAGAGTCCCTGCGCCTCGCGCATTGCCATCAGTCCACGCAGTTGTTTGCGGATGGCCAGAAGCATCCCGCCGTATTCGTCGCCCAGAGCCAAAATCGCCATCCGCGTGGAAGAGATTTCGCGGCTGAGAGCCTCCAAACGCCCGTTGATGGCCTGTCGTTCCTCCGCCACTGTCGCGCGCTCCAATCCCTCCGGAACCTCAACGCGGTCGAAACCGAACTTGTCCAATGCGTCATCCACCGCAAAGCGCTTCTTCCGGTTGGTCACCACCAGAAGCTGGTGGTTGCTTTCGGGGAACTGGATGAAGAGTGCGTCGTCGCTCAGCGCAGTGCGTGCCCGCACAAATGCCTCCGGCGAGAGCGTTCCAATCTCGATGTGCAGCTCCGCGAGGTTCCGCAAGGCCTCCAGGCGCATCGACTGCAAAGGGAACTCCGCCAGCATCCGGTCGGAGTGCGCCAGACCGGTGTGTTCGGAAAGCAACTTGGCCACGCGGTCGGCCTCCTCACGGTAACGGCGGTCCACTTTGCCGAAGAGATCCGTGATTTCGTCCTGCGTCATCTGGGTAATCGACGGCGCCTCGCCATTCGCATCCACGCCCAGCGCCTCCAATAGCACATCGCAGCGGTTCAGCAGCTTCTCGATGGCACGGATGTCCACGCCCGTGTCATAGCTGGTCAGCAATTTCCCGCGGGACTCCGAGGCCGCATCGACCAGATGCAGCAGCCCAGACTGACCCAGCGCCTCCGTCAGCGCGCCAAGGTACTTGCTGAAGACCACCACATTGACTTTGGTCATTTTATTGGGCAGGAACATGCTTTTTCCTCATCGCAATCTAATCTCATCACCGCGAAGGACGCACCGGAGCGTGCCCCTCCCAACTAACCTCTAACCTCTAACCTC
>JAFZWH010000040.1 GCA_017617415.1 Victivallales bacterium | reverse complement strand
TCAAACTCTCCGTAGCGAAAAGCTCGACCTGACGATTCAGGTTTCTACTGTTCAAAAGACCGCGGGACCAACCCCGCGGATGTACTGTGGGGCCGGGCAAGTGCCCGGCTCCCGCACGTCGCATTGCGCTGTTCCGTTGCCAAAGAGACGCCGCCCATTCCGGGCGTGCCGCATAATATGCCACGCAAAAGCGGGATTGCAAGCCCGAAGTGCAAAAAAAGACAGGAAAAAGGCAAAAATGATGCGGAATGTCATGTCTAACACGAGAGCAAAGTACCTTTTCAATGAAAATTCTGGACAAAATTTGCCAACAGCGGTTGAATTTATGACAAAATGGCGTATAGTTTGTCTGAACGCTTTTTTATAACAAGGAATAAACAATGGACTCATACAACTCAATCCAGCAAAGCAATCGCGAACAGGAAAATCGAGTTTGGGAATTCACTCAGCCGTCCCCAGAGGTTATTTCGACCCTAATGGAGGAAGCCTCAGTTTCGCGTCCCATCGGTCTAGTGCTTGCCGCACGAGGTATCACGCCACAGAATGTCCAGACCTTTCTCCATCCGTCACTGGACAATTTAGGCGACCCGTACCTACTGCCCGGCACCAAGGCGGCTGCGAAACGTCTTTGGGAAGCCATCCAGCAAAACCAGCGCATCATGATTCATGGTGACTATGACACCGACGGCATCACCGCGACAGCGCTTTTGGCATGGGTATTGCGCGAAAATGGAGCCCAGGTGACCTGCTATCTGCCGCACCGCATTGACGACGGCTATGGACTGACCGCCGACTCCATCAACAAGAACGCGAAAGGACATTGTGACCTCCTGGTGACTGTGGACTGCGGCATCACCAGCTACGATGCAGTGGATGCAGCACGTGCCATTCACCTTGACCTCATCATCACCGACCATCATACTCCGGGACCGACCCCGTTGCACGACGGGATGCGCGGTGTGGGTTCCATCGGCCTCGGGCTACCAGCCGACACCCCGGAACTTGAGTCCATGGTAGTTGTAGACCCCAAATTGCCCGGTGCCCCCAAGGAGACAGAGGACCTGGCAGGCGTCGGCGTCGCTTACAAGGTTGCTTGCGCTTTCCTCAAATATGGGCGCGAAAATGGTATTGGCGGAGAAGAGACCGACCTGCACAGCGTGCTGGATCTCGTGGCCCTGGGAACCGTTGCGGACATTGTTCCTCTGCTCAATGAGAATCGTCTGCTGGTTCGTGAGGGTTTGAAAGTTCTTTCCATGCAGATGCGCCCAGGCGTCCACGAACTATGCGACATCTCCAATGTCGGCGAGCAACTCACGACTTCCGACATCACCTATCGCTTGGCACCGCGCATCAACGCCACCGGTCGAATGGGCGACCCCACGGACTCCCTGCGGTTGCTGGAAGCGCATGACGTGGAAAGCGCGAAAGAGCTGGCTGGCATTCTTGACCGCCTCAACCATGAACGCCAGACCATCGAGGAACAAGTGGTGGCAGAGGCAGAGGCGCAGATTGCCGAGCGCTACCGCGCAGGCACCGCACGTTCACTGGAGACCGCACGCGCCATCGTGGTGTGGAACGAGGCTTGGCACCAAGGAGTTGTGGGTATTGTGGCATCGCGGCTAACCCGCCACTATCACCGCCCCAGCGTCGTGCTGACCCGCGACCCCTCCGGCCAGTTCACCGGCTCTGCGCGCTCCATCCGCTCGTTGAATCTGGTGCAGGTGCTGGATGAATGCAAGGACACCCTTATCCGTTTTGGCGGGCACGCCATGGCCGCCGGCCTCTCGTTAGAGGAAGAGAACCTCGAACGCTTCTGCGAGGAATTTGACCTGGCAGTGCAAAAGGTGCTGGGCATCGAGTCGATGCGCCCCAACCTGAGCATCTGCGGCGAAGTGTCCTTTGACGAGCTTGACGAGGTATTCTTCCAAGAACTCAAAGAACTGGAACCCTTCGGGCACGCCAACGCAGAACCGATTTTCTTCACTCACAATGTGACGCCAGAGCGAAAGGCCCCGGCTGGCCGTGCCCATACCCGCGGGATTCTACGAGATGCCAATGGTGCGCGCATTCAATTCATCGCCTTTTCGCGGATGCCTGAAGAATTTCCGCCAGCCCCCTGGGACATCGTCTTCTCTCCACATATCAACCGCTTCAATGGCAACGAGGTGCCGCAGCTGCGCATCCACGACGTGAAGACTGCCTCGCTGGATTGATTTTCCTTGTTCGGCATGGTTTCGCCAGCCAAGCAGTGTCCTACAATTTTGCGCTTCAGCCTTGGAAGACAATATCTACGAACCGTACAAGAAGCGCAAGCGAAGGCGCAACCCCGACCAGGCTGAAGACGCTGCCGGGCAAATCGTATTGTATTCCCACGGCTACTTGAAGGCGCAGGCAAAAGCGGCCCGTGGGGTGACCGCGAAACGCAAGCCAAGGCATGTGCCATTTGTTCCCACAGTCGTATCGGACTGCGGGATTGAATTGCTATATGTTCTGGAATTGGGAAAGCTACCAGCAGTAGTTTCACAGTGTCTGACAATGGACATCTGGTGGCGTCCGGCAGGGCAGGCGGTCGCCTTGCAGCCTCTGGTGGTTACCTCTGAGACCACGGTGCCCTCACTTGAAGACCAGCGTCTGCTGCAAATCCTCTACCCGTTCCTGGCACGCACGCCCGGCGCACGCGGCAACCGTTTTCTCGTTCCTACCGAAGCGCAGCCATCCATCTGGAGCGCTCTCGCCGAGGTGAAGCAGGTTCGATGGAGCGCACGCGAAGAGTCCGCCACTTGGCAGTTGCATCGGCTGAAGGTGCAAGGCACTGCAACACCATGGTTTGTTACCATGGAACAAATAAGCCAGCTGGAACGACCATGCGTCACCATTGGTGGCCCTGTCCGCGACCTCCGCTTTGAAGAATGGCAGGCCATCGGCAAAAGCGGCTGGGCCATCGCAGATGACACTTTATTTCCTTTAAAATATAAAGAGGAAGCCTTTTCGCTATTGCGAGAGTGGTTTGGCAAGCCTTTGCCGCTACTCAATTCCCGACAGGCAGACGCCGCCTTGCAGACTTTCACCGTCGACGGAGGAGCAGACCTATCACAACTGAATAATAGTAAACAAATTATAATAGAATCACCCGAACCCGCAGGCCAGCTCTATGTCACCACCGCCAGGTTCAAACACCTGGGGCAAGAACAACTCCAGTGTACCCTCTCCTTCAACTACGACGGCGTCAGCTGTGCGGACGGTGACACCGCCCCGCGCCTGGCCGCTCCAGGCGGACGGGTCTTCGAGCGTTCCTTTGAGGCAGAAGAACGCCTCCGTGAACAACTTCGGCAGTTGGGCTTCCGGCTGGTCACACGCACAGGCGGCGATGAGGACCCCGGCTGGAAACTCATTCCCGCCAAACTGGACGGCGCGGTGCAGACACTTGTCCTTGCCGGCTGGGAAATCACCGCAGAAGGCAAGAGCTATCGGCGTCCCACCGCCAAGTCCCTCGCCGTCAGTTCCTTCGGCATTGACTGGTTGGAACTCAACGCCGAGGTGGACTTCGACGGGCACAAACTCGAACTTCCCGAACTTCTCCGCATCGCGCGGACTGGTCAGAAAAGGGTCCGGCTGGACGACGGGACCTACGGTATCCTCCCCCTCGACTGGCTCGCCAATTTCACCATCCTCACTGAAATCGGTCTCACGGACGATGCCCGCGTACGCTTCCGCCAAGAGCAAGCCGCCTTACTCGATGCATTGCTTGCCGAGCAGCTCCAGGATCTCGACGGGCGCTACCATGCGACACTTCAGCGACTCACCGAACAGCCTTCCGCCACTCCACAGCCCGCGCCACCAGGCTTTTGTGCCACACTACGTCCCTATCAGGAGGCAGGATTGGGATGGCTCCTCTCGCTCCAGCGGCTACGGCTGGGTGGCATCCTGGCAGACGACATGGGTTTGGGCAAGACCATCCAGGTCCTCGCCCTTTTGCAATACACATATCACCCCGCGCAAGAATGCGCAGGCACACAACCATCTTCCCACCTCTCACCTCTAACCTCTCACCTCTCAC
>JAFZWH010000039.1 GCA_017617415.1 Victivallales bacterium | reverse complement strand
CCGCAGGTCGTCACGGCCGAGACCAACGACTTCACGGACGTGATGTTCGGGCGCGTCACCGGCGTCTGGAACGCCAACTACCGTGCGGGCCATGTCAGCCTGCCTGGCGAAAAGGCGAAGCTGAAGGGCAGGAACCAGATCGGCGACCTCTTCTTCGGCTCCGACGACGCGTCCATCCTGCTGCTGACCGATGACGCGAACGGCGACGTCTTCTTCCTGGACGACATCTACTCCGCCTTCCCCGACGGCGTGGATGCGCAGGCGCGCCTCGCAAAGATCGACGAGATCCAGGCCGGCGCGGGCGCCGACGTGGTGGACCTGACCAGCACCCGCTTCGAGTATGTCGGCGGCGGACTGACCGTCCACGGCGGCGCGGGCGATGACGTCATCTGGGCGAACTCCGGCGACAACTGGCTCTTCGGCGACGGCGGCAACGACCGCCTCGTCGGCGCGGCGGGCAACGACATCCTCGTCGGCGGTTCCGGCGACGACTCGATGCACGGCCTGGGCGGGGACGACCTCTTCGTCTTCGGCGGCAACTGGGGCAGCGACACCGTCGAGCAGCTCGCGGACGGCAAGGTCACGCTGTGGTTCGCGGAGGGCGACGCGTCCAAGTGGGACGCCGCCGCGCTCACCTATACCGACGGCGCGAACTCGGTCAAGGTCACGGGCGTCTCGGACGTCACGCTGAAGTTCGGCGACGACGGAAGCCAGCAGTACCAGGACCTCCTGGCCGCCAGCGCCTTCGCCGACTCCGCCGGCGAGAACATCGTCGGGAAGAAACGCGGGATGCTGGCCTCCTGAGGTCCTGGAGTCTCCGCTGTACTGCTGGTGCCCCCGCCAGCAGAACCTTCCGGTAGAATCTCTGCCGCCGTGGCGGCGGCAGTACGCCGTTCCGCTGCCGCCCCCGATGTGCCGCTGGCGCTCCTCCGGCAGAGAGGCTAGAAGACTGAAGGTCCTGTCGCCATGGCGTTCCATTACGAAACCAATCCAACGCCGAGCCTCTCGGTTGGTTCGACCACCGCGCGACCTATTTACACTATGGCCTCGGCGGCTCCTTCCGACCTCGTTATTCAGCAGGGGGCTTGGGAAGCGACGCGCGTAAGTCCCGAAATCGGGCCAGACCCGCGCATTTCCCAATCGATGGTCCATCTGACGGAAGTCCCCGTGATGGAGATGGAATGCGGTCTTCGCTTCGACTTCAACAACGGCTATCGGATTGCAAGCCCTGCGGCCATGCCGCCATGTCTGGTGCGGGTTTATGACCTGGAGACCCAGACGCTGCTGGACGAGCGGATGCTGAAACCAGGCCAGATGGTGGTCGGCGAGCGCAAGTACTTCATCCGCTATCGGTTTGAGGTGGTTGATCGCGCGACTGGCAAAATGCTCGCGTGCCACGATTACGACTGCGTCGGGAAGAGGGTGATGATTGTGGTTCCCGACGGCGGGCTGGGCGACAATCTGGCGTGGCTTCCATACGTGGAGGCGTTCCGCATCGAGCATCGCGCCGACGTGACGTGTGTCTGCGGCGAATGGCTGATCCGTCTGGTGAAGGACCAGTACCTCGAGCTTCATTTCCTGCCCATCGCCTCGCATCCGAGCTGCGAGGGCTTCTACGCATCGTATTTCTGCGCGATCTTTACGAGGGAGCGCCTGTCGTGGCGTCCCTCCGAACATCAGTATTTCGGGATGCAGGGCTCCGTCGCGCGAATTCTCGGCGTGCGGGCGGTTCCCCGCCGGACGCGCCTGAAGCTGGATGCGCCCCGGCCGTTTCCCGAACCATATGTCGTGATTGCGACGATGGCGACGAATCCCGCGAAGTTCTGGAACTATCCGAACGGCTGGAATGCGGTCTGCCGCTACCTGAAGCGCCTCGGCTTCCGCGTGCTGGTCATTGACCGTGACCATGACCTGCGTATTGCCGGAAAAGACTATCGCGTCCCGTCGGAGGCGGAGGACTTCACGGGCCGCAGGCCGCTCTCCGAGCGCATCGCGTTTTTGCAGCATGCGGAATTCTTCATCGGTCTGCCCAGCGGGCTGAGCTGGCTGGCCTGGTGCTGCCGCGTCCCCGTGGTGATGCTTGCGGGTTTCACCCACGACGGCTCCGAGTTCCCGACGCCCTACCGCGTCTTCAACCAGAATTTTTGCCATGGCTGCTGGAATGACAGCGGTTGCTTCTATGACCCCAAGGCCCCCGTCTGGTGTCCGCGTCATCTCGGAACCCCGCGCGAAATCGAATGCACGCGGTCTATCACGCCGGGAATGGTCGTGGAGCAGCTGAACTGCATCCCCTGCGTGCGTCAGCGGCTGGCTCCGCCGATTTCGGTCATCCTGCGCCCCGCCGACGTGCCGGAGTTCGTCCTCGCCGCGTCGATGGAGTCCCTCACCGCCGCCGCAGCAGAATATGCCAATGCGGAGATCCTGATTTCCGAGGAGGCCATCGCCGACGCGTCACAGAAAGCCCTGCTGAACGAGTGGCGACGCAGATTCCCGAAACGGATTTCCTTCTTTTCAGGCGCACCACAGCCTGCAGGGCGCTTCCTCTTCTACTGCTCCACTGGCGATATCCTGCTGGAAAACTTCCACTTCCGCAACGGCGTGGAGGCGTTGGAGAAACAGACCGACATGGCCGCGCTAGGCATTGGAGCCTTCCATTTCGGCAAGAACGGTCTCGTCGGAGCGGAGGCGGACAGTGCGCGGCAGCCATCGGCAATCCTGGTTCGGGCAGACGCCGTGCGCACGGAGGATGGAAACATGCCGCTTGACATCGCCGACGTGAAGAAGTGTATTAATTATAATAACTTATTTAATAACAACAAGATACATATTTTATCATACACGGCGGGAGCCGTTGCTTCCACGCCGGAGCCAGGTGCCGTTCCGGGAACCGTGCTGGAGGCTTGGGCGAAAATCCGCCCCGCCGCAGACGCCTCTACCGCCATCCGTGCCGTGCCGGAGAAGCGCATCTCGGTAATCCTCTCGGTGTTCCGGGGCGACTATCTGCGTCCCTGCGTGGAGTCGGTCGTCCGCGCCTTTGCCCCGTATGGACGGACGGAGCTTCTGCTGCGCAACGACGCGTCGCCCGAGCCAGGTCTGGACTGGCTGCTGGACCAGCTCGCCGTCGAGCATCGGGATATGATACGCGTGTTCCGCGACCGCGAGAACCTGGGCATCGCGCGCTCGCGCAACTACCTCATTGAGCGTTCGTGCGGCGACTACATCGTCTGCTTTGACCACGATGACCTGATGCTCCCCTTCGACGTGGAGAAGGTCGTTGCTTTTATGGACTCCCATCCGGAGTATGCGGCCAGCTATGCGCCGAAGTACCTTTTCAGCGATGAAAAAGGGTATCTGCACGAAATCCATGGTTCACGCCTTTCCCATTTCACGGCATTCTTCGCCCCGAAGGTCAATGTCAATGCGACCTTCTTTCGGCGCGGGCCGCTGCTGGAGGCGGGGGGCTTCCTTGAAGTCCACGGCGACAAGATGTCGGGGCTGGACGACGCCTACCTCTTCACGCGTCTGTTCCAGCTGCACGACCTCCACTTCGACCCTGACGCGCGGACGCTCTACCGGATGCATCCGCGGCAGATCACGGCGGAGAAGCCGAAACGGAGCAACTGGGATGACTGGATCACCAAGGAGGCCTGCGCAAAGTACCCCGAACTCTATGACCGAATCCAGAGGGGCGACATCCCCGACGTCCACGGCCCGGACCAGCGTGTCGTGCGTGCGCTGATGGGCGCGGCGGCGTATTTCCACCAGAAGGACGTCGCCGTATGGCGTCCGATTCTTGACGTCGCGCTGCGGGAATTCCCCGATGACCCGGGGCTGCCGGACATCTATCTGCGGCTGCTCCACATCGCCGGCCAATATCAGGCGATGGAAGCCTACGCCGCAGAGGCCCTGAAGCGCTTTGCGGACAACCCGCTGTGCCGCATGACGATTCTGAACGACCTGCTGATTTCGTATTCAGCCCGGAAAGTGCCACCCCCGCCGGAGTTGCAGAAACGACACGCGGAGGCCGCCGCCGTCTATTTCAGGCTTTCGCCCCTGGCGGAGAAATATATGCCGAAGGCTAAAGCCTGACGTCCGACGTCTGTCGTCCGACGTCCCGTCCGGCCTGACGTCCGGCGTCTGTCGTCCGACGTCCCGTCGAAAGTTCATAGCATCACCTGGAGCCATTCGTCCAGATGGCTGTCAAGCCAGAAGTCTTTCATTCGTGCGTAGTTGCGACGGATGAGCTGCAACTGTGCATCCGAATCGGCGAAGAGTGCCCCGACCATTCGCTCGAGGGTCTCCGTCGTGTCGAAGCATGCCTCGGGAGCGAGCCTCTGATAATTGCCGAGTCCCTGGACGAAGGCGGGCGTGCCCTCGGCCCATGCCTCCAGTAGCTTGATCGGGCTCTTGCATTCGTTGAAGACATTGCGCTGCAGTGGCTGGAGGAAGAGGTCGGCGCGGAGGGATCGCCGGACGCGTGGATAATCCAGAAACGGTCCGACTGGGATGCGGATGAAGTCGTCGGAGTGTTTTTCGAGGGACGGCGGTAAACCGCCGTGGAAGATGAACTGGTATTTTCTGCGGTTCACGACAATCCAATCCAGAAGGTCGGAGAAATCGTCTCCCGCACCCGTGCGGCGCACATCGAAGTGAGACGGACCGCAGGAGAAGCAGATGCGCGGGCGGCGCGTCTGCTGCGTGCGGATGCGGTCCAGGATGACGGCCTCGTCGTAGGAGTCGAAGAAATACCGTGGCAGATAGTTCGGAATGACATGGAATTTACTTCGTGGGATGTCGAATCTCGTGCTGTAGTACTCCGCCAGTCGGTCGCAGGTGACCGTGACGACGTCGCTGCCGTTCATATAGACGGGAATCGCTTCCGCCCCCTCGCGGAAGATGTCGCGGTAGCAGTTGTGGATGGGAATGTCGTCCTGCACCAGAATATCGTCGGTTTCGTAAATGACGGGGAAGCCATACTGTTTTTTCGCCGTCAGAATCACGTCGTGGAACCATGGGAGATCGCGGATGGCACATGCGCGTTGGAGCCGAAACGACTTGAGCAACGGAAACAATTCTTTGCAGTTGAAGCGGATGCGTGAATCGCAGAAGAGCGCCTGGTCGTAAATCTGGGATAGTAGCTGGGAAATGAACAGAATACGGTAGTAGGAACAGCCACCGTTGTCGATATGCGTGGAGCCGAAGAGATAGGTCTGGTCAGCTTTCAGACGCGTCGGGCGGTACTGCTCGGCGGAACGTGGGCGGATGGGGACTTTCAATGGGGGCTGTACAAATTGATATGTCATTCTTGGAATGGAGATGTTTCTTCGGTGTCTGGACAGAACGTGCAGAAGGCGTTCTGTGCAGGAGACGTCAAAGGAAATGCCTGTCAGTTAATCTATCCTGAAAACAGCGAATTGCCATTGGAGTTCGAGGAATTGCGGATATCTACATAAAAAACGCAGTTGAAGCGGCGCAGCCGCTATCTCCACCGACCGACTCATTAAAACTCATTTGCATGTTATTGTTTGGATTGACATGGAAAATTACGGCACTTGTGGTATATTCAATAAGTTTAACTTTATCGACGATTGGCAGACGGCAGAAGCCGTCTCCTGCATCTTTGCACGCATAGACATCGGCGTTTAAGTCATCGTCTGAGTTTCTCGCTGCCTGAGACGCTCTCGCATGCCCCACCTTTTCATATCTTTGGCTTTAACCCGAATACCCAGGAGAACCAACCATGGGACGTATCGTTGACGAATTTGACGTCGCCCTGACCCAGAGCATGTGGGAAGACTATATCACTTCCCACGCGACGCTAGGCGGCAACCTGAATATCGACGCCATGCCGAACACGGTAGCCTCGCCCACTCGGGGGGAAGGAACAGTAGTCGCCGTGGAGGGGAACACCATCTCCCCCAACTTAGACCTAAATATCCTCCCTGTCAATGGTGACTACGGAGAGACCTCCCCCATCGATATCAGCGGGTCCACCACCTCCGTCGTCGATATCAGCGGGTCCACCACCTCCGTCGTCGATATCAGCGGGTCCACCACCTCCGTCGT
>JAFZWH010000038.1 GCA_017617415.1 Victivallales bacterium | reverse complement strand
GTACCTGTCCCGTGCCACCCCTTTGGTTCGTGCCTCCGGCGGGGGTGTGACACCCGTTCCCATCCCGAACACGGCCGTTAAGGCCCCCCGCGGCGATGATACTGCGTTCAAGAGCGCGGGAAAGCAGCGCGGCGCGAACCGTTTCTCGCCAGGCCCCCGGATCCCCCGCAAGGGATCCGGGGGTCTTTTTTTTTGCTCAGGATGACCCGTAAAATAACGGAAAAATATTTGTATTTATATGATATTTTTTATTGAAAAATTTTTCAATTAAATTATATTAAATTTTAGACTATATTTTTTCATGCATAATTCATGGGTGTTCATGTCAGCCTACGGTCATATCTACATTGCGATTGATCTCAAGTCGTTCTATGCCTCGGTAGAGTGCGTTTCGCGGTGTCTGGATCCGTTGACCACCAATCTCGTGGTGGCAGATGCCAGTCGTACGGAGAAGACAATCTGCCTGGCAGTTTCGCCCTCGCTGAAGGCATTGGGCATTTCGGGGCGTCCGCGCCTCTTTGAGGTTGTGGAGCAAGTCCGTGCGATTAATGCGGAGCGTCTCCGCCAGGCACCTCGATGCCATTTTGCCGGATGCTCTTGCAATGCGAACGAACTGGCGGCCAATCCGTCACTGGAGTTGATGTATATTACTGCGACCCCTCGGATGGCGCGGTATCTTCAGGTCAGTTCCGACATCTATGGAATCTATCTCAAATATGTGTCGCCAAAGGACATCCATGTCTATTCCATTGACGAGGTGTTTTTGGAGGCCACGCAGTACCTCCAGCTTTACCACTTGTCTCCTCGTGAGTTTGCCGCCAAACTTATCCGCGAGGTGTTTCAAACCACTGGTATTACCGCAACGGTGGGCATTGGCACCAATCTCTTTCTTGCCAAAGTCGCGATGGACATTGTGGCCAAGCATATTCCTGCTGATGGAGATGGCGTACGTATCGCCGAGTTGAACGAGGAAGACTTCCGACGGCAGTTGTGGACGCATCAGCCGCTGACCGACTTCTGGCGAGTCGGTCATGGCATCGCCAAACGGCTGGTGACGCACGGGATGCGCACGCTGGGCGATGTGGCGCGGATGTCACTGGAACATGAGGAGTTGCTCTACCGGATTTTCGGGGTCAATGCGGAGTTGCTCATCGACCATGCCTGGGGATGGGAGCCTTGTACCATTGCGGAGATCAAGGCATACCGTCCTGCGGACAATAGCCTCAGCTCCGGGCAGGTGCTCCAGGAGCCATATGATGTCGCGCATGCACGGCTGGTTGTGCGGGAGATGACCGACCTGTTGGTACTTGACCTCGTGGAAAGGCATCTGGTGACCAATCGGCTCGCGCTATATATTGGCTATGACCGAAGTAACCTTGCCGATGCGACTCGTGCCAATAAATATGCTGGCGAGGTGCATATTGATCACTATGGCCGAATGGTTCCCAAACCAGCGAATGGTTTTGTCAATCTTGCCCACCCGACTTCTTCAACTACACTCATTCTGGAGGCGATGACGCGACTTTTCGATCAATTGGCAAATCCGCGACTGCTGGTTCGACGTATCAACGTGACTGCTTGTCGGGTCGTGTCTGGGGAAGTGGCGTTGGAGCATCATTCTCCTGGACAATTGGATTTGTTCATCAATGACGTAGCATTGGAACGCGAAAGTGTAACAGCACAGCCCGAATTGGATCGGGAGCGTCGCCGTCAGGAGGCGGTCATTGCCATCCGGCAGAAACTCGGAAAGAATGCGTTATTCAAGGGGATGAATCTGGAGGAGGGGGCCACGGGGCGTGAACGCAATCGACAGATTGGCGGACACAAGGCATAGGTGAGAGGGTAGAGGTGAGAGGGTAGAGGTGAGAGGGTAGAGGTGAGAGGGTAGAGGTGAGAGGGTAGAGGTGAGAGGGTAGAGGTGAGAGGGTAGAGGTGAGAGGGTATGGAGTTCCCGTATCAAGACATGTTAGAGTTGCCACATCATGTTTCGCGGCGACATCCTCCGATGCCCTTGCGCGACCGTGCGGCACAGTTCGCGCCATTTGCGGCGCTGACCGGCTACGCGGCCATCCTGCATGAAACCGCGCGGGTGACGGAAGCGCGCCGCGAACTCACCGAGAGCGCTCGTGCACTTCTGGATGCGCGGCTTGCGGCACTGACGGCGCATTTGACCGAGCAACCACGGGTCGAAGTCGAGCATTTCGTGGCGGATGCCATGAAAGCCGGTGGAAAGTATGTGTGCACATCGGGGCGGCTGGTCAAAGTTGACACTGTGGCGCACCGGCTCCTTTTGGCGGATGGCACTGCCATCGCCGTGGAAAATGTACTGCGCCTTGACAGCCCGGTACTGGACGGTTTCGAGTTCGAGGACTAAATTATAAAGCAATTTTAAAATCCTAATCAGTAACGAAGGGAGCGACAGATGTTACTTTGTTGGATTGGTTTGGTCATCTATGTCATCGGGGCAATTGGATTGTTGATTGACGAGTTCAAGGAGAGCCTTCTTTGGGGGCTGCTTGGGCTAATTTTCCAGGTAACGCATCTGTTGTTCGCAATTCTGCATTTCCACGAATGCAAGAAGAGTTTGGGCGTGCTGCTGTTGGGATTCCTGTTGATGGTGCTGGGGATGGCATGCGGTAGAGGATAACCTTATGGCATACTGTGATTGGGATACAACGTCGGAGATCAACATCCGGTATCACGACACGGAATGGGGCGTGCCGTTGCACGACGACCGCCGACAGTTCGAGTTCCTGATGATGGAGGTCATGCAGTGCGGATTGAACTGGAACATGATGATGCAGAAACGCGAAGTCTTTCGCAAATGTTTTCAGGACTTCGACTATGACCGTATTGCACGCTACGGAGAGGCGGATGTCCTGCGTATTCTGGAAACGCCCGGGATGATTCGATCCCGACGCAAGATCGAGGCGGTCATCACCAACGCAAGATGCTTCCAGGCCATCCGCACGGAATTCGGCTCATTCTGCGACTATCTCTGGGGCTTTTCGAATGGACGCACCATTCTCTACGACCGCCATGCGAAGGGCTGGATTCCAGTGAGTAACGGTCTTTCTACACGGATTAGTGAAGATCTTCGACGGCGTGGTTTCAAATACTTGGGACCCACGACCGTCTATTCACATCTCCAGGCGTGCGGCGTAATCAACGACCATGACCGCAATTGTCCATGCTATGCCCGCATCAATGCGGTTAATCCAACAGTACGCAAACGACCTGATGCGGAGGTCGGCGTGCAATACTTTGGAAAATAAACCAGGTGGACAGGATAACGCCAATTTCCCGACAGTTTGGCGAACGTGGATTCTTTCAGTTTCTACTCTGCTTAATAACTATATAACTAATTGTTTTTAAATAGATTACAATGAATTTTAAATCAAGATATCAAACTCCGGACGGCTTTGATGACCTTTGGTTGAGTAGTGATGGCGAGTGCCTTACCGGAGTTCACTTTGCGGGAACGCGCCAGGGGGATGACCGAGGAATTGCCTGTGATCTTCCGATTTTCCAGGAGACTCGGCATTGGTTGGATTGCTACTTCAGTGGTCGCGAAGCTGGTTTTCTGCCAAACTACCGCATTGTTGATGAGCTGACCGACTTCCGACGCGAGGTGCTGGGGCTATTGCTGGAGATTCCCTTTGGGCAGACCACGACCTATGGCGCGCTGGCAAAGGAACTTGCCCGACGGCGGCGAGTGGCACGGATGTCCGCCCAGGCGGTGGGAGGCGCCGTCGGCTGGAATCCCTTGTGCATCATCATTCCCTGTCACCGAGTTATTGGTGCCGATGGTAAAATGACTGGCTACGGCGGCGGTTTGTCCAACAAGGTCGCACTGCTTCGTCACGAGTCACGGCACTTGTAACCGATGGGTAAAAACGGCGTGTGCGCTTTTTTCACTTGGTGGCAGTGTCCTCTATCTCCAGGATGTCGGCGCAGAGTCCCTTGCCTTCAAAAGTCCAGACGCCATTGCGCTGAGGTTTGGTGGCACCGAAACGAGAGGTGACGGTGGCATTTTTCGGAAGGTTCAGGGTGACATGGGTTTTGCCGGGAAGGAACCCGCCGACCAGCAGGATGACCCTTTTGCCTTGCGCATCGGTGAACTCGCGTGCGATGGCGTTTCCTTTTTTGACGGTGACTGGTATGTCCCGAACAGGATTATTCGACAGGAGGTAGGGTGACAAGTCTTGAAGGATACATGCTATCTCGGATGCTATATCTATATAATTAATATATTGATTATCAAGTAATTGAATTATATTTTCTGAAAGAGGTGGAACGAAGAAAAACCCCTTGGCTCCTTGGGCGGCTGCCAGCAGAGCGAGTGTCCGCAGGTTCTCGAAAGTTTCCGTGGTGTCCACAGGGAAATGCAAGACCATCCAGACAGGAAGGCGTGTTTCGACCAGTTCATCTATCCAAGTTCGTGCCTGGGTGAGCATCTCTTCTGGATGTTCTTTGGCAAGGGGCTCAAGATATCCGATGAGACCGTCGCCATTGCATAAATAGTTGCTTGTCAATCGTGTTCCATCCAGTACTTGGCAGACGGGGTGGTTGCAGTCCATTCGATTAACCTGGTAATGTGTCTTGCCGTCAAAAGGAGTGTCTGGAGCGAGCATCCAAGCAGCGACAGCGGGGTGGGTTGCGCAATCCGTCAGCAGGCGTTCACGGCGCAGTTCGGCGATTGGGGTAGGGTCGTTAAGCCAGGGCCAACACTTGTCATCGACAGGGAGTATAGTTCTCAGTCCATGCCGATGGCAAGTATCCAGGAAATGTTTCAACTCTGCGGGAGAATGAATTGCGTCAATGGCTGCTGGTGTGGGGAGGAGGAATTGGAAAGGGGAATTGGTCGGGAAATTGGCGGCTGAGGTCGCCACAAGACCAATTGGCAAGACGGTCTGTCCCTGAATGACGGTGCGTTGCCGTGAGTCGATGGTGACTGAGGTGTCGGGCAGGGCATCTTGACCATGCAGGACACGCAGATTGATGCGGAGCGTAACCAGGACACGCTGACTGTCGTTGTCCAGTAGTTCGACAGTGGCGTTCAGGAACTCTTGTTGTGAAGCCAGTTTCAGCGGGAACTCCACGATTGGCGCGGCGGATCGCAGGGCATGAGGGTGACCTGCTTGATTCAGGCGCAGTGTTTTGTGCACCAGTTCTTTGGCCAGATCAAACTCGCCTGGCTTGGCGACTGCGATACGCAAGACGGAAGTGTTTTCGTCAATAATACCTTGCGTTGGATAAAGCAATGCGAGGGTGAACGGGTAGTTGGCTGGCTTCACCGATAGTCTATCCAGCCATACAGTTCCCGTGACCTGCCGTGGAAAAGTAATGTTCACTTTGGTGGAGGTGGCTTGGCTCGGCACGGTAAAATCCAGGCAGAGCCGTGTCCAATCCTGGGCTGTTTCGGGAAGGGCGATGCATTTGGCGCTCCCCGGCAGAAGTGTCTTTCCTTTTTTGCCGGTGGCAAACTTGACGCCAAGGCGAGGGGCACCGTCTTTGAGTGTTTCACTTTTCGCCCATGCTTCCAGAGTATAGCAGTGTCCGGGGAGTAGCGCCATCATTTCCGATAGTGCAACTGCGTCTTCCTTTGCGGGCATAAGGCGTTGAAAACGAAGCGCGGCAGTGCCGTCTCGGCCAGCAAAAGCCTCGGTTCGTGCGCATTCAGGAAAGAACCATCCTTGGTCATTCAGTTCGAAGTCGCCGTTGTTCAACATGGATTCAGCGACTAAGACGCCAGCGAAGGCAAGACAGAGGATTGGGAGAAGACGTCTCATGAGAGGAACATCCTTGGGAGAAGGAAAAAACATTCTCAAAAACAGTGAAATTTGATATTTTCATATTAAAGTAATGCGTCTTTCCAGAATAGTTACATTTTTTGCGGAGAAAAACAGGTATAAAGTTACGGTCATTGGCTTGCGGCGGCGGGTGAACTGGGGCTTTGTGCCCGAAGAATTGTCCAATACCCAGGCAGCCTTTGACGGCACGGCGCTTCGTTCCGCAAATTCTGGTCGCCCCGAAACAGTGGACTACAACTACTGAACGACGATGCGAAAGATTTTCTTTTACGCTTGGCTGGCAATCTTTTGTCTGATGCTGAGCGCCTCTCAGCCAGAATTCCGCCTGACCTACAGCGTCTTCTTTCCGGCTACGCATGTACATAGTCAGCTCGCCCTGGAATGGGCCAATGAGATTTACCGGCGGACGGACGGACGGGTGAAGATAGATGTCTCTCCCGGATGCGTGTTGTCTTCGGCAGGCGAGAATTATGAGTGTGTGGTGCAGGGCGTCACCGATCTGGGGATGAGCTGCTTCTCGTATTCGCGTGGAATGTTCCCGATGATGGAGGGGCTGGATCTTCCGCTGGGGTATCAGGACGGCAGACAGGCCACCCGTATTGCAAACGCCTACTTCCGGAAATTCCGTCCGAAGGAGCTTGAGGATGTCCAGGTGATGTACATCCACGCGCATGGACCAGGCGTATTGGCGGTCAAGGGGCAGGTGACGAAGGTCTCCGAGCTCAAAGGGAAATCCATTCGTGGCACAGGCGTCTCCGCGATGGTGATTCGTGCCTTGGAGGGCAATGCAATCGGCATGGGGCAGCCCGACACCTATGAGGCGTTGCGCAAGGGCGTGGTGGAAGGGACCTTGTGTCCCATCGAGACGCTGAAGGGTTGGCGGCAGGGTGAAGTGATCGACTCCGTGGTGAAAATCCCCTCGGCCGGCTACACCACCGCGATGTTTGTGGTGATGAACCAGGATACTTGGCGTCGGCTGCCACCCGACATCCAGCAGATTATCCGGCAAGTCAACGAAGAGTGGATTCCCAAGCATGGTCAGGCGTGGGATGCGGCGGACGCCGAGGGCGAGGCATTTGTCCTTTCGCTGGGCAAGACAATTTCGACGCTTGAGCCAACGGAGGATGCCATTGCGCAGGAAAAGATCGCCCCCGTCCTGGAGGAGTGGGCCGCTGCAGTCAATGCAAAGGGGCTGCCGGGAAGCGAGGCGCTGGCGTTTCTGAAAGAGCAAGTCGCCATTACGGACGAGGCGCTGGCACCACCATTGCCCACCGCCGTCGACCCGGAGTTCCGGCTGACCTACAGCGTCTTTTTCCCAGCAACGCATGTCCATAGTCAGCTGGCGCAACAGTGGGCAGACGAAGTTTATGAGCGCACGGGAGGGCGAGTGAAGGTGGAGGTCTATCCCGGCTGCGTGCTTTCGGCCGCGGGCGAGAACTACGAGTGCGTTGTGCAGGGCGTCACTGACCTTGGGATGAGTTGCTTTTCGTATTCGCGCGGGATGTTTCCGATGATCGAGGGGCTGGATCTTCCGCTGGGGTATCGGGATGGACGGCAGGCCACCCGCATTGCGAACGCCTATTTCCGCAAGTTCCAGCCCGAGGAACTCAAGGATGTGAAAGTGATGTACATCCATGCGCATGGTCCAGGCGTGTTGGCGGTCAAAGGGCAGGTGACGAAGGTCTCCGAGCTCAAGGGGAAATCCATTCGCGGAACAGGCGTCTCCGCATTGGTAATTCGTGCTTTGGAGGGCAATGCGATTGGAATGGGGCAGCCAGACACCTACGAGGCATTGCGCAAAGGCGTGGTGGAGGGGACCTTGTGTCCCATCGAGACGCTCAAGGGCTGGCGGCAAGGCGAGGTGATTGATTCCGTAGTGAAAATTCCCTCCGGCGGCTACACCACGGCAATGTTCGTGGTGATGAACCTGGATGTGTGGCGAAAACTTCCCCTGGACATTCGCAATATTATTATGCAAATCAACGAGGAGTGGATTCCCAGGCATGGGTTGGCATGGGACGAGGCAGACGAGGCCGGCGAGGCCTTTGTGCGGGGACTGGGGAAACGCGTGGAGACGCTACTCCCGGAGGAGGATGCTATCGCCCGTGAAAAAATCGCTCCAGTACTTGAGGAGTGGGCAAAAGGCGTTGATAATCGCGGGTTGCCAGGAACCGAGGCGCTGGAGTTCTTGAAAGCGCAAATTGCGCAGGAAGGCGAAATACCCCTGCCGGAGTTGCCGCCGGAGACCGACGATGGCACAAGCATGTCGAATCCCTATCATTTTCCCACGCTTCTTTGCCTGTTGACTGCCGTGGTGGTGGCGGGGGTGTTCACGATGCGCGGTGGCAGTGCGCAGGCGAGTTTCTGGGAAAACTACCGCAAGGTTGCGGCATTCCTTTGCATCGGCTTGGCTGGAGTGTCTGGCGTGGCACTATTGGCGCTTTTGGCGTTGACGCTGGCGGATATCGTGGGGCGTCAAATCGGTTGTCCCATTCGTGGCGCAGTGGACGTGGTTCAGCTTCTGGCATGTCTATGTGCTTCATCTGCACTGCCATACGTAACTGCAGTGAAGGGGCATATCGCAGTTGAATTCTTCTTCCAGCGATTTCCGAAACGTACACGAATCTTCTGGGACACGATCAATCGGTTGCTGGTAATCACGCTTTTCATGTACTTGTCTTGGAGCTGTTTCCAGCATGGCGCGCGATTGTTTGCCACACATGCGGTCGGCTTGTCGCTCAATGTGCCGATTTTCTGGGTGTTGTATGTGATGGGTTTTTCCTTCTGTTTGGCAATCTTGGTGGTCATCTACAATCTCACCCATCCTGGCCGTGAAATGATTCGGCCCTAGTGACCCGCGCTTCCCCCCTGCGCAAAAATGCGCGGGCACGGAACGACCGCGCGGGCACGGAACCTACCCCTACAATTCTACGGCTGACGCCCCCGAACCCCGCCATACCTCATACCTCATTCCTCATTCCTAAGATGTCTCCTGTCGGCATTGGTATCATCGGTTGTTTTTTTCTGCTGGCACTGCTGTTCATCAGCCAGCCGGTTGGTTTTTCACTGGCGATTGTTGGGTGCGTTGGTTTTTTGCTGGTCATGCATAATCCATCTGCCGCCTATCATTTGATGGTGACCAGCACCTTTGATACCTTCAGCAAGTACGACTATACGGTCATACCGCTCTTTGTGTTGATGGGGCAGCTAGCATACCATTCCGGCATCTCCAAACGGCTCTTCCAGGCTGCTTACGACTGGCTGGGATTCCTGCCTGGCGGATTGAACATCGCGACAGTCGGCGCATCGGCGGCTTTTGGTGCCATCTGCGGTTCGGGGCCGGCCACCACCGCCACCATTGCCGCCGTGGCTCTGCCGGAGATGCGCGCTCGCAAATACTCGATGAGCCTGGGCGGTGGGGCCGTGGCGGCGGGCGGCGGGTTGGGCATGCTTATTCCACCAAGCGTGGTTTTTATTGCATACGGCATTATGACCGAGCAGTCGCCAGCGCGGCTCTTCATCGCAGGAATTTTGCCAGGCATCTTCCTTGCGGTGCTCTTTTCGTTGTATATATTGTGGGTCTGTTCACGCCATCCGGAGTTGGGACCCGCCGCACCGCCGGTCTCGTGGTGTCAAAGATGGAAATCGCTGTTGGGCGTGGTGGAGACTCTGCTTCTGTTCCTGCTGGTGATGGGAGGAATGTTCGTGGGATGGTTCACGCCCACCGAGGCAGCCGCTGTCGGCGCAGCGGGCGCTATGGCCATTGCGGCTTTTCGCAAATGTCTGACTTGGAAAATATTGGTTCGTTCCATCCAAGAGACTCTTCGAACCAGCGTGATGATTCTGGTCATCATCGCTGGTGCGATGATATTCGGGCGTTTCCTGGCGGTGACTGGAATTCCCGACGGCATTGCGGGGAGCCTGGCCAATCTCCCGTTGCCTGGGTGGTGCATTCTGGCGTTCATCCTCCTGTTCTTCATCATCATGGGAACGGTGGTTGACGCCTTGGCGATGGTATTGATGACCATCCCCATCTTCTATCCGGTGATTCTGAAGCTGGGCTACGACCCGATCTGGTTTGGCGTGATGGTAGTCACCGTGGTGCAAATTGGCGTGCTCACGCCTCCTGTCGGACTCAACGCATACGTCGTTTCCGGAATGATGCGCGATGTTCCACTGCAGAAAGTCTTTCGGGGATGTATTCCCTTTGTCGGTGTCTTGATTGTCGGGGCGGCCATCATGACCATCTTCCCGCAGATTGCCCTCTGGTTACCCAACCTAATGTTAGGAGACTAATGCCATGACGACTTCTGCCGAACCAACCATTATCCTTTGTTGCACGGACTTTTCTGAAAATGCCTCGCGGGCGTTCGACTATGCGGTCGATGCCGCACAGCATCGTGCCAATGCCGAACTGCATCTACTCAATGTGATTCCCGAACCCGACTCGCAGTTCTGGAAATCCTATATCTACCAGGCGGACATAGACTTGGATGCCAAAGCCAAGCAGGATATCGACGCCCGTGTGGATGCGGATTACCGCCCGCGAGTTCCCGCTGGCGTGAAATTCGTTCCGGCCTTCCGCATCGGTCGCGATTACGAGAAGATTCTGGAATACGCCAAGGAAATCCACGCTACGCTGATTGTTCTTGGCCGCCAGGGCAGCACGGGGTCCAAGTTGCGGAATTTCTTCTTCGGCAATGTCGCCGAGCGGGTTGCCTCACGCGCTGAATGCGCCGTGCTCGTGGTGCCGAAGCAATAGTTTTAGCCGTGTATGCGTGGTTCCTCAGCCTGCGGAGGTTAGTTGCAGGAGGGCCGGGATGACGATGAGATTATTGATGCCATCGACCATCAGTTGCGCACCTAAGGCGGCGAGAATCAGTCCGGTGAGTTTACTCAAGATGGCCAGTCCTTGGTGACCGAGTTTTTTCTCCAGCCAAGTTGCCAGATAGAGGATGACTGTGACCGCCAGGATAGCCGCGCAGATGGAAAGCATGGTGTGGAGGTAGTCCATTGCATTTTGGAGCTGAGCACCCTGGATGAGAATTGCGGCGCTGGTGCCTGGGCCAATCATCACCGGCATTGCCAGCGGGACAACGGCGATATTCGAGATATTGTCATCGGAGAACTCTGCCACGGTATCAGCCAGTTTAGGGGACGGCGAGGTGGATTTGCCATTGACCAGCGTGATTCCAGAAAGGAGCAAGAGGAGCCCGCCGCCGATTCGGAAGGCGTCCACGGTGATGCCGAAGGCGTCAAAGATGAAGTGACCGAAGAAAAGCAGGATGAGGCAGATGACTAGACCGCTCAGACCAATCTGCAAAGCGAGTTTGCGACGCGACTTGTCAGGCCAGTCGGGGGTCGCCGTCAGCATCATCGAGGTGACGAAGAAGGGCGTCAGCAAGAAGAAGAATTTAATAAATAGTTTCATGGTATTTAAGGATATTTGCGTTATTTCCGCGAGATGTTTTTGTACCGTGTGATGGTCAGGGCAGCAAAGTCAGCGTGCTTGATGCCGGCCGGTTTTCGGATTTCAATTGTTGTGCTGTTTACGCGTTTCGAGGCATTCAGGCAGAGGGTGGCCAGTTGCTCTGCCAGTGTCTCGATGAGCTTACATTGGGACTCCTCGCAACATTTCATCAGTTGTTTGGAGAGCTTGGCGTAATTCACGGTTTTTTCCAAGTCGTCGGTTGCGGCAGCCTCACGGGTGTCCAATTCTACGGTGGCGGTGACAAGGAGTGCTTGGGCGACGGCACGCTCGTCTTCTTCGCAACCGATGTGGGCGCTGCAACGCAGGCGGGAAATGGTGATGCTGTCCATGGTGAAGAAAGGAAAACGATTGAATGTGTCCCCTGGTCGATTATGGGCATTGCGCATAATATATTTCTTTCTGGGGAAATTGGTGTTTTGGGTTATCCAAGTTTGGAAACCGGCATTATATTAAGAACAATAAACGAGTCCTGGTTCTGACTCCAAGGCCACGTGCCGCGGAAGAAGGCTTGCGCATGCGAACAATTTCCACGTGTGGCGAAGGTTCCCCGACCTGAGCCATCCGATTTGAACTCTTTCGATGTCTGCCCCGCCTTCCTCCTGGAAGTGCGGGGCGTTTTCGTTGATAGGGACTCTTGGGGTCAAGTGTCCATCATGTTTTTTTACTTTACTCTTTTCCCTTTAGACTGTTATGGAAACTCGTGTGGCCTTGATTGGCATCATCGTGGAGGAACCTTCTTCGGTGGCTCCGCTGAATGCGCTGTTGCATGAATACAGTACCTATGTCATTGGGCGCATGGGAATTCCATATAAACCCCGAAATATCTCGGTCATCAGCGTGACGTTGGATGCCCCGCAGGATGTCATCAGTTCGCTTTCCGGGAAACTGGGGATGCTTCCTGGCGTAACCGCCAAGGCACTGATGACGAAAGTCCGGGATTAAATACGATTTAATTCGTTTGTAATAAATAAGATAGATTAATACTAAGATGATTTACAACCCTGCCTCTCATAAAGCCGAAGAATTCATCAACCACGAGGAGGTCTTGGCCTCGCTGGACTACGCCGAGCAGAACAAGCACAACGCCGAACTGATTGATCAGATCATCGCGAAGGCGAAATTGCTCAAGGGGCTTGGCCATCGCGAGGCGGCGGTACTTCTGGATTGCGACATCCCGGAGAAAAACCAGGAGATCTTCGCGTTGGCGGAACAAATCAAGAAGGACTTCTACGGCAACCGCATTGTCCTTTTTGCGCCGTTGTATCTCTCCAACTACTGTGTGAACGGCTGCGTGTACTGTCCGTATCACCTGAAGAACAAGCACATTGTGCGCAAGAAGCTAACCCAGGAGGAAATCCGCAAGGAGGTAATAGCCTTGCAGGACATGGGTCACAAACGTCTGGCGATCGAGAGCGGGGAGCATCCGGTGGAGAACCCAATCGAATACATCCTGGAGTCCATCAAGACCATCTACAGCGTGAAGCACAAGAACGGCTCCATCCGGCGGGTGAACGTGAACATCGCGGCCACCACGGTGGAAAACTACCGCAAACTTAAGGACGCCGGCATCGGCACCTACATCCTCTTCCAGGAGACCTACCACAAGGAGAGCTACGAGCAACTTCATCCGACTGGTCCGAAGCACGACTACTGCTATCACACCGAGGCGATGGATCGCGCGATGGAGGGCGGCATCGACGATGTCGGGCTGGGGGTGCTCTTCGGTCTGGAGCGCTACCGCTACGAGTTCTCCGCGCTCTTGATGCATGCCGAGCACCTGGAGGCCGCCTTCGGCGTCGGTCCCCACACCATTTCCGTGCCAAGAATCCGCGCGGCGGATGACATTGACCCCGCCAGCTTTAAGAATGGCATCGACGATGACCAGTTCGCCAAGATTGTCGCCTGCATCCGTATCGCGGTGCCCTACACAGGGATGATTGTCTCCACGCGCGAGAGCCAGAAGACCCGCGAGCGCGTGCTACATTTGGGCATCTCGCAGATCTCCGGCGGCTCCAAGACCAGTGTGGGCGGCTATGCGGACGATGTGCCGGATGCGGAGGAGTCTGCGCAGTTTGATGTCAATGACCGCCGTACTTTGGATGATGTCACGCGTTGGCTGATGCAGATGGGCTACATCCCCAGTTTCTGCACCGCCTGTTATCGTGCCGGTCGAACAGGCGACCGCTTCATGTCACTTTGCAAGGCCGGGAAGATTCAGGACTGCTGTCATCCGAATGCCTTGATGACCCTCAAGGAATATCTTGAGGACTATGCGACTCCCGAGACCCGTGCCATTGGTGAGGCGCTTATCGAGAAGGAACTGGCCAATGTCAAGAGCGACAAGGTGCGCGAAATCACCCGTCAGCATCTCGCGGAAATTGCAAATGGTCAGCGTGATTTCCGGTTCTGATTGGTAGCCAATACATTGTGTCCCTTGAGGCGTTTTCGGGTTTAGTCGAAAAACGCCTCAAGGAGCTGTTGGCGTGAGCCGTTGTAAATTGCGTGCTGGAGGTCGTCGAGGCCACGCTGGTTGCCTCCGCACCACCAAATATGAACCTGACCGCCGAACTCAACCATCTCCACGTCGGAGGCATTGACTTCGCGCCCTTCCGGTGCGAGTTTGGGATTGGTGATATGATTGGTGTCGGGATAGACGAAAGAACGCCCGTCGGGGGCGTCCTCCCAGGCACGAAGGTCTTTGGAACGAGCGACCCGCGTGTCCCAGAAGCCATATTTCCCGAAAGTCTCCGCCAAATATAATAGGTAATAATATCCACCGTGGAAATAGAGGGCCGGTCCGCCGACGTATTTGCCGCGCCCATAGAGATATTCCTCTGGCAATTTCTCCCAATGGAGCAAGTCGTGCGACACCGCGAAGCGGAAGGTGAATTTTGGGGCATAGGCTGGGTCGTCGGTCTCATAGAGCAGGACGTATCTTTCGCCGTCGAAGACGATGGCGTTGTTGAAGAGGTTCTCGCGGTCGTCGGCCTCCAGGATGGTGACGGGGTGACTCCAGGTGGTTAGGTCATCCGAGGTCATCAATTGCAGCTGTTTGATATGCCACCAGGGGCGATCCCAACCGTAGTCCCCACCGATGAGGACGATTTTACCGTTGAAGACATTGGCAGTCGTGAAATAGTGGTTTAGCCACGGGTAGCACAGGCGTATGTCCGATGCAATATCGCGGATGTAGCAGCCGTCCTCGTGGAAACGGTAGTCCGCCCCCTGCCCAGGGAAGTCCATGTGGCGCTGGAAGTTCTCCACCGCATAGAGGCGTCCTCGCCAGACAAACGGCGTGACCTCGGAGGCAGTCGTGCTGACAACGCGGTGTTGCTTGAATTTCGGATGAGACCAGGACACAATTAGCAATTGGCAATGTTCTCGCTCGCGTGCGTGCGAGCGTCTCGTCTAAACGAAGATGCCTCGGTAGGCGTAGGGGATGACTTCTGCGCCGGTTTCCGTGGCACCGTAGGGCGGACAGAGGTGGATGGTGCGTTCTTCGCCGGGGAGGAGGTCGAAGCAGTTGTCATCAGGCATGAAATCGCCGTCGAAAGTCACGCCAAGCGCAATGCCCTCTTGACAGCGGACAGTAATCGTATCGCCAATGCGTTTCCAGGTGATCTGCGCCGGGGTAATCTCCAGTTGGGAAAGCCAACCTGCATTCCAGCGTGCCCGATCCAAGAGAACACCGTCTTGTCGAAGTTCCAAGAAAAGGAGGGTATGGTTGACTTCGTCGGGAATCGGTTGTTGCAACACTTCAAGGTTCTCATGGGCGAAAAGCGAAATTGTCAATTGTTGTCGTTTCTTGACAACTCCTGTCAATGTATCGGCTTCCAGAAGCGTTGCGTTAAGATTCCGTGCCCTTGGACAGTCGTTGAGGACCGAAAAGACGATCAAGCCGTTCTCCTGGGTGATGGAGGCAACGACGGGGGCGAAGGCGCGTTTGGCGGCGAACCATCCTGGCTTGGGACGGCCATAATAGTCCACGAGTGCATATCCAAGTGCGGGCCAGCAATCGTTGTACATCCAGAAGAGCACGCCGGAGTTGTACCATTTGGCACGGCGCATGCCTTCGACGACGAGGCGAACCCACTCATATTGTAGATATGCCCGGTGGAAGAGTTCTTGTTCTGTGGTTTCGCTTTTGCCGAGAATCGCCTGAGCATTGCGAATCAGTCTGCCATGAACGGTGGGCCAGCCGAGTTTGTCGAAGAACGGGTTGTTCTTGATATGGTATTCCAGCATCTCGCCGTCTGGTTCTTGGAGGTCTGCCTCGGACAGGAACTTCCGCATTGCGGTGGGCAGAGGATATCCACCATTGGGGTATTCGGTGGAGAAGCGCGGCACCAGCGAGAAGTGCTGCGGGGTAATCTTCTCCGCACCTCTCCACCACCAGCTGTCGTGACAATCGCCGACGGTCCAGTCACTGTTTTTCATTCCACCCCAAGGGCTTCCAGGTCGGAATGGCCGTGTGGGATCGAGCGCCGCCAGTTCAGGAAGGAATACCTCGTCCAACAAGGGCCGGTCGGTCATTTTCGGGTCATCCCACTCAAAGCCGTCGCAATTCTCGTTGTTTCCGGTCCAGCATACGATGCTGCAATGATTGCGCAGTGCCAGAAGATTGGCGTGGACCTCCTGGCGGAGGTTTTTGACGAACTGTGGGTCGTCCTCGGGGTAGTCCGCGCAGGAGAGCATGAAATCTTGCATGACCATCACACCATATCGATCGCAGCAGTCATAGAACTCTTCCGGCTCGTATTCGCCTCCGCCCCAGACGCGAAGGAGGTTCATTCCGGCCTCGGCCGCCAAACGGACAAGATTGTCGCGGTGCGAAGGCGGCAAGTTTCCGGGGAAGGGCGTAGGTGGAACCCAATTCCCTCCTTTGCAGAAGATTCGTGTGCCATTGACCAGCAGTATGAGGCTTTCGCCTGAATACGGGTTGTCGGTTTGCTTCAGGAACTGGCGCCGTCGGGCGGTACGGTCCTCCTCGGAGGAGCCGGGTTGATCCCGCAGACATTCGAAGCGGACGGTCCGGATGCCGATACGCACGGTCTTGCGGTCAAGCAAATCGCCTTTGGCAGAGTAAAGAGTGAAAATCGCACGATAAATCGGTTGTTCCCCATAGCCATTTGGCCACCAAAGCTGGGCATTGGGAAGGTCGGCCTGAAGCATGAGGGATGGCGAGACGACCCGGCCAGATTGATTCCAGACCACTTGTCCATCAGGGCTTTCTATGTCCACGGCGAAGCGGCAGCCTTGCTTCATGGCGACTTGGGTCTGGAGTTTCAGAATGAGCGAGGCGCTGGTCGGCGCGATGTCTTGCGTATAGACAAAGACATCTCCGATGGTGGCCATTTCGGGAAAGACCAGTTTTACCTCTTTCCAGATGCCCGCCGAGATGAAACGTTCTACCCAGTCCCAGAGGAAGGTACATTGTACCCGGCGGACATGGACGCGCGTGGCGTCGAATGCCGACGGGTAGTCCAGTCGTTTGCCGTGAAGCATCGATGCGTATGGATGGATTACGACTTTCAAGTCGTTTCTTCCGTGCTTCAAGTTTTTTTCAACCGGAATCCGAATCGGCACGAACATGTTTTCCGTGGTTCCGATATGCTTGTTGTTCAGATAGATGTCCGCATAGGTGTCAATTCCCCCAAAGTAAAGTTCGGCACGGGAGAGGTCTTGCTTTGTCGGAATCTCGAAAGTGTGGGAAAAGGTCCATTCGACTTTTTCCACCCATTGGCATTGTCTGGCATTGTCCCGCCAAAAGACGGAGGGGATTAATCCTGCGTCCTCCAGCGCGGGATGGACATAGCCGGGCACCTGTACCGGGAGGGAAATGGGCTTGCCGCCGGCGTCATTGCCAGACAGCAACCACTTGCCATTGAGGGAGATTTCGGTTTTCATTCTGGGAAAGCCCCGTCCAGGTAAGAATTTGCAATGATAAAGAAGGCATTACTGTAATTACACGCAAATCAATATAATATAGAGTTCATTTCAAGTATCTGCCTGGAATATGCCAATGGATGCATAGTAAAAATCAGATATGATGGTTATAGTATGAATCAATTCTCAAATAGCCGTAGAATTTATCGTTGTTAAGGGAAGTCATTAATGAAAAGGAAATCCATCGTTGTACTCGGCAGCACAAATACCGATATGGTCATCGCAGGAAAAAAGATTCCCGCGCCGGGGGAGACGGTTTCCGGCGGGACATTCTTGATGAATCCAGGCGGGAAGGGTGCCAACCAGGCGGTCGCGGTCGCCCGACTGGGCGGAAAGAACACCAGATGCGTCTTCATCGCCAAGGTCGGGGATGACCTTTTTGGACGTGATACCACCCGACGAATGAAGGCGGATGGCGTTGACGCGCGTTTGCTTGTCGACCATCAGCAGCCCAGCGGAACGGCGTTGATTCTGGTGGGCAAGAATGGTCAGAACTGCATCTCCGTAGCGTTAGGGGCAAATGGCACTCTTGGTCCAGAGGATGCCAAGCCGATATTGGACGCGGAACTGCCGAAGGCCACGGCACTGCTGATGCAGCTGGAAACACCACTTAAGACGGTTCTGGCGGCGGCTCAGGCCGCGAAAGCATCAGGGGTTCCAGTGGTGCTAAATCCCGCACCGGCAACAAAATTGCCTTCCGCACTTTACAAGTGCCTGGAGTGGATTACACCGAACGAGAGCGAGGCAGAGCTGCTGACCGGCGTGAGGGTCGTGGATGCAGCGTCTGCCGCGCAGGCGGCAGCGGTATTGCAAAAACGTGGCGTGAAGAATATTCTGATTACGATGGGCGTCAAGGGGTGTTGGTGCTCAAAGACGAAGAAACTACATCCTGCTCGTAAGGTGAAGGCGGTGGATTGCGTGGCGGCCGGCGATACCTTCAATGGCGCCTTCGTGGTGGCGCTTGCTGAAGGGCTGCCCTGCGAGGAGGCCATCGCCTTCGCCCAGCATGCCGCCGCAATCTCGGTGACGCGCCCCGGCGCACAATCCTCCGTGCCTTATCGTCACGAATTGGAAAAGTGAGTTATGGCGATTACGGCAACTGGAAGATGGGGAATTGCGGGGGGGCCTTGGTGACGGTGACGCCTGGGGAGAGTTGGTAGTAATAGGATTGACCGCCGCCCTCGTCATCGTCAAAGACCACGCAGCAGAAGCGGAAGAACTGTCTTGGCTTGTCAAGTCCGAGCAACTTGCGCTGGAGAGTGATGCGATAGGTGGTGGTGTGCGTTTCCTCATCGCGAACGATGGTATATTCGGGTTCGGCGGGATATGGCTTGGCGTAGGTTTGCCAGGTCGGGCCATTGGAGGCGGTGAGGGCGAAGACGAATTCCGAGTCGCCGGGGGCGTAGCCTAGATTCATCTCGCGGGGAGCCAGGCGGACCGCTGGCACGAAGGCGAACTGGAAGCAGTCGCCTTCCCAGAGTTCGGTGATGTCGCGGTTGTGGCAATGGCGGTCGTCGGTGACGACGGCCTCGATGGTGATGGTCTCCTGGTCGCAGGTGAGGAAGACCTCTCCGCCGAGGTCGTCCTTGCCAGACCACTGGATCCACGGGTCGGGCGGCACGATGTCCTGTCGGGCGTCGCCGAAGGACACGATGTGGTTCCTGCCAGGGGCAAGCGTATTGAAATTCAGGGTGAAGAGAATTGTCTCCTGTTGTCCAGAATTGTCGATGGTTGTCACACTAAGTTGCTGTGCAGGGCCTTCCGGGAGGACGACGGGAATTTCCCAAGGCATCGGCTGACCATCGGCGTGGGTGAATGCGGAATTCGGTGCGTCGCCGATGCGTAGGTCGCATTTCAGGTTGCCGGAGAGGCTTGACTCTGGATTGTCGATGACGATGGTGGCCTGGTTCCCTGCCTCCAGCCGCAATGCGGTCTTCAAGAGGAACGACTGGTCCTCCGCCGTTTCCAGCGTCTCCTTCAGTTGTTCGAAGGCGGTCTCCCCCTCCAGTACAATATAGGTAGGAAGCAGAGAGGCGGTGAGTTGCCCGTCGGCGGGCAGTTCGGCGGGATTTCCGAGGAAGTCCAGCCCTACGACATCGGCGGGAAGTTGGAGGCGCACGGGATTGGGCGTGCGGTCGGTCCAGAGCGCGAGGACCGCGCGGTCCTTTTGTCCGAAGAGTCCGATCTTGAGATTGGCGGAGGAGGTGCCCAGACGCGCGGCGGTCTGGTGGACGCCCTCGACGACTTGGACGGCCTGCGCCATCGCGGGAATCAGCAGCATCGGCGTCTGCTCATGCCACATTCCGTAGTCGAAGACGCCAGATTCGACGCAACCATAGGTATTGAACCAAGAGAAGAAGGGCGAGCCAAGCAGTTTCGCGGTGAGCATCGCGGAGGTCATCCGTGCGGTCTCCTCCTGCTGCAGCGGGGCGTCTGGCGCGAGACGGTTGTCGATGGCGAAGCCGTATTCGGAGACGAAGGGGAGTTGCCCCTTTCCGAGTTCGGCGGTGACGGCGCGGGCGCGCTCGAAGACGCCCTGGTAGTCGCGGTTGGCGGAGCCGATGTTAGGCATGTTCTCGGCGTTGAGGTAGCGCATCTGGTAGGTGTAGCAGTCCATCCCGAAGTAGTCGTAGGGCTCGGTGAGGTCTTTGAGGACGTTGCGCGAGAAGCCAAAGTTGTTGGCGTAGCAGTCGCCGCCCGAGGGACGACCGACGGTGATTGGCTTCTCCGGACAGACGCGCTTGGCGGCGCGGATGCAGGCGTTCACTATCTGGGCGATGGACTCGCAGACGGGGCCGTTCACGCAACTGTTCTGGATGAACTTGGAGTACTTCTTGCGGTAGTAGGGCTCGGCGCCGCCGATCAGTTCGTCCTCTGCGCCGATTTCAATGAGGTCGATGTAAGGCGCGGCCTCGGTGAGGAAGTCCACGAACATCTTCTCCAGCATGGGGATGGACTCTTCGGAGGGACGGAAGCGGTAATTGGGTTCGAAGCCCCACGCCTTCGCCTCGGCGACCTCGTCGGCCCGCCAGGCCCAGTAGGGGGTGCAGGGCAGATGCACCAGCGTAAACTTCACTTGGTAACCGCGGGACTTGCGTTCGCGGATGGTCTGGAGCGTGAAGTCGAAGTCGTAGCGGTTCTGGTCGGGCTGGAGGGTTTTCCACCAGGCCCCGACTTCCACCCAACGCACGCCCAGGCGTTCCACGCCGCGCGGCACCGCGCTGTTCACGCCGGAGTAGGGAAGCACCGTGTCGTCGATGGCACGTGGATGGGGCACCACCGCATAGCTGTCCAGTTGCTCGGTCGCGACTGTGCCATCAATCTCCTGCCATTTCACGCGCACGGTGTAGAGGCCGTAGCCTTGGTTCGGGAGGGCGAGTTCCTTTTGGTAGGAATTGCCTTGCCAGGCACAGGCTTCGGACGACGTGTAGATGTCATTTCCTGCGTAGTCGGTCACTTGGACCGTAATGGTCATGGGCTTGGGCGACTCGCCGCGGGCGTCCATCGCCGAAATCATCAGGCGAGGCGACTCTTCGGAAAAGAAGACCTGGTTGTACTCAGAGGGAATGCGGATGGCGGTGACCAGTTCGGAAGTGGTGAAAGCGGTGGCGACGGTGCCAGTTTCCAATTGGATGGCGTCGAAGGCGATTTGCTGCGGAGCGTCGTCCTGGCTGTAGATGTCGAAGAGCAGCCAGTAGTCGTCGGTGAATTGCGTCTGGAAGGGAACTTCGATGCGCGTCCACTCGTCGGTGACAGCGAAGTCATAGAAGCGCGTGTCTTTCCAGTGGTAATTGACCACGCCGAGTTTTCCGCTGCATTTTCCGCTGGCCTTGACCCAGCAGGAGAAGACATAGTCGGTATTCGCAGTAAGTCTCATGTACACACCGCTATAGCAATAATTTATCTGGGCGGGCAGGGGGAAGACGGCGTAGTGGCTGCCCTGTGGCGCATTGTCGTCGGCAAGCGTCAGTTGCACGCCTCGTTCATGCCAGGTGCGGTTGAAGTAGCCCAGTCCGACCTCGTAGCCGGAGTCGCCCGTGAGGAGGTTTTCGGCGAACAGAACACAGGAAAGCAGTGCGACCCAAAAAACGAGAGTTCTTTTCATAAAAAATTATTGTTAAATTATTTGTTACTAAGAAGTTAAATTATTTCTACTACAACTTTCATCGGCGGTAGCCGAAGTGCCAGCGTATGGCCATTGGCCAAAGTGAGATTCACTTTGCGCGGGCTGGTCGTGAGGTTGCAGGCGAAGAGGTGTTTTCCGCGGATGGTGCAGAAGACCACGCTGTCGTTCTTGGTGAGGTGCCGTTTCATTCCAAGTTGTTCCAGCAGCCAGGCGAGCATCTGATGCTGTTCGCGGTTGGTGTAGATCCAACTCATGCCCAGCCAGATGAACTCGCCTTTGCCGAGGGGGCGTCTCACGCAGACGGCGGCATCGGAATGCTCGTCGTAGCCCAGGACCTCCGCATTGGCTGGGAGGGCGCTCGCCCGTGCCCAGCCGTGGTTGCAACAGACGTTGACGATTGGTCCCACGTTGATGCGTGGAGGCTCGCGTTCCAGGTCGAAGATTCCCTCGGTCGTGAAACCCAGGGCGTCGGACAGAATGGTGCAGGGCTGATAGTCCTCGTCGTATTGCGGAAGCAACGGCAGACAGAGAACCTTGCCGCCTTTCTTGACGAAATCGAGCAGGTTGCGTTGCTCTGCCGCGCTCATCGTGCCATCACAGGGGACGACCAATGGCTTGGCCTTGGAAACTTGTTCGAGGTCTTTCGCGAACTGCGGGAACAGTCCGTCCGCAAAGGCGGCGGTGAGGAGTCCCCGTTGAATGGTGTTCTCCCAGAGTTCCCATGGCTGGAGCGTACCAGGCAAACGGAATTGTGGCAGGGCAGGGGCGTTGCCACGGGCGGCCCGCCATGGCATGAGGATTTGGAAATCCACCGCAGGGCGGGCGTTGACCAATTCAGGATGACCGTTCAGAAATTGTCCGAAACGTTTAAGCGCAAAGTAGGTCTGGCGTTTTTCGCCAGAGGCGGAGATG
>JAFZWH010000037.1 GCA_017617415.1 Victivallales bacterium | reverse complement strand
TCAGCGTGAAGGTTGCCGCCATGCGAGTCCATAGTGACGATGGCGGGAAAGTCCTCGACCAACAGTTCCCAAATGGCCTCGGGAGAGCCGAACTGTTCCCAAAAATATACTTGATTGACGCGTTTGACGGCCGCCGCCAATACCTGTGCGGCCCCCCCAACTGCGGAAAGATAGACGCACCCACATTCGCGCAGTGCGGTCAGGGTTTTCGGTCCCATCCCCCCTTTGCCGATGATGGCACGAATCTTATAGCGACGGATGACCTCAGCCATATATGGCTCCTCGCGGGCAGAGGTCGTTGGACCAGCCGCCGTCACTTTCCACTCTTTGGTGGTGGAATCCTGTACCATGACTGGTCCGCAGTGATAAAGGACGCCATCTGTCAATTTCAGGGCGGAGGGCAGTTGTGGATTACAGCCGGCGAGATATTTGTGGGCGGCGTCACGCGCAGTATGGAGAATACCTGAGAGCCGCACGGACTGTCCCAGCCTTAACTGCCGAACCTCTGTTTCCTGCAAAGGGAGTTGCAGGGCGATTTCTGATAAAGCGCACATCGGTTTATGGGGTAACAAACTCCTCGGACTCCATCGGAGACTCAGGTTGTTTTTCCGGAATTTCCAGTTGGAAAATCTCTTCGCCCTCACGGCCATAGCCTAGACGATCCCGGGCAATGCGTTCAATCTCCTCCGGGTCATTGCGTTTGATTTTGTCAATTTGCCGTTCGTATTCCGCCACTTGTCCCTCAAGTTCATGGTGACGTTCCTGTTGCTGATGCAATTTCTTCTGCAACTGGTGAATCTGGCTGACCGGCGGGACAAACAGAAAGAAACAGATGAAGATGCAAATGGCGACGATGGCGGTGATGATCAAATCGAGTTTGGTCATTATGTTGTTGTTTTATGGAGTTTATGGGAAGTGATTAAAGCCACGCTATTACCATAGTCGGTCAATGAAAGATTGCACGGTATCAACGGTTCATTGCTTCTTGGATGGCCTTCGCAGTGCGGTCGGAAATTGCCTGGTAGGTGTCCGTCGGCTGCGGGAGAATGCGCGGGAGGAAATTCACTCTGACGTTTTGTCCGTAACGTGGCCAACGCTTGCCACGTGGAAACATCTCGTAGGCGCCTTGGATGGCAACGGGGACGACGGGGACATTCAACTCTTTGGCAAGAATGGCAAAGGCGGGCTTAAAGGGACTGAGGCTGCCGTCCATGCTGCGGGTGCCTTCCGGGAAGATGGAGACAATCTTACCTTGGCGGAGCGCGACCGCAAGAGTTTGCAGCGAACGCCGGATGTCGCCGTTAAGATCCATCACGATCACATTGTGCGTGCGAGCGAAATGTCTGGCGAGAACACCATTGATGTGCTTGGCGGTGGCGTAGCTGTAGGCGTCCCGGATGGTTTTGGGGGCGAGCACCGCCGTGAGGAAGAAGGAGTCCAGGAAACTCTGGTGGTTTGGCGCGAGAATGAACGGTGTGTCCGGAAGATTCTCCAGTCCAGTGCCCTCCACCTTGCAGAGGAAACTTCCCAAGAAAAACCTGGAGAGTCCATGCAGATGGAGGTGGGACCAGCCAGGTTGCGGGAGAGTGACATCAACCGGTTCATTGAGGATGTCGTGCCAATTGAAGGTCTTGCCCTGAAGTTCGGCGCCAGGGACGGCGAGGCCGGCGAGATGCGCCGCAAGTGTGCGGGCGGTGGGGAAGTCCACCAGCGTCTCCTCGGAGAGTTTGTTGCCGAAGGTTCCGTTAAGATAAGTGATGAAAGCGACCTTTCCCAGAGAGTCCACGCCGAGGTCGAGTTCAAAATGGTCGTCTGGCTGGACTTGCTGACCAGTGGTGTCCTCCAAATACTGGTGGATGAGAGCATACTCCTGGGTGTTGGGCGCGGGCGCGGCGTCCTCGCGGGGCTTGTGGCCATTCCCCTTGAGAATCTTTGAGAGTTCGTGGCGTTTGAGTTTCCCCAGGCGGGTGCGTGGCAGAGGCTCGGAGAGCAACGCGAGTTTGAGGATTCGCTTGTAGGAGGCCGCATGCTCGTTGTAAGGCTCGATGACTTCGTCCAGGATGGTCTCCTCGATGTTGAGGATGCGTCGCGTCTTGATCGTGTGTTCTTTGGGGAGCGCCAAAAGCTCAAGTGCGTCGCCGTTTCCGACCAATGCGCACTCCTCGATGAGGTCGTTGGAGTTCGCCATGATCTTCTGCTCGATTTCCTCCGGCGTGATGTTTTTACCGTTGCCCAAGATGATAAGTTCCTTCTTGCGTCCGGTGATGAAGACATACTTGTCTTCGTCAATGTAGCCCAGGTCGCCGGTATGGAACCAGCCGTCTTGGTCAAAGGAGGCGGCAGTCTCGTCAGGGCGTTGCCAGTAACCGGGAGAGACATTGGGACCGCGAACCAGGATTTCGCCGTCCACGATCTTGGCCTCTTCGCCGGGGAGGAGTTGCCCGGAGGCGTGCTTGCGGAGTTTGCCCGGTCGCGGGAAGGAGACCATCGGGGCCGTTTCGGAGAGACCGTAGCCCAGGAGGATTTCGATGCCGACGGTTCGCATGTCGCGGATTACCTCTTCGTCCAACGCAGCACCGCCACAGGGGAAGTAGCGGCCTTTGCCGCCGAAGGCGTCCTGGACCTTCTTGAAGACCTTCTTGTTGAGCCATAGGCAGTTGATTGCACGGCAGATTTTGAAGAGCGCGGTGGCCAGTTTCGATGCATGAATCTGCTTGAGGATGCCGTCCCGTAGCACAGTAAAGAGTTTGGGGACGCCGACCAGCATCGTGACATGGTTGTCGTGCATGGCGGCCTTGATGGTCTCGCCCTTGAGTTCCGGCACAATCACTATCGTGGAGTGGATGGCCAGGGGCATCAGCATCGATGCCTGAAGCGGAAGCACATGGTGGAAGGGGAGAAGCGCGAGGTGGACGTCATCCTCGCGGTAGATAGGCACGTCGATGGAGACGGAATCTTGGTTTACGCGTAGGTTTTTGATGGTGAGGATCACACCCTTGGGGCGTCCTGTGGTGCCGGAAGTATAGATGATGACCCCGATTTCTTCGTCCGGAATGTCTCGAAATTCAAGGGGTTCGTTGGTTTCGGCGGGCTCCGGAATATCCTCGATGCGAAACATCTGCGTGCCAAGTTCTGGAACCAAAGCCAACGCCGCCTGGACATTTGCCGCCGTCTTGGTGCTGCACCAGACTGTTTTCACCCCGGCGTCCCGCATCATGAACGCCAACTCTTCCGGACTGCTCTGCATGTCCATCGGAACTGGAATCTGGTGGTTCTGCCAGGCGCTCATAAACGCCATCGGCCACTCGGGGCGGTTCTCCATCACCACTGCGACGCGGTCGCCATCACTGCCGCCAGTATATGCGGAAAAGGCCAGAACCTTGGCGATGAGATGGTGATAATCAATGCGTTGGTCGCCATAAATGATGGCGGTCTTTGGGGCGTCCTTGAGGTATTGCATGGTGGTATCTGGTCAGCAGGCGAATGGACTTTTCGCTAAATATATTCGGCCAAACCAAAAAAGTTCTGCGCGGGGCCAATTATTTGTGACATTTATCAAGATACTGTCGCAGAAATGAGGCGCCCGGCCTTCGTTTTTCACAATTGTCACAGACTTTCTTTGGCGAGATTGATAAAATATATTACTATTTGGTAATTAGAAATTTATTTTAAATATTTTTGCGGTTTTTGGTGGCAAATCCCGCATGATGGTGTATGGTTTGTCGGAGAGCGGAAAAGCATGTCGAACAAATCAGGAATACAAAACAAGGGGGCATCAATGTTTCATGGTAATATCAGGAGAGCGCCACTTCAACGTCTGTGCGGTGTCGTCTTGCTGTTTGCGTCGTTGATTGGCTGGAGTGGCGAGGATTCGCTTTTGCGTTTCCGTGAGATTCGCGTGGAAGGTGATTCAGCGGTTGTTCATGCGCTTCCGATTTGGTCGGAGTGGTCTGCCGAGTTGTTGTCGCGACCGCATACCCTGCCGGAGCTTGAAGCGCAGCGTGTCCGGCTGTTGGAGGTCTTGTATAACGCAGGGTATTTATTTACGCAGGTGGAGTTTCCTGATGATGAGTGGCCTGGTGGGGTCTTGGTGGTTCGGGTTGAATCCGGTCAGTTAGGCGAGATACGGGTTCGCAAGGCTGGACGCTACTACACGCCACGACAGGTCATTGCCAAACTCTCTGGGCGTTCACCGGGCTTCAACTACGCAGAGTTCTGCCGTCGGCTGGCTAAACTGAATGCGGGTGATCTCAAAGTGGATGTCACTCTTAAGCCGGTTTATCGCAACGGAAGCCTTGCGGTTGATGCGGAAGTGGACTACACGGATCGCCTGCCAGTTCACGGGAGTCTGGAGATTTTGAATGCCACGGCGAAGGAGGCCAAGTCTCCCATGCAGTTGCGGTTAGGGGTGCAGGTGCAAAATCTGGCGCGGTGCGACGACACGCTTTCATTGCACTACATCACTAACGGCGATATTGCTGGCGAGGTGAATGCGGGGTATGGCACCTATCGTCTGCCGATGGGTGAACGCTGGGTATGGACGGCATTTGGCTCCTGGTCCGACTCCACCTACAGCGAAGTGGTGCAGGGGTTAGACATCCATGGACGCGGAGTTTCCTACGGCATGCAGTTGGAACATGAACTATATGCAAATGGTCGGGTACGCGCAACTGCGGCGATGGGGTGGCGAGTGGCACGTACTCGAAACCGTCTCCGACTGTTTTCGCAGACGCTGGAACTGGGCAGTGCCACAGTGTCGATGCCCTTTCTGACTTTGGGTTACAGCGAAGGTGGTTTGGATCGCTGGAATGGCTGTAATCAGGCGAGTCTGACTTTATCAGGGAATAGTGCAGGACAACTGGGTGCTTCCTGCGAGAAGTCATTTAGGGCGGAAGGTCGCGGGGCGGACGGAACATTCTGGCAGGCGAGGCTTGCCATGGCGCGATTGCAACGGCTCTTTGTCGGGGAGGAGTGTCCTGGGCGCTGGTCGCTTTGGGTTAGGTTGCAAGGGCTTTACACCAATGACGCTGCGCCCAACGCAGTGCGCGAATATCTTGGCGGCTTTGAAAGCGTGCGTGGCTATCAGGAAGCGGAGGTCAGTGGTGATAGCCTTTGGGCTGGCACGCTCGAAATTCGCACTCCGCTTTTGGAAAACCGCCGCCCCAATGAAGAGAGTGCATTTGGGTGGTTGCCAGGCGGTCGGCTGATCGGGATTCTCTTCATGGATTTCGGCTGGATGAAAAACCACAAAGACGGCAATCTTCCCGAAAACGGCCGTCGGCACCACCGGAACCTTGTCTCCATTGGTGGCGGGTTGCGCCTGGTCCTTCACAAAGGACTACATGGTGCAGTGGATTATGCGATGCCACTTAACCGCGATGCCTCGCCAGATACTCCGACCCATGGTCGTTGGCATTTCGCACTTCAACTTCAGTTTTGAGTTTGACCATCAGAGGATAAGGAAAACAATGAAATTCCATTATGATTTTGGACGTTTTTTGCGGTGCGGCTGGCTTGGTGCATCGGCGTTGGTGTTTGGGTTGTTTTGCCAAGGGCACGAGTTCCCCAGCGGAGCAACAGTGGTTCATGGAAAAGTCGAGATGAACATCCAGGGACAGACCATGCTCTTGGAGCAGAGCACTGCCAAGGCAATCGTGAATTGGGAGTCCTTTGACATCGGTGCAGGGCATGCAGTCATCGTCCGTCAGCCTTCTTCGAGTGCGGCGATGTTAGCTCGGGTGACGGGGGGCTTGCCTTCGGAAATTTATGGGCGGCTTACCGTGAATGGTGGCTTTTATCTGGTGAATCCCAATGGAATTCTCTTTGGCAGCGGAGCAGTGGTGGACGTGAACCGGCTGCTGGCGACCACAAGATGCCTGTCTGACCAGGATTTTCTGGAAGGGCGGCTGTGGCTTGTGGGAGAGAGCGAAGCGGTCGTGGAGAACAACGGAGCCATTCAGGCAGAAAGTGCGGCGCTGGTGGCGCAACCCGTTAAAAACCATGGAATTATCCGATCTCCACGGAGCGCGATGCTTGGCGTAGGTGAGATGGTGACACTACAGAATTTCGAGAATGGCGCACGGCTGATGATTGACTTCTCTGGTGTGGGCGGCAAAGTCACGCGGGTGGAGAACAGCGGGACGATTGAGGCTCCAGGTGGTCAGGCGGTGCTTTCCGCGGCGTGCGGCGCCGGGCAGGTCTGGGCGGCGGAAGGAAGGGTGATTGCTCGGGACGCGGAGTTCTCCGGTCGCAACAGCAGTCTCTCGCAACTGGGCGAGGTCCAGGCCGATGACCTCATTATCGACCCGACTGCCAACTTGATCATTGGAAATGCCACGGCGGCTGATTCCGGGCTGGGATATGGCTTGACTGTGGCAGGAGTTGGAGCCGCAGAACTGGAACTGCCGGTGGCGGATGCGCAACCGGAGTTCACCGAAGGCGTCGGATATGGCTTTCATGACGCAGACGGAAATGGCTGGACATATATGCGGCGCGAGGCCAACACCATGGGGGGCATTTTGGAGTCTTACTCCTATCTTGACCCAGTACTTACGTATTATAACGCTGAATATCTTAGTAGTAAATTAGATAATCAGGGAATCACGCTGAATTACACCCGTCGCGGAACCACCGACGGGAACATCACTCTTGCTGACCAGGTTCATCTGGGAGGCAATCAGCCACTGACCCTCATCGCGGAATCAAATTTAGAAGTCGGTTTCGGGGTGAACAGCACGAATGTGAGCCAACTCGCGCTGCAAGGTGGACGCGATGTGTTCATTGGTGATCTGACAACGGCCGGAGAGTTGACCATCACGGCGGGGAATCAGCTTGCGAGTGGTCATTTGGAAGGCGCCGCTATTAAATTGGATGCCCAGAACGCTTTGGTTTTATCCGATGGGGGCAAATCGCTTTCCGGCGATATGGAAATGTCTGGCGAGGTCTTAAAACTCGGAGGGGAACTGATAACACCGGGAGAAATTCGACTTAATACGAAACAAGTCATCGCATTGTCTCCACAAAGTCTGGAGGCCGGTGAAGGAATCGTGGTGAAAGGGGACTGGCAACTGGAGCATCAACGCCTGGATATCACTTCTCAATCCGGTCCAGTTTATTTGGATGGCGAGGTGCGGGATGCCTCGTCGGTCTCCGTGGAGACTGGTGGTGCCCTTAATGTTTCAGGAATCCGGTCGTCAGATGAAGTCAAATTAATGGGGCAGAATGGGGTGATGTCAAGTGGTGCAGTCAGCGGAAGCGAGGTGCGTCTGGAGAGCTCGGCGGGAGCAGTGTGGGTGGCTGGCGACCTGACGGCGACGGCTGGCGATCTCGTGGTCTCGGCCGCCGATGACTTGGCCTCCACAGGGAAAGTGATGGCGCAGACGGCAATTTTCGCAAGTGGCGGTGATATGATGGTAGAAGGAGCCTCGGATTCTTCCGTGGAAAGGCTGACACTGAGCAACAGCGGTGTCGGCGCGCAGGTGGAACTGGCATGGAGGGCAGATCTGCCGGAACTCGTGATTGAAACCAGTGGCAATGGAAGTTCGGTGGTGGCCGAGGTGGGTGATGTCTCATCCGGACGCTTGGCGGCGAGCGGCTCCGGAAGTAGCCTTGAGCTATCTGGGCAGGCGGTGTGTCTTCAGGAGGCAACGACGGTCGCCGGGGACATTGCCCTGGCAGGCACGGAAACCCTCATTGTGGGTATGGTGCGAAGCAAGGATGTCGGGGATGTGCGCCTGGAATCGGGCAGCGACATAGTGGTGGAGGATACGCTGGAGGCTGCCGATGCGCTGACGCTTGTCGCGGGTGGCGGTATTGTCCTGGAAAGTCAAGAGAAACTGACCTCCGGCAGCAAGATGGATTTGAGCGCAGCCGAATTCGGTGATGGCCACACGCCGCTTTGGGTCGATGTCGGGGGGCGGCTCTATGTTTCCGGAACGCAAGAAACTCCTGACACGTCAATATTCGCGCATGTTGTGGGCCGGAGCCGCGATGCCGCCGTCCATACGCGGGGGCGTCATGTTCCGGGCGTGGTCATTTACAATGGACGGGTCTGGCTGGGACGTCCAGAACAGATGTCAAAGGTGGACCGTGCCGAGACCTCGCTCTTCTCCCGCATCTGCCGGAGACTACGGGAGGAATACTGACTCTTGGTCATATCCGCATCAGTTTACGGGCGTTGTTGTAGAAGACGTCCTCGAGCTGTTTGTCGGTGAGACCGCATGAGAGGACGCGCTGGATTTCGACGCTGGGGTGGTGGAATGGGGAGTCGATGCCGAACATCACCCGCTCCGAGCCGACGTTTTCGTAGGCGTTCTTGATTTGGCAGCCCATCGGCATCCCGGAGACCTCCAGGAAGAGGTTGGGGAACTTCTTCGCCATGGTGATGCTCGCATCGATATAGACGCCATGGCCATGTCCCATGTGGATCATCACGGTGGTGACGTCGGGGTGCCGCTCGGCCAAAAGTCCGATCTGCCATGGCAGCGAGAAGGGCGGATGACCGCAGTGGATGAAGACGGGCTTGCCGTAGTGGCGCGCGATTTCCATGATGGGGTCCACCAGCGGCGAATCGGCGGTGAAGGCGTCAAAGAGCGGCTGCATCTTCACTCCGGCGAAGTTGAGGTCTCGAAGGTAGTGCTCCAGCTCGTCGTAGGCACTCTGACCGAGATTGGCGTTTACCCAGTAGAGGGGGATGATGGCCTCTGGCATCTGTCGCCATGCCTCCAGCAACTCGCTGTTCAAAGTGGCGGCGGCCGGGCACAGGATGGTCTTCTCGATGTTGTATTCGGCCATCTGCTCACGAAGCATCTGGGCGTCGAAATTGACGTTGAACGGCGCACCGAAATAGCCGATGTGGGAGTGCGCGTCGATTTTCCTGAAATCAGCGAAGGAATGGGAGGTCATGGTTATGGTGCAGATTGTTTTCGTGAGAATGTGCGAGGCAGAAATGCGAAGCCGCGCGGCATGGCGGAAGGAAACCCATGTCGCGCGGAATTGTCAATGATTGTCACGAATTGTCAGATTTTGTCCAATGCTTGGGCAAGATCTTCGATGATGTCCTGTGGGTCTTCAATTCCAATGGAGAGTCGGATGAGTTCGGGTGCGAGACCAGCCGCCCTCTGTTGTTCCTCAGTGAGCTGCGAGTGGGTGGTGGAGGCAGGGTGGATGGCGAGGCTGCGGGCGTCGCCGACGTTGGCAAGCTGGAGGAAGAGCTTCAGGTTGTCCACGACTGTGGTGCCTTCCTTGGCACCGCCCTTGACACCGAAGACGACCATTCCGCCCTTTCCGTTTGGCAAGTACTTCTGTGCCAGTGAATAGGACGGATCGCCGGACAGTCCGGGGTAGCGCACCCAGGCGACTTTCGGATGGGCGGCGAGGAACTCCGCGACCTTCCGCGCATTTTCCGAATGACGCGCAATACGCAGTGGGAGGGACTCGACACCCTGGAGGAAGACCCATGCCGCATCCGGCGAGAGGGTCGGACCCTGGTTGCGCAAGGCGACGGTGCGAAGGCGTGTCACGAAGGCCGCCGCTCCCAGCGAGGACCAGACAATGCCATGGTAGCCACGGTCGGGTTCGTTGAAGAGCGAGAACTTCGGGTCGGTCCAGTCGAAGTTGCCGGCATCGACTGAAATGCCGCCGATGCCTGCACCATGGCCGCCGATCCACTTGGAGAGCGAGTGGATGACCACGTTTGCGCCGTAGCGGATGGGCTGCAGCAGCACGGGCGTGGCGAAGGTGGCGTCCACAATCAGCGGGAGGTGGTGCTTCTGGGCGATTTTAGCGTAGCCCTCGATGTCCGCGACATCCAGGCCGGGGTTGCCGATGGCTTCGACGAAGATGGCGCGCGTCTGGTCGTCGATGGCCGCCTCGGTGGCGGCGAAATCATTGACCTTCACGAACTTGGCATGGATGTTGTTGCTCTGGGGCAGAATTACGTCGAACTGCGTGTAGGTGCCGCCGTAGAGGTTTGATGCCGCAACCAGGTTCTGTCCGGTGGCGACGATGTTGGTCACTGAGAAGTAGATTGCGGCGGTGCCGCTGGAGAGCGCCAGTGCGGCAACGCCGCCGTCCAATGCGGCGAGACGCTGTTCCAGCACGTCCTCGGTGGGGTTCATCAGCCGGGCGTAGATGTTTGCGGCTTTGCGGAGTCCGAAGCGGTCCGCACCATCCTTGGCACTTTGGAAATTGAAGGCGGTGGTGCGGTACACGGGGACGGCGGTGGAGTCGGTGGCAGGGTCGCCATTCCAGCCGGCGTGGACGGCGAGGGTGTCGAAACGGTATTGCTTGGTGGGTTCGGTCATGGGCAAACCTCCTACGGAATGAGGAATGAGGAATGCGGAATGAGGGGGCAGGGGTGTGGGGGCGTCAAGCCCCCGTAGAATTGTAGGGTGCCCCCTCCCGCAGGATAAGGCACTTCATCAAAGCAACTGTGCTTACAGATTCTCGAAGAGCCAGGTGGAGAGGTAGCGGTCGCCGGAATCGGGGAGGAGGGCGACGATGGTCTTTCCTGCGAATTCAGGCTGCTTGGAGAGTTCAAGGGCGGCATAGAGCGCGGCACCTGAGGAGATGCCAACGAAAAGTCCCTCTTCCTTGGCGGCGCGGCGTGCGGTTTCGCCGGCGTTCTCGGCGGAGACGCCGATGACTTTGTCCACGATGGAGAGATCCAGCACCTTCGGGATGAAATTCGCGCCGATGCCTTGGATCTTGTGCGGCCCGGGCTTGCCGCCCTGAAGGATGGGGGAGACGTCCGGCTCCACGGCGAAAAGCTTGAAACCGGGTTTACGGGCCTTGAGGATCTGCCCCACGCCGGTAACGGTGCCGCCAGTGCCTACGCCGCCGACAAAGGCATCGACTTGCCCGTCGGTATCCTCCCAGATTTCCTCGGCGGTGGTGGCGCGGTGAGTGGCGGAGTTGGCGGGGTTCTCAAACTGCTGCGGGATGAAGGAACCGGGGTTCTGCTGCTGGAGTTCCAGTGCTTTGTCCACGGCACCCTTCATGCCTTGCGCGCCCGGAGTGAGCACCAGTTCGGCGCCGAAGGCGGCGAGGAGCTTGCGGCGCTCGATGGACATCGAGTCGGGCATGGTCAGGATGAGGCGGTAGCCTTTTACGGCGGCGACCAGTGCCAAACCGACGCCCGTGTTGCCGCTGGTCGGCTCAATGATCAGGCCGCCGGGCTGAAGCACTCCGCGCTTCTCCGCGTCCTCGACCATTCCCAAGGCGATGCGGTCTTTCACGGACTGCGCGGGATTGAAGAACTCGACTTTCGCCAGCACCGTGGCGCCGCCCTTGTTCAGACGATTGATGCGAACCAACGGGGTGTGACCGACTTTCTCAAGGATGTTGCTGTAAATCTTAGACATGGTGATTTGCTCCTGTTAAATTTTGTGTGGGTTTGATTGGTGAGATTGGAAATTAGTTAGAACTGATACTGTACGCTAAGAACAAAGCCGTCGCCAAGACCAAGCGGGTCGAAGCCCTTGTTCTTGTTGCCGGTGGTGACGTATGCGCCAACGAGAGTAAGCTTGTCATTCACGAACCAGGCGACATGGCCCTCCCAATAGTCCGCATTCTTGATGTGGTTGCCGGCGTTGATGCCTTGGCGGTATTCCACGCCAATGGCGACATTGCTGGCGGGCAGCACGTCGATGTTCGCGAAGACGGACGTGCCGTAGTGGTTGTGGCCGACCAGCCCGTAAACCACCTCGTCGCTGCGAAGCAGTCCTGCGGAGAGCAGAACGGGAATGGGCGTCTGGGTAATCAGTTTGGTTGCCACAATATAATACTCCGCTCCGGAATGGTCCAGGTTGAAAAGGTCGGTGGTGTTGGAATCCGTATGCTTGTAAACGGCGCCAATGGAGATGGCGGGCAGCCATGCGGTGTCGAAGGCGTTCTCATCCAATAGACGGATTTTTGCGCCGACTGCATTGGCTTGGATGTTGTTGTCGCCGTATTTCCGGGCGTTGACCAGGTTGTAGGCGTAGCCCAGCTCCACGCGGTCCGCCAAGGTCAGCGAAAGGCTGTACGAACTCCACTCAATCTTCGTTTCCGGCAATTTCGCATACCATGCGCCGACCTGCGGCTTGGTCACCCAAGTGGTCTCCTCCAATTTCAGACCGGAGGTATAGGCCAGCGGATTGAAGGCAATGCCTCCAGAACCGTTTAGGCTGTTTAAAGGCACACCGCCGAAGACCGTGACAAGGAAACCAAAAAACAAAAGAACAGAAACCGTGCGGAAATTCTTCTTCATGGTGAAATCCTCCTATGGTTGAAAGGTGGGTAAGAAATCAGTTTTACAAAAAACACAATTAAAATGATTGTGAAATTTGTAACACTACATATTATAGTCATTAAATTACATTTTTCAAGTAATCACAATTAAAAAAGTTGTATTTTTTATGAAATTTAAATGCTCTATTTCCCAAGAGGGTACCCAACTGCGTTCTTTTACTTTCAGTTTTGACTTTACCCGAAGGGTTGTCGCGCCCTTGCGGGCGCATGGTTTGTTGTTGGCCTCCCCGCCAGCTGCGCACCCTAAACGGGCGCTTGCAGGCGGTTAAGCATGGTCGCGCACTCCGTGCGCTCGCCGCTTCGCGGCTGAAAAGCCTTGATTAAGTACCCTGTTGGGGGACATAGCCAATTTAAAAGGCAACATCTGTTATTCGGGGCACACGAGGGGGGATTGTGAAGAAGCGGTATATTATGCAAAATTGGATTTTCGATGAGAATATTGAAGTACATCTTAGTTCTGATAGTGCTGTGGGCGGTGCTGCTGGCGGGACTAAAGGGTTGTGGAAATAACCCATGGCCGAAGGGAATGGCCGAAAGCAACACCTTCTTCACCAGTTTCAGCGCGCAAATCAAGAGCCTGGATCCCGCGACGGCGAATTATGTCCACGAGTCGGCGGTAATGGACAATATTTTGGAGGCACCGTTATCCTACGACTATTTGGCACGCCCTTATCGGCTAATCCCGTCGTTGCTGGAGGCAATCCCCGAACCGCAGTATTTTGATGCGAAGGGGAAGGTCTTGCCCGATGAGACAGATGTGTCAGAAGTGGCTCGGGTGGAGTATGTTCTGAAGCTAAAACCAGGGGTCATGTGGCAACCTCACCCATGCTTTGCCGCGGATGCGAAAGCGCTCGTGAGGGAACCCCGCCGTCCGCAGGATTTCGGACCAATGGAGACGCGCGAACTGACCGCCTGGGACTTCAAGACGGGCTTTGTGCGACTGTGCGACCCGCGTCTGGCATCGTCGGTCTATTCGACTTTCAAGGGGTTTGTGGCGGGGATGGAGGAGACCTCGCAGGCAGTTGCCGAAGCGGTTGCAGCGGAGGATGTGCGCCGGCTTGCGGCGGGCGAGGGCAGGGCGGAGCTGGAGATTCGTCCCAGCGTGCCAAACTATCGGGCAATTCCCTGCGTGGGTTGCGAGGTGTTGGATGACCATACGGTGCGTTTCACCCTCGTGCGTAAGTATCCCCAGTTCCGCTATTGGCTGGCGATGCACTATCTGGCACCCGTGCCCCAGGAGGCATTGGAGTTCTACCACCGACCGGACGCGACCGTGGCGGGACTCTCGTATGAACATTGGCCGCTTGGCACGGGGGCGTTCCTGCTGGAGGAATGCGAGCCCAATTCACGCATCGTGCTAGCGCGCAATCCGAATTACCGTGAAGTGTATTATCCAACCGAGGGCAGTGAAGAAGACCGCATGGCGGGCCGACTGGAGGATGCTGGGAGAAAGTTGCCGTTTGTGGACCGCGTGGTCTTCAACTACGAGCGCGAATCCATCCCCAACTGGCTAAAATTTCAGCAGGGCTACTACGACTGTTCTGGCATTCCCAACGACATGTTTGATAACGCAGTGGCGATGAATCCCACCAGCGGAGAATTGGCGCTGTCTGGCGCGATGGCGGAGCGTGGAATGCAGTTGATTCGGCAGGTCCCTCCCATTAGCTACTACTTTGCATTCAATATGATAGATCCTGTGGTCGGAGGGCTGGAACCTGCGAAACGTGCATTACGGCAGGCGCTCTCGATGGTGCTGGATATGGATGAGTATGTCACCATTTTTAAAAATGGCAATGGCGTTCCCGCCCAAGGGATTATCCCTCCGGGCGTATTTGGATATGAATTGGACAGCAAGCATTTCAATTCTATCCTTAATGTCTGGGACGAAGCAGATGATGCGCCTCGGCGTCGTCGCCTGGAAGAGGCGCGAGCATTGATGGAGCAGGCTGGCTTCCCTGGCGGCGTGAACCCCTCTACAGGTGCGCCGTTGGTCATCCATCTTGACCATGCGGCCGCCGGCTTGCCAGATTTCAAGAATCGTTTCCAGTGGCTGGCACGACGTTTCGCATTATTGGGAGTGGTGCTGGAGGAGCGTGCCAGTGATTTGAATCGCAACCGAGAGCGTTTGAACAAAGGGGACTGGCAGTTCCTTTTCGAACGAGGCTGGGTGGCGGATTATCCCGATCCTGAAAATTTCCTATTCCTCTTTTATGGAGAAAATGGCCGAGTAAAGAGCGGGGGGCGTGGTTTCAACTACACCAACTACGAAAGTTCCGAATTTGATGCCTTGTTCCGCCAGCTGGAGGCCATGCCTGAGGGCGAGGAGCGCCTTGAGCTGATTCGGCAAGCCGAGGACATTCTCCGTGAGGACGCCCCCAAATGCTGGGGGTATCATCCCGTCAATGTCACATTGGTTCATCACTGGCTGCACAACTACTTGCCACCCACTATCTGCTACGACAATCTGAAATACCTGCGCATTGATGGAGCAGAGCGGGTCAATGCCCAACGCGAATGGAATCGCCCGCGACGCTGGCCGATTCTCTCGTTGGCTGCTCTGTTTACCTTGGTCTGGCTGTTTCATTTCAAATTCGTGATGCGTAATTCAAAATAATGCTGAATTACATTTTCAAACGAATCTTGTATATGGTGCCCATCCTGCTGGGCGTCAACCTGCTGGTCTTTGCGATGTTCTTTGTGGTGAACTCGCCTGACGACATGGCGCGCCAATTTCTGGGCGAGCGCAATTCCACTCCAGAGCAGATTGAGCGTTGGAAGGCCTCGCGTGGATACGATCTGCCGCTGTTTTTAAATGGCAATGCGTCGGGATTTTCCAAAGTGACGCAAACCATTTTCTTCCAGAAGAGCATGGCGATGTTCTGGGGCGGTTTTGGCAATACCGATCACACTGGACAGCCGATTGGGCGGGAGTTGCGAAGCCGAGTAGGACCATCTTTTGCTCTTGCATTGCCGATTTTTCTTGGCACGCTTCTGGCAAATGTGGTGCTGGGGATGCTTCAGGCAAATCATTTGGGTAGCCGAGGTGACCGTGCGGGACAGTTCATCTGCGTGGTGCTGATGAGCATCTCGACGCTGATTCTGATCATCTTCGGGCAATATGTGGCGGCCGTGCAGTTGAGGCTTTGCCCTGTCTCTGGTTTTGAGCCAGGATGGGGCATGGTGAGATTTCTGGTACTTCCTGCCATTGTGGGCATTGTGGCAGGACTTGGCGCTGGAACGCGACTTTATCGGACCTTCTTTTTGGAACAGATTTCGCAGGATTTTGTGCGCACTGCCCGCGCCAAAGGTCTGCCAGAGAACCAAGTGCTCTTCAAACATGTGCTCAAAAATGCATTGGTGCCCATTCTTACCAACATACCGCTGTATCTACTGATGCTCTTTACGGGAAATCTCTTGTTGGAGAAATTCTTCAATTTGCCTGGACTGGGCGGGTACACCATCGATGCCATCGCCGCCCAGGACTTCGCCATCGTGCGGGCGATGGTCTTCCTTGGCGCGGTCATCTATGTCGTGGGCTTGCTCTTGGCAGACATCGCCTACTGCATCGTGGACCCCAGAATCAAATTCTAAGGTTAGAGGTCAGGGTACTGCTGGCGCCCGCCAGCAGAAGTCAGTGGTTCGATGTTAGTTGTCAAAAGTTGGACAAAAGGTTGAAATCACATTAGACTTTTCCCTTTGGACTTTAAACTCACTGAAAAGATGAGTTGGACTTGTCAAAATCTGATTGTGCTGGCGCTGCTGATGCTGGGAGTGTGGCTTTTTACTGCCATGCGTCGGCGCGAGTATTGGCGTCTGGCGGGGCGTGAAATTCTTGCCCGCAAGAGCGCGGTCGTCTCTGGAGTGATTCTGGCAGCCTATCTGGTCATTGCCTTGCTGGACTCGGTGGGCTGGCGCAATGCCGAGCGGGATTCCACCACAGGGGAACTTCGTCGCCATCCCGCGACGGGTGAAGTTATTTATGACCGTGGCGCATCGGTGCTGGACCGATTGTTGCGGCCTCTGGCCAAGCGGCAAGAACTCTATTATTCAGCACCCTTGGCCAAAGCAGCCTATATCTACGAGACGCAAGAGGGAGAGGGTGGCGCTATTCATCGGGGTCATCCCGCACTCCAACACCCCAGAAGCCATCTGTTGGGCACTGACCGCATCGGCAATGACGTGCTGTTGCTCTCCCTCAAAAGCGTGCGCACTGGAATCATCATCGGGTTGTTGACCACGCTCATTGCCATTCCCTTTGCGCTGCTGATGGGAATCCTTGCGGGCTACTTTGGAGGATGGCTGGATGATGTCATTCAATATGTCTATACTGTAGTAAGTTCCATCCCCACGGTGCTCTTCGTGGCGGCGTTCATCGTCATCTTCGGCGTGGGGCTGCCACAGCTTTGCGTGGCGATGGGACTGGCCTCCTGGACGAGCCTGTGCCGTTTGCTGCGCGCCGGGACGCTGCGGTTGCGCGAGTCCGAATTCGTCTCCGCCGCCGTCGCCCTGGGCACACCCTCCTGGCGAATTCTGCTGAAACACATTCTTCCGAATGTATTGCATGTGGTCATCATCACCACCGTGTTGCGCTTCTCCTCGGAGGTGCTGGCGGAGGCACTGCTGACCTACCTGGGCATCGGCGTGGGCGCGGAGACGATGTCCTGGGGCGTGATGATCAACGACGCGCGCAGTGAACTCACCCGCGATCCCGTCATCTGGTGGAAACTCACCGCCGCCTTCGTCTTCATGCTCGGGCTGGTCCTGCCCGCCAATCTCTTCGGCGACGCCGTGCGCGACGCCCTGGATCCACGGTTGAGGACGCAATGATGCTATGACTGTAAAGAAAATGGCGTTTTTTTCCTATATCATCTGGCAAAGTCGCTAAAACGCAATATCTTTAGCCGATACGCGAATTTCTATCGCGTCTGATTTTCAGTTATCCGATTATCTTGGAGAAATCTTTTGAGCAGCGTCGTTTTTGGTTCCCTGGGGGATTTTTTCCCCAATACTGAGCAGCCCTGTCGCATCAAGGGCTGCAAGAACAAAGTGCATATCTCGGGCGAGCGTTCGATGTACAGCAAGGCGGATGGCCGTGAACATCGCGACCGCCTGATGTGCGACGAGTGCTTTGCCTTGTTCCAGACCCTTCAGGACCAGGAGGTCCCCTGCTCGACGCCTGGTTGCGACGGCAAATGGACTTGGAACCGCTTCCAGCAGCTGGAGGCGCACGCCAGAGGGAAGGACGGCGAGCCGCCGCATGGTTTCTGCGACAAGTGTCGCGAGGCGATGAAGCAGAAGGAGGAACCCCAGGTGCCCTGCCGCATCAAGGGCTGCAAGAACACCTGGACCTGGACGCGCCGCATGCAGCAGGAGTCCAAATCCGGCAAGCCGCCATATCGACTGTGCGACGAGTGCTTCCGCACGATGCAGACGCTCTCTGACCGCGAGTTGCCCTGTCGCATCAAGGGTTGTGGTCAAAAGGTCGTGTGGACCAAGACGCAGCAGCTGGAGTGGCTGAAGTCCGGAAAAAGTCTGGACAAGCCGCCGGCGCGGATGTGTTCGGAGTGCCTCAAGAAGTTCACGGAACTCAAGCCCATCGAAGTGCCTTGCCGCATCAAGGGTTGCAAGAACACCTGGACCTACAATGCCTACGAGCAGCTGGAGGTTCTCAAGAACACGCCGGAGGGACAGGAGCCGAAGACCCCGCAGAAGATGTGCAAGTCCTGCCTGGATTTCTTCAACCAGGCCAAAGACCAGGAACAGCCCTGTGCCAACCGCGGCTGTGACGGCAAGTGGGTGTGGACCCGCGCGATGCAACTCGGGGGGCATCTGCATGGGCATGACGAGCCGCCGTACCATATCTGTCCGACTTGTCAGGAGAAACTCAAGGCGCTTGCGCCCAAGGAATTGCCTTGTTGCGAGGCGGGCTGCCAGGGGACCTGGACCTATGAGCCGGCTGAACAACTCAAGGACGAGTTGCTTAAACGCAACCCGCCACGCCGCCACTGCGCCAAATGCCAGGAGTTCATCAAGACGCACGAACCCCAGACGCTCCATTGCGAGAAGTGCGGAAATGAATTCAACTGGTCGGTACAGGAACAGTTGATGACTGAGCTGGGCACTTTCCAGAAGCCGCGCTTCTGCGCGAATTGTAACACTGAGGAACTGGCGTCGATGCCGCCGCCCGCTTCTGTCATCACGCCTGCGAATCTTCCGCCTTTCGTGGTCAAAGTGCCTACAGGAGGTCCCTGGAATGACTCGCCGGTCACCCGCGACTGGCCGATCGGCATGACGCAAGAGGTCATCGCACGGATGGAACATGCCGCTCGTCGCGTGGTTTGTTTGGGCGACTGCCTGACCGCTGCAGAGCCGCATGCACCGAGTTGGGTGGATGAACTTGAGGAACTTTTGAACGAGAAGTATGCTACGGGCAAAACCGTGGTACTCAATGCAGGAATTGCCGGATGCACCACGGATTTGGCGATGCTGCGGTTGCCACGCGATGTCGTTGCCTTTGCCCCGCATCTGGTTGTCTTCTCTTTTGCCTACGAGGATACGATGAAGGCCGCTCGCACCGAGAATCCTGCCGGGGAACTTTCGAAGATGGCCGAGTGTTTCCATGCGCTGGTCCGCCAATTGCGCGCCGTTCCAGAGCCTCCGCAGTTGCTCTGCCTGCTTCCCAATCCGATCTATCCCCAGAAAAATGGCGAGAATGACGCCTGGCGGGTGAATCCCGCTCCGGACGAAGCACTTCTGTCCCTCTACGACGCGGTTCTGCGAACCCAACGGGCTTGCGCCAAAGAAGATGAGGTTACGGTGGTGGACGGGAAGGCGCTCTTCGAACTGGTCGGTGTGAAGGCTGCATTGGCGGGCATGGGGGCCTGGAATCGTCCCAATGCCGTCGGTTGTGAAAATCTCGCCCGTTGGCTGACGGATGCCATTGCCAACAACGGACTGCTCCATTGAAATCGCCGAAGCCCGAAATTCTTTTGAAATTCTCTGGATAATTTGTGTTTTTACCGGAACGAAAAGGAAAACCGCATTACAGTATGTAAGGATTTGCTTTCCCTTCCACATCTTTCCACCCATCACACGAAAACGGATCACCCCAAAATGCGTATTATCAAACTCACATCCATCCTGATGGTCGCGATGGTCGCCACCGCATTGCTTTTCACCAGCTGCGTCAAGAAACCGAAATTGGATTTGTCCGGGGTTCAGAACAACCCGTCGGCAAACAGTGGTGACGAAGGTGGAGTTTTTAGTGAAGGCGATTTTAATGCCTTTGGTGACGAAGGATTTGTTCCTGGCGGCGACATGGGCTTTGCCGGTGTCGAGGATCCTTTTGCCACTGGCGATGGTGCCGGTGGTGCAGATGGATCGGATATCGAAAGAGGCGGCGCCTGGGCCGGCACGGATGCCCCGGTGGGCACTGGAGAGGATGACGGCACTGGCTTCATCAAGAATGGTCAGCGCTGGACGGACTGCGTGATTTACTTCGCCTACGATCAATACGAGGTCGGCGCTCCTGAACGGACGAAACTGGATGCTCTTGCCAAGTATCTCACCGAGAATCCCACCCTGGGCTTGATTGTGGAAGGCCATACCGACGAGCGCGGTAGCGACGAGTATAACCGTGCGTTGGGCGAGCGTCGTGCGTTGGCAGTTGTGCAGTACCTGGGACTGATGGGCGTGGCGGCAAACCGCTGCAAGACCATCAGCTATGGCGAGGACAAGCCGGCGAAGTCTCCCGCTACCACCGAGGCGGAGCACCAGCTCAACCGCCGTGCCGAGTTCTTGATTGGCGACCTGTAAGTGGTTTTGACTGAAAGACCGGGGCAGGGTGTTGTCACCGGTCGATATGGTGTTGAGGAATGACAATGGCTCCTCTGTCGGTGTGCGCCGCCGTGGTTTTCCGGGGTGGAAAGATGTTGCTGGCGACGCGGAGGCCGGGTGGAGCCCTTGCCGGAAAGTGGGAGTTCCCAGGCGGGAAGGTTGACCCGGGCGAGACTCTGGAGGCGTGTATTGCGCGGGAACTGGAGGAGGAACTCGGACTGAAGATTAACCACGCGGACCTTTTCGCGGAGGAGACTTTCGCTTATCCGACGAAGACGGTTCAGTTGCACTATATGCGATGTGAATTGTCGCCGGAGAGCACGGCGGAACCACGAGAAGGACAACAATGCGGATGGTTTGCGCCAGAAGAATGGTCGCAGTTGGAGTTCGCACCGGCGGACGCGCAGTTTCTGGCGACGCATCTTGCGGAATTGAAATTCGCTGCTTCCTGTAGTCTGCCCATGGCGGAACAGCCGACACGGCAGGCTGGACAAAGGTTGCCCGAATGGCTCAAGACCTCCTTTGTGGGTGGCCGCGAACGAGTTGAGATGCAGAAGCTGTTGCGGGGCAGTGGGTTACATACTGTATGTGAAGGCGCGAAATGCCCCAATCGCAGTGAATGCTGGCGTCATCGCACCGCGACGTTTATGATTTTAGGCGACACGTGTACACGCGCGTGCAAATTTTGCTCGGTGAAGCACGGGCGGCCTCAAGTCCCTGATAGTGAAGAACCTCGCCACATTGCCGAGAGCGTGGCGACGTTAGGACTCAAATATGCTGTGGTGACCTGCGTGACGCGGGATGACCTCCCGGATGGTGGTGCCGGCGCGATGCGTGACACCATCCTTGCCATCCGTGAAAAATGCCCCGAGACGCTGGTCGAGGTGCTGGTCTCCGACTACAATGCCGATCAGTCCGCAATGGATGCCGTGATGGCTGCCTGCCCCGCAGTCTATGGTCATAACCTTGAGACTGTCGAGAGACTTACGCCGGTCGTGCGCAGTCGTGCGCAATACCGCCGCAGTTTGGAGTGTCTCGCGTATGTCGCCAAACACTGCGCTCCCGAGACCGTGGTTAAGTCTGGCGTGATGCTTGGACTGGGCGAGACTGATGAGGAGATTCGCCAATGCCTCCGAGATTTGCGGTCGGCAGGGGTTGCCATCGTGACGCTGGGGCAATATCTTCAGCCGACGCATAAACAGCTTCCGGTGGAGCGTTTTGTGACACCGGAGGAATTTGCCGCATGGCAGCGGTATGCCGAACAGGAACTGGGTTTCCGCCGTGCGGTCTGCGGACCGTTGGTGCGCAGTTCGTACATGGCCGCTGAGGCCTATCGTAAGGCAATTCATAATTCGTAATTCGTAATTCGTAATTCGTAATTCGTAATTCGTAATTCGTAATTCGTAATTGCCGTCTGTCAATTCGTACTGCGCAATGTTTTTCTTTCCCAAGTCCCCATCTTGTAGTGCTCCCTTTGCGGGGAGCGCATAGTCTTGTTTTATGGAAATCTTAATAGACACTCCCCAGATTCAGGAACGGCTGAAAACCTTGGCCATGGAGATCGACCAGTTCTACAGTGGTGCACCTTATACGGTGGTGCCTTTGCTCAATGGCGCGATGTTCTTTGCCGTGGATTTGATGCGTCATCTCCGCGGGGATTTTCTGGTGGACTCGCTGGCGGTCTCCAGCTATGCGGGAGAACATTCCACTGGCGAAATCCGGTTGCGCGGCGATTTGAAGATGCCAATCAAGGATCAAAATCTCCTGGTGGTGGACGGCGTATTGGATACGGGGCTCACTTTAACCACGGTGCGCAAGTGGCTTTTGGAACGAGGCGCCAGGTCGGTGCGCAGCGCAGTGCTGGTCTCCAAACAGGTCACCCGCCACCCTGCCGCCGTAGGCTTTGTGCCGGACTGGGTAGGTTTTTCGTTGCCAGACTACTTTATTGTCGGTTGTGGCATGGATGCCGATGAACGCTACCGTGCATTGCCCTATATTGCTCGTATTAACGACGCTGATGACGACAAGAGCTGACTTTTCTCTGGATTTGCATGGCCGCCGAGTGCTGGTGTTGGGTGCCGGCAAGAGCGGTCTTGCTGCCGCACGCCTGGCGAAGTCAAAAGGCGCGGAGGTAATTGTGCTGGACAGCGCACCTCGCGAGCGCTTTGCCGAGGTGATGCCATTGCTGGAGGGCGAGGGCATCGTCCTTTATCCATATTTTAAAGACGAGACTTGGACAGGCGATTCCATTGACTTGGTGGTGGTCAGTCCTGGCATTGCTTTAGATTCTCTGCTGGACCGGGTCGGTCGTAGCACTGGTGCGCCAGTGCGTGGCGAACTGGAGTTCGGAGCAAGCTATCTGGACTGTCCAATGGTGGCGGTGACGGGAACCAATGGCAAAACCACGACTGTCGAACTGCTTACGGCTTGTTTGGAAGGCGCAGGGAAGCGGGTGCTGGCAGCGGGAAACATCGGGTTGCCTTTGAGTCAAGTGGCGTTGGAGCAGCCTCTTCTGGATTACTTGGTGGTGGAAGTCAGCAGCTTCCAGATGGAGCATGCGGATAGTTTTCATCCTCAAGTAGGCGTGGTCCTGAATGTCACGCCGGATCACTTGAACCGCCATGGGACGCTGGAGGCATACCGAGATTTAAAGCTCCAACTGCTTCGGCAGATTCGCCCCGGCGGATTTGCGGTCTATCATGCACAACTGGAACCATTTCTTAAGTTGGATCCCCAAGTGACTTCCAACCGCCTCTGGCTAATTGGCGAAGACGCCAAACCGACGATGCCGGGCAAGGACTGGGCGGTGGCCAGTGATGGGCTGATGCGGCTTGACCAGGAGGGAAAGGGAACCAGGCTGTTTGCACGCTCGTCCATGCAACTAATTGGAAATCATAATCTTGCGAATGCACTTGCGGTGGTGGCGGTGTTGTCGGGGTTAGGCATTCCCAAGGAGCAATACAGTCCCGTGTTGAGCAATTTCCGTAGCGGACCGCATCGGATGGAGCAAGTGTTGCAATGCCACGACATTGCCTTTTTCGATGACTCCAAGGCGACGGATGTCGATGCGATGCGACAGGCTTTGCGGACACTTGGACCCTCTCGCGGCAAAAAAATCCTCCTAATTGCTGGTGGACTTGACAAAGGATGTGCGCTTTCGGAAGCCAAATCGGAATTGAGAATGTATGTTAAAGGTGTTTACCTAATTGGCGACTGTCGGCACCGCCTGGCTGAACTGTGGGGTTCCGAGGTGCCTTGTCAACTTTGCGATTCTTTGGAAGAGGCCGTGCAAGCGGCGGCAGAGGCTGCGGTCTCGGGCGATACCGTTTTGCTTTCACCTGCTTGCGCGAGCATGGATATGTTCCGGGACTACGAGGAACGCGGTGAGCGTTTCCGTGCGGCGGCATGCGCCGTGATGGCCGCTGCAGTGCCGGAGGATTTTACGGCGAATGATGCCTCATAAGTTTTTTTGAACAATGGCCTTGATGTTTTCGCTTTTTAAGAGGAGCAATTAGATTATGAAATTCAATGATTTCCGTTGCCTTTGTGGCATTGTCTGCTGCATGGCGCTGATCGCGCTGACTGGTTGCCGCACTGCCTCTCCCAAGCCCGTGTCGCAGTCCCCCGCCTATGGCGGATTGATGAGCGACCGCGGCATCGTCCCCCCCGCCTCTGCTCAACATCGTTCTGCCATGCGTCCGGCGCGGGTCGCCCCTGCATCTGTGGAGCCTCTCCCGCCTGCCAATGAGCCGCTGTTTGTGCCGGAGAATGACTTTGATGGTCCAGTGGTCCCGGATGTTGTCGATGTCCCCGCCGACACCGTCACGCCAGTGCAAGATGAGGTGGTTGCAGAACAGCCTGCGGTCCAGAAAACCCGTGAACTTCCCCATCTGGAGAATGGCCGTGCCGTGCCGAATCTGCCTGGCGCTCCGGCGAACCGTCGCGGCGGTGCCTCTTCGACGACTACCGCTACTGCGACACCAACGGCTGGCAACAATGTCTATGTGGTGAAAAAGGGCGATTCGCTTTCCAAGATAGCCAAGGCGCACAATGTGACGGCGGCGGATATCATGGCGTTGAATCCAAGCGTCACCAGCGCGGACAAGATCATGGTTGGCCAGTCTCTCAAGATGCCGGCGAATGCGACCGGAGCGGGTCTGGAAGCTGCACCGGTGGTCACTGCCGTGCCTGCTGACGGACTCTACACGGTTCAGAGCGGCGACTCTCTGTGGACCATCGGCAAGCGCTTCGGCGTGAAACGCGAGGACATCAAGGCGTGGAACAACCTCACCAGCGACAAGCTGAAGGTCGGTCAGCAGCTTCGCCTGAAGGCAGATGCGTCTCAGCCAGCAAAGAAGGCTCCTGCCCCTGCCCCCGCCCCCGCTCCTGCCCCAGAGCCAGAGCCAGTGGCGCCCGCCCCCGCAGTGGTCGAGACACCTGCGCCTGCCGCAGTGCCGGAACCCCCGGTTGAACCCGCTGCCGCCCCTGCCTTGGAACCTGCTCCTGAGACGGACGAAGTGGTTTACCAGATTGCAGTGGTGGAGGGGGAGACCCTGGAGGCTATTGCAGAGGCCAATGCAGTAACGGTGGAGTCCATCTTGAAATACAACCCTCAGGTCAAGTCCAACGACGACCTGGTTTCGGGGATGAATCTGATGATTCATGTGGCCCCTCAGGAGAATCCGCCCGCCCAACAGTAGCCCCCTGTTTTGACACGGGGATGGTCCGATAGTTTTTTGTTCCCATAGGCCGGGTGGCTCGCTGAGCCATCCAATAAACTCCAAATCAAGGAAATTGCATCAATGATTGTTACTACCAAGGAACTCTTCAAGCACGCTTACGGCAAATACGCGATCGGCGCTTACAACATCAACAACCTGGAGCAGACGATGGGTCTCTTCGAGGGCAATGTCCGCTCTAAGGCTCCGTTCATCGTGCAGCTCTCCAAGGGCGCCCGTTCCTACACCCACAAGAAGATGCTCGAGGCCCTGATGAAGACCGCCAACGAGATCTTCCCCGAGGCCATCTTCGCGGTGCATCTGGATCACGGCGACGAGGCGACCTGCTATGACTGCATCGACTCCGGCGTGTACTCCTCCGTGATGATTGACGCATCCGCGTTCCCCTACGAGGAGAATGTCGCCATCACCAAGCGCGTGGTGGACGCCGCCCATGCCAAGGGCCTCGTGGTCGAGGCCGAGCTGGGCCAGCTCAAGGGCGTCGAGGAAGACGTCAAGGCCGCCGAGCACATCTACACCCGCCCCGAAGAGGTCGAGGACTTCGTTTCCAAGACTGGCTGCGACTCCCTGGCGTGCGCCATCGGCACCTCCCACGGTGCTTTCAAATTCTCCGGCGACCAGAAGCTCCGCTATGACATCCTGGAGGAAGTCCAGCGTCGTCTGCCCGGCTTCCCGCTGGTGATGCATGGCTCCTCCTCCGTCCCGCAGGGCGAAGTCGCCCGCATCAACGCCGCTGGCGGCCAAATTCTGGGCGCCAAGGGCGTGGACGCCACCCAGTTCCTGGGCGCCGCCAAGCGTGGCGTGACCAAGATCAACATCGACACCGATGGCCGTCTGGTCTGGTGCCGCGTGCACCGCGAACTCTTCCGCGACAAGCCCGCTGAGTTCGACCTGCGCAAGCCCGGCAAGATCTTCATGAAGGAATACGCCGATTTCATCTACGAGAAGAACTGTCTGCTCGGCTCCGCCTATCAGGCTGACGACGTGCGCGCCTTCTTGGCCGCCAACAAGTAGTTTCTCGAAGTAAGGAAGGAATCATTCCACGGCGCGGTTCGCTTTCAGCGGGCCGCGCCATTTTCATTGAATGCTGGAATGAATTAGAAAACGGCGGTTTTCCTTCGTATTTTAAATATCGTTGATAGATAAATTCTCTCTTAGGTGTTATGTTAAGCCAGATTAAGTTTTTTTCGTTTCATTCAACCCAAAACAGAAGGAGAAACCAATGACTCGTCGAATCTTTACTGTTTTCGCACTCCTGGCCAGTTTGATGATGGTTGGCGCGGCCGACTGGTATGTCTCTGCCAATGTCGGAAAGAAGAAGAATGAGGGCACCAGCCCTGACGCGCCTCTGAAGGCGATCTGGAATGCGCTGGAGAAGGCCGCGCCCGGCGACGTGATTCACGTGGCGCAGGGAAATTACCACGGCAAGACCTCCTGTGGCTGGATCCTGATTGACAAGCCCATCTCCATCATCGGCGGCTACTCCGATGACTTCAGCGAACGCGACATCACCAAGTATGTCACCATGCTCAAGCCCACCAACGCGATGAACGCGACCAAGCCCGCAATGGACATCGGCACCGTCGGCTTCAAGATGTGGGCCTCCGCCAATGATGCTGACAAAATCAAGGGGCAGCCCACGGTCATCGATGGTCTCTACATCGACCAGGGCGACGCCAACAGCTACCACGCCACCAAAGGCAAGCCCGAGGGCGTGGAGACCGGCATGTATCTGGATCCGCCCGCGAAGGGCAACACCGAATATCCTTCCATCGCCTCGGCGGAGATGAAGGGCAAGACCGGCGGCAATCTGACCATCCAGAATTGCGTCTTCCTGAACGCCTCCAACTACGGCATCCAGATCAGCCACCACGAGGGCGACGTGAAGATACTGAACAACCTCTTCATCAACAACCGCATGCAGGCATGCGACGTGCTCTGCACCAAGAACGAGAACTACGCGGTGAAGTTCGAGTTCGCCTACAACACCGTCCTCTTCACCTGGAGCCGTACCTCCGAGATGACCGACATGGGCTTCGGCGTCCGTTGCAACGCCAAGGTCGAGGCGAACATCCATCACAACATCATCGGCCTCAGCGTGCTCTATGGCTTTGACAACAGCAAGGGCGACGACAAGACCAAGAAGGTCTCGCTGGACAATAATGTCTTCTTCCTGAACAAGAAAGGCGATGCCGCTGTGACCATCAGCCCGAACATCAAGCCCTTCTTCGTGTACGACGACGCCTGGGAAGACTTCGAGGACTGCACTGGCATCGAGAGCGTGGAGGACAACGAAAACATTTCCGACCCGAAACTCTTCAAGGGAGTGATTGACGATGCCTACTTGAATGCCTTCTTGGCCGCCACCTACTCCGAGAAGACCGACTACGACCCGAATTCGCCCGTGAACCAGTTCCGCAGCGCCTTCGGCATGAACCAGGTCGGGACCATCGAAACCAAGGTCTCCATGTACTGCAATCGCTATCCGGAGACCAATGTGCTGAAGTTCTTCGGCGCGGTGGATGGTTTCGGCGCACAGGCGGTCAAATAATTCGTAATTCATAATTCGTAATTCGTAATTGCGGGGGCTGGCGCCCCGAGCCCCTGCGGGTTTTCCATACCGCGTTTGGACCCTACAATTCTACGGGGGTTGCCGCCCCCGAACCCCTGGGGCCTCATTCCTCATTCCTCATTCCTCATTTGGAGAAAAGAAATGGCTGTTACCAAGACTGTAACTCATTCGTATGGTAGTCGTGTCGGCAATGCCTTCAAGGGCGTGGTCGGCGGTCTTATTGCGGTGGTCGCGGGCGTCTGCCTCTTGTGGTGGAACGAAGGACGTACCGTGAAGCGCCAGCGCACGTTGGACCAGGGCCGCAAGGATGTCGTTGAGGCGAAATACGACGAAGTGGACTCCTCGCTGGAAAGCAAGCTGGTGCATGTCTCCGGCGCGGCGACCACAGATGAGGTTCTTGAGGATCCGGAGTTCTATTTTGCGGTGAAAGCTTTCCAGTTGGAGCGCAAAGTCGAGATGTACCAGTGGGTCGAGCACGAGGAACACGAGACCAAGGAGAAGTTGGGTGGCTCTGAGGAGGAGACCATCACCTACACCTACTCCAAGGAATGGCGTGAGGACATCGTGGACTCCAGCTCCTTCGAGGAAAGCGGTCATGACAACCCGGACTCGATGCCTTTCGAGGCGGGCGTGATCTACGCCAGCGAAGCGAGTTTCGGCGACTACAGCCTAAACAAGGAGCAGATTAAGCGCGTGGGCACGCCCATTGAACTGGCCCCGGCGAAGTCCGATTGGGTGCAGGAGCAGATCAAGAAGTTCACCGATGCTGGTCAGGAGAATGTCAAGGCCAGCGACCTCGGCAATGTCTGTGGGCACCGCGGGATGGAAATCCGTGGCAAGACTTTCTATCTGCCAGTTAATCCTAACGCCCAAAGCAATACTGCACAGGTGGGTGACGTGCGCGTGTCGTTCTTCTATGTCGGCCCGAAGCAAGACATCTCCATCATTGCTCAGCAGACTGGCAGTTCCTTCCAGACCTATATGACCAAGAATGGTCCGCTGGATGAGCTGCGCAATGGCATCATGGGCGCCGAGGAAATTTTCCAGGCTGCCGAGAGCGAAAACAAGGTGACGGCGTGGATTCTCCGTCTGTTCGGCTTCATCCTGATTGGCATGGGCTTCTCCGCCATCTTCAAGCCGCTGCCGACGCTGATGGCGGTAGTGCCTTTCCTGGGCAAGATCGTTGGCGCCGGCGTGGGACTGATCGCGTGGACGCTGGCGGCGGTCATCTCGCTGATTGTGATTGCGCTCGCGTGGCTCTTCTATCGTCCCATTCTGGCGATCGTGCTGATTGCTGCGGCTGTGGGAATCGTGGTGCTCATTATGAAGATGAAAGGCCAGGCAACAGAGGTCGCAGAGGCAGCGACTGCCGCTCCTGCGCCGGAGCCCACTCCTGCGCCTGCCCCGTCCGAAGAGAAACAATCGTAGTTTGAAAATCATCATGCCCGGAGGTCCCGCTAAAACGGGACCTCCGGATTTCATTATTGGGGGATCCGCCGATGCGGAAAGTCGTTTTTCTCAGTGCGCTGTTGCTTGGTTTTGCCGTTTGCCAGGCTGACAACACATATTTTTATCAATCAAATGGTTCGTCGAACGGCAAATCCACCAAGAACGGCAACAGTACCTATTATTACAACGCGAACGGGTCGTCGGCGGGCAAGTCCACGACGAATGGTAACACGACCTATTATTACCAATCGAACGGTTCGTCTGCCGGAAAGGCGGTGACGAATGGCAACACGACCTACTACTACAATGCGAACGGTTCGTCTGCCGGGAAGGCGGTGACCAACGGGAATACTACTTATTTCTACCATTCGAACGGTTCGGCGGCCGGAAAGTCCGTGACCAATGGTAGTACGGTTTATTACTACAATGCAAATGGTTCGTCTGCAGGTAAGGCCAATGTCGGGTCGGATGGAGTTCCGAAAACCCTTCCGCCACAATTGCGCCCTGGCCACTGACGCAGAGAAATTTCATCGGCAATTCACATCTCAAACTTTGGAGAACCATAAAATGCAAGATGCGACCAAATGCCTGCACGCAGGCTACACGCCCAAAAACTCCGAACCCCGCGTGGTCCCGATTGTCCAGAGCACCACGTATGTCTATGACAGCACCGAGGAGGTGGCCGCAGTCTTTGACGACCCGACGCGCTCGCTGATCTATTCGCGCTTTGCGAATCCCACCGTGATGGCGGTGGAGGAGAAGATCGCCGCGCTGGAAGGCGGCGTGGGAGCGATGTGCACCTCCTCCGGCCAGGCGGCTTCGTTGCTCTCCATCTTGAATCTGTGCAGCGCCGGCGACAGCTTCATCAGCTCGACCGAAATCTACGGCGGCACCGTGAACCTCTTTGCGTTCACCCTGAAGCGCCTGGGCATCGAGTGCATCTTCGTGGACCGCAACGCCTCCGATGAAGAAATCGACCAAGCCTTCAAGCCCAACACCAAGGCCGTCTTCGGCGAGACTATCGCCAATCCCGCGCTGACCGTCTTCGACATCGAGCGCTTCGCGAAAATCGCGCACAAACACCATGTGCCGCTGATTGTGGACAACACCTTCGCCACCCCCGTCCTATGCCGCCCGTTCGAGTTCGGCGCGGACATCGTGGTGCACTCCACCACCAAGTACATGGACGGCCATGCGGTGCAGGGCGGCGGCGTCATCGTGGACAGCGGCAATTTTGACTGGGCGAGCGGCGACTTCCCGGGCATCACCGAGCCGGACGAGTCGTACCACGGCATCTCCTACACCAAGACCTACGGCAAGGCGGCGTATATCATCAAGGCCAGGATGCAGCTCATGCGCGACTTCGGATGCTATCCGGCGGCCCATTCCGCGTTCCTCTTGAATCTCGGCTTGGAGACGCTGGCGATTCGTATGAAGCAGTACTGCGAGAACGCGATGGTGGTCGCCAAGTATCTGGAGAAGTGCCCGAAGGTCGAGCGCGTGATCTACCCCGGCCTGGAGAGCGATCCCTGCCATGCGCTGGCGCAGAAATATCTCAAGGGATGCAGCGGAGTGATCTCTTTGGTCATCAAGGGTGGACGACAGGCCGCGATGAAGTTCATGAACTCGCTGAAACTGGCCTCCAACGAGGTCCACGTCGCGGACATCCGTACCTGCGTCCTGCATCCCGCCAGCGAAACCCATCGACAACTCACCGATGAGCAGCTCGTTGCCGCTGGCATCGAAAGCGGCATGGTCCGCCTCTCCGTCGGTCTGGAGGATGTCCAAGACATCCTCGCCGACCTGGAGCAGGGCTTCGCCGCCATTTAAGATTTACAGTTAGAAAACTAAAACAACCAGGCGGGGGGCGGACATTCCCTGTTGTCCTCACGCCTGACTTTTTTATAGTGGTAAAGTGTTTGAAAATTCTGACACTTTTGAAGAATCTTGCCATAGTGTCAGAATTTCATGACACTTTTGATCGGCAAGCCGACTAAATCCAGAGTGATCAATGGAGAAAACCTTGACCAAACCCACGAGAAACAGGTGGTGGATTACTAATTTTGCCGTGCCGATTGCCGTGGCGGTGGCGGTGATGATGCTTTCCGGTTGTGTGAATGGTCCGGCACGCTGTTACTTGAATGGCAGATTCAACTATCTGACTGTGGAAACCGCCAAAAACGCTCCCTGGTATACCTATCCAGTGACCTTGCCTGCGGCGGTGATTGGCGATACGGGGATTCTGGTGGCGGACACCGTTGCCGTGCCGGTGATGTGTTTGTCTGTTGTGACATTTGTGCATCTTGCAGGACCTGTCGCTGTATTCGCGCTGCCCCTCCTCTATCCTTTTTTCTGTGTGATAGTACCCTTTAATTGCAAGGATTCGGTAAATGGCGGTGTTTTGTATCAGCGATTATACGGATATCACTATTTCAAGACGCCATTCGGGAAAGTTAAAATCATCCCCGTGGAGAAAACTGCCAAGACTTCCCAAACCGTCTTGGAATTGAATGGTGAAACCGTCGGCGCATTTTGGGGAAAACTTGTATATTTGGCTTGCAATGCGGACAATGTGGTTGTCACGCGGAATGATAACACGGTAGTTTGGTGGCAACGCGTCAACGGAGAATGGAAGCAAAGACCGTGGCAATTGGTTCCGGAGAATTCCGAGTTGTGTGATGCAATTGACAGGGAAATCAAGAAGCTCGAAAAGTTGAAAGGCGAGACCGCGACATGGGCTGACAACTGGATTGCCCAGAAGGAGAAGAAGGTGCTTGAGAAGAAGATTGCCATTTGGGAAGGAGTCAAGCCTTGCTTGGAGAATTCTCAGCCACCAGCCGTGGAAATCCTCGGCCAGCCGGATTTTGGAGAAAAAGGAGCGAATAATGTTTCTGGGCAGGATGACAAGAAGAAATGGTATTTCTCCTATGTATTGAGATTGGATTATGGAGCAGACGTCGATTTTACGGCCTATGTCCGTTATTATGTCGATGACGAGGAATGCGATATTTCTGTCGATAGGTATTTTTCATCTACGGAATTGGAGACAAATGACGAATAGCTTTTCGGGACTGACATTTACTTGCATAGTCAGGGGAATAGGGTGAAGAGATCGAAATGAAAGACTTCATTGCGTATTGCGGACTGGATTGCGAAACCTGCGAAGCCCGTATCGCGACGGTGAACCATGACGACGACCTGCGCCGGAAGGTCGCGAAGCTCTGGTCGGAACTGAACGGCGTGGAGATTACGCCGGAGATGATCCATTGCACCGGATGCCGGATTCCGGGCGTGAAGACGCCATATTGCGAATCGCTCTGTCCCATTCGGAAGTGCGCGCAGGAACACCATTACACGACATGCGGAAATTGTGACGAAATGGACCGATGCGAGAAACTCGGCAGGATGGTGGCGAACAACCCGGAAGTGTTGGAAAATCTGGGCGCGAATACCGCTGGCTGATAGGTGATGATTTTGGCCAACAAAAAAGCCGCCGACTGACCGAAATCAGCCGGCGGCTTTTGATTCGTCAAAGACGACTGCGATTATTTCTTGGCAGCGGCCTTCTTGGCAGGGGCGGCCTTCTTAGCAGGAGCCTTCTTTGCCGGAGCAGCCTTCTTGGCAGGGGCCTTCTTAGCAGGAGCGGCAGCCTTCGGGGCAGCCTTCTTCGCGGGAGCAGCCTTCTTGGCAGGGGCGGCTTTCTTCGCCGGAGCGGCCTTCTTGGCGGGGGCGGCTTTCTTCGCCGGAGCGGCGGCCTTCTTGGCGGGGGCGGCTTTCTTCGCCGGAGCAGCCTTCTTGGCGGGGGCGGCTTTCTTCGCCGGAGCAGCCTTCTTAGCAGGGGCGGCCTTCTTGGCGGGGGCTTTCTTCGCGGGAGCAGCTTTCTTTGCAGCAGTTGCCATTGTGTTGTTTTCCTTTGGGTTGTTCCCGATCACTCGGGAGGTTGCTTATCGACGGAGAAAAAAACGCCGAAAAGTGTTACTTGAGGTAAAAAACAAAAATACTGAGAAATGCCAGGAGAAAGAGAGTCCAAGCCGCCGCGGATTTAACTCCGCAAAGGTTGATGCCGCGGATTGTTGATAAAAAAAGGGAAATCTTATGCAACCATCACGACATCGGTTGGTTGGACCTGTACATAACTATACACCGTTGCGCGAAAAAAAAAGGGTGTTGTGACAATTTTCATGTGTTTTTTTCAATTTTTTTTTGATTTTTTATGTTTTTTTTCACAGAGTGGTCAAAAGTTTGATGTCGCGCGTTTTTTTCGCAAGTTTTATCAACAAAAAAAAGTGGTGAAATCATAGTATTGGAAATTACCAATCTTAACGAGACGTTTTCAAGAGGAGTCTAACGATGAAGAAATTGTTTTTGACAGCGATTTTCTGTGCGGTGTATTTGGGATGCCTGCGTGCAGTGGCGTTTCAGAGTTACAGCGGTTTGGATTTCCAGTCGTGGCGTGTGGAGAATTTCGTATCGAGTTCCGTGGATGAAAATGGCTTTACTGGCGTGTCTGCGCACTGGCCATTCCTCTACACTCCTGTAGGCACTACGATTGATGCGGAAACGAATCCCCAGATGGAGGTTTTGCTGGAGTCAAACGAGAGTTACTTTACGATTTATTTTGCGCATGCGGACGAGCAGCTTTCGGAGGAGCGCAAATTGGTCTGCCCACTGAACGCAAGCCAGATGGCCGGTGTGGAACCAGTGGTGGTCCAGTGTGCAAAACATCCGCTGTGGAAAGGCACGATTACAATACTTCGTTTTGATATCGGTCTGGAAGGCGAAAACCATATTGGCGTCCACCAGGTGCTCTTCCGTACGCGTTCCGAAAATGCGGTGCCGAATGGTGACTTTGCCTTGTGCGATCCGAAGGATGTCTCGCGTGCGCAAAACTGGGCTGGCGGTCATTTGAAGGCGGAGGGACAGTTGGTTCTTTCCCCTGGCGAAGAGGCTGTCTCCGAACTAGTGGAAGTGATGCCGGAAGGCGGTGTGTTGGCTCTACGGCTTAATGCCCAGGCAGGTGTCTCAATGCGAGTGAGAATTCTAGACATCTATGGCAGGGAATTGGATTGTTTGGATGCGAATGCTCGCGATAACGACTCTGGCATCAGCGAAATGAATCTTTCGCCTGAGGCTGCCACTGTCCAGTTCGTGCTGTGCAACGCAAACAGCGAAGGAGATGCTACTGCGACCGAAGTGTATGCACGGCTGATGCCTCGTCAAGGTGCCTGGCAAGCGAAGTGGATCTGGGCCAAGACCAATGATCCGTTCGCCCGCGTCGTATTGCGTCGTAGATTTACTTTAAATGACCTGGGACACCTCACCGCCGCACAAGTGCAGGTCACCGCAGACGATGAACTCACATTGCGTCTGAATGGCCATTTGCTGGAATGCAAGAATGCGATGGACTGGCGGAAGGCGGACTATCTTGATGTCACGGATCTGCTTCGCGAGGGTGAGAATTTCGTGGAGGCCTACGTGGTGAATACGGATACCTATGGTGGTCTGCTGGGCGAGGTGGATTTGCTCTACGATGACGGGCGAACCGTGGTGATGTTCACCGACCACGAGTGGGAATACGCCATCACTGGCGTGACGGGGCATCCGGGACCGTCGGCGGCCGAGGCGTTTGATGTCGCCAAGAACTTCCGGCCTGCCATTGAGCAGGGACCCGCAGGCTGTGGTCCTTGGGGCGTGCTTCCCACAAGGCCTCTTCCGTTGGTGCGCGCCAAATGCCGTGCCACGGGGTTGCGCAAAGTCTATCGTCCGGACGAGGTGCTGGAACTCTTCCCTGAACTCTACGAGCGAAAACTGGTGATTCCTGAGCAAGTCGCGCGTGCCGCGAACTTGCCGAGCGCCTCGGTCTATCTTGAGAATGGCAGACTGAGTTTCCCGGTGGCGACGTTGGGGCATGAGGCACCTTCGGAGGATGGCGCGGTTCAACGGCTGGATGCCATCCGGGTTCCGCTGAACTATCTGCCGAATGGCGAGTGGACGGTACGTATGGAACTCCCGGGCGTGTTGGCGGAGGGACCATTTGTGCTGGGCAAATTCACCTTGACGGGGCAGGGCGGTTCCGAGTTGCCGGATACCAAGTTGCTTTTCCGCAACGGCATCCCCTATTTCCGCTTGAATAATACAGAGGAAATCCTTACCGACCACTGTCTGCTGGACATGACTGATTCCGAAGCCGAATATGCCGAGGAGTCCAATCTTCTTGCCAATGACGTAAAGGGAGTATGGCTGCACTACCGAAACTGGAAATACGATGCTGCGACCGACGAGTTCTCCTTCAAGGCATTGGACCGCCTTTGCACGCGCGTGTTGCTGCGGAATCCCACCGCGAATTTCATGATTTGCGTGCTTCTGGATTCCGAGGCATTGCAGTCCTGGCTTGACGTGCATCCGGAGGCATGCTGTTGCGTCTATGGCGGGTCCACGCAGATCACCAATTACTCCGGTACCAAGAGCGAGTATCCCTCGCTGGCCTCGCCGGAGTGGCTTGCCTTCGGCGACCGCCTGCTTACTGCGCTGGTCGAACACCTGCGCTCGATGCCCTATGGCGCGCGCGTCATCGGTCTGGCGCCTTCCAGCGGAATCACCTGGGAGTGGATGTACTGGGGCTCGCAGAGCAGCGATTATTGCGACTACAGCCGCCCATTCCTCCAGGGTTTCCGCGCATGGATGCGCGAACGTTATGAGGATGACATCGCCAAACTCCAGGCGGCGTGGCAGAGTCAGGATGCGTCCTTCGATGAACTGGAACTGCCCACGCCCGCCGAGCGAAAGGCCGCTGGCATCGCGGATCTCCACGACCCGGTGAAATCCCGCAAGGTCATCGACTTCCAGGACTTCTTCTCGCAGGTGGTCAGCGATGCCATCGTCCACTACTGCGATACTGTGAAACGCCTGACGGACAACCGGCTGCTGGCCGGCGCCTACTACGGCTATACCACCTTCGTGTTGAGCGGACAGTGGATTCCGCGCATTGGACACTTCGCGCTGGCGCGCGTGCTGGACGCGCCGTCCGTGGACTTCCATATCAGTCCCACGCGCTACTCGGACCGCGAGATGGGCGGGGCCGGCGGGTACATGCCGCCCGAGGCCTCGGCCGTCCTGCGTGGCAAGATGTATGTCTGCGAGAGCGACATCCGCACCGTCCACGCGGCCACCGACCAATTCGGCAAGGTCTGGACGCTGATGGGCAGCCGCGCGGTCATCGAGCGCGAGATGGGCGCGAACATCGCCTCTGGCGTGAGCACGCACTGGTATGACTTCAGCCAAGGATGGATTGGCGGGGACACGCGTTTGGCGCAAGTCGCCGGAAAACTCCAGACCATCGAGGAGGAAATCCGAACTGCCGAACCCGCGCTGGACGACTGGACAGACAAGCGCGACACCATCGCGGTCTTCATTGACGAACGGTCGCATGTCACCCAGGTGATGGGCAGCCCGCTGGCATATCTTTTTTCTGGTCAGCAATATGCCCAACTCTACCGTTCCGGTGCGAAAATCGACCAGTACCTCTTTACGGATCTGCCGAAGGTGGGCGACCAATATCAGTGCCTCGTCTTCCTGAATGCCTGGCGGCTTACCGAGGAGGACCTCCAGACCATCGAGGCGCTCAAAGGTGACGGCCGCACGATGCTCTTCCAATATGGCGTGGGAGTCACTACGGAGCAGGGCGTTTCGCCAGACAACACGGAGCGGATTCTCGGCGTGCCTTTTGCGATGGACACCACTCGCATGCCGCGTTTGATGGCGCTCACCGCTGCCGGCAAGGAGTTCTTCGGTGCGGATGCGCCGACCACGCTGCGAACCTACGATGCCTACGGTCCGCTCTTCACCCCCGAAATCGACGAAGGCGCTCCCGTGACGGTGCTGGGAACGCTTGCGGATGGACGCCCCGCGATGATTCAAGTGCAGAACGACAACTGCAAACTCTTCTTCTGCGCGTTGCCCCAGTTGCCCGGAGCCTGGCTGGCCGCCATCGCCAAGACGGCGGGCGTCACGGTCTATGACGACAACCATTTCGATGTCGTCTGGGCGGGGCACAACGTCCTCACCATCCACGCCATCAAAGGTGGCGAACGGCGCCTGAACTTCCCCTGTGCCACTGGCATGCTGAAGAACCTGCTGACCGGCGAGGAACTTGCCATTCGGAATGGCGTCTCCGAAGTGACAATTCCAGACAATTCCACCACGCTCTTCCGAATCATCCCGCAGTAGCGTTTTGACGGTCCCCTGCGGGGCAAGACCGCAGGGGAAGGATTCAAGGCATATTCAGGGCGACACCCGAAGGGTGTTTCGTTTGTAAAACCCATTTATTGCAATATATTAATAGTTTGCCCGTTTGTTATCTACGGGCATACAATGGCAGTGGGCGGCCAGAACGTCCAGAGCAAGTCAACGAGGTCAAAACATGAAAAAGCTAGCTGTTGCCGACGCGACACTTCGGGTATGCGAGCATGCCGACAGTGCGCTGGGGTTCAAAGAGAAAATCGAGATTTTCAAGCAGCTAGACCGACTGTGCGTCGATGTCATCGAGACCGCGCCGGTGTCCAAGGGGCGTCCGGACGTGCTGTTCCTGCATGCCATTGCGCCGTTGACCGCCAAATGCGTCATCAGCTGTGCGATGCCGCTGGATGAGTCGATGCTGGAGTTGACGGTGGAGGCGGTGAAGAAGGCCGCGAAGCCGCGCATCAACATCCTCGCGCCGGTTTCGGCGGTCCAGATGGAATATCAGTGCCATAAGAAGCCCGAGGCGGTGCTGGAGAAGATCGCCGCGGTGACCTCCCAAGTCCGCGAACGTGGCATTGAGACCGAGGTCTCCTTCACCGACGCCACCCGCGCGGAACACGATTTCCTCTGTGCGGCCGTGAAGGCGGCGATTGCGGCCGGTGCGACAATCATCACGCTGTGCGACACGGCGGGAACGATGTTCCCAGAGGAGATGTACGATTTCCTCGCCCAGCTGAAGAAGGACATTCCGGAACTGTCGGGAGTGGCCTTGGCGGTGGAGTGCTCCGATGAAATCCACCTGGCCTCGGCTTGCGCGCTCGCATGCCTGCGCGCCGGCGTGTCGCAGTTGCGCACCGCCATCGGCGTGTCGGAACTGCTCCCGTTGCAGGCGTTGGCGGACCTCCTGAAGGTCCGCGGGGAATCGCTGGGCGTCTCGGCCTCCTTGAACCGCACGGCCTGCGCGAGCATCATCGCCGCCGTGGAGGAGCTGATCCACGGCAAATTCGTCGTGGCGCCGGAGCGCAAGACGACCTCGGAGAGCACGGGCGACTGGAAGCTGTCCAGCGCGGATGACATGGCGGCAATCGGCGCCGCAGTCAAGAAGCTCGGCTACGAACTCTCTGCGGAGGACCTGTCGAATGTCTATAAGGAGTTCCAGCGCATCTCCAGCAAGAAGGAACTGGTGACGCCCAAGGACCTGGACGCGATTGTGGCGACCACTGCAGTGCAGGTGCCCCCGACCTATACCCTGAAGAACTTCGTCATCACCTGCGGAAACACGGTGACCTCGATGGCGCATGTCGTGCTGCTGAAGAACGGCGAGGAGGTCGAGGGCTTCAGCATGGGCGACGGTCCCATCGACGCGGCGTTCCTCTCCATCGAGAACATCCTCGGACGGCATTTCGAGCTGGATGACTTCCAGATCACCGCAGTGACCGAGGGCCGCGAGGCCGTCGGTTCCGGCGTGGTGCGACTGCGTTCGAACGGCAAGCTGTATTCCGGGAAGGGCATCTCCACCGACGTCATCGGCGCCGGCATCCGCGCCTTCATCGCCGCCTTGAACAAAATCTGCTATGAGGAGAACAGCTAAGTGCGGTGTCCCCTAAATTCCTTACGCTTTTGCGCCCTTTTGAGTTTTTTGGGCGTAAAAGCTCCTTTACATAGTTACTATGCGCAGTCGCATTTGCACCCAAAAATCTCCAAAATGCCTGCAAAATCCTGAACGAATTTAAGGAGACACCACACTTCTATGAAACTCTCCTTCTCAACTAATCGCTGGAACAATTACGACTTCGACCAGTTCATCGACATCGCCGATGCGTACCGTTTCCAGGGAATTGAAGTCCACGATGTCCAGGCCGTCTTCGACGCCACGGAACCGGGCAAGACCACCGCGCTCTATCGCCGGCTGCTGGAGAAACGCCTCGCAATCAGCTGCATCGACCTGATTGCAGACATGGCCGGCGATCAGGCGGAGGCGCTGAAGGAACTCGGTCTGGCGCTGGAGGCCGCCCGACGGCTCCACGCGCCGTACATCCGCGTCAAGACCACCCAGGCCGACGAGGCCGCGCAGGCGCGGGTCCGCGAGTTCCTCGCCGCCGCGCTCCCCATGGCGGCACAGGCCGCCAAGACGCTGCTGGTCGAGACGGTCGGACCCTATGCCGACACCGCGCTCCTCCGCGAACTCTTCGAGGCCTTCATCGACGACCACCTGGCCGCCCTGTGGGATCTCCACTACCCCTACCGTATGCAGGGCGAGACGCCGGATGTGACCATCCGCAACCTCGGCGCCTATGTGAAGCACATCCATCTCAAGGACTCCGAGAGCGCGGACAAGCCGGCGCTGGTGGGCGAGGGCTCGCTGCCCATCGAGGACATCATGAACGCCCTCAAGTCGGTCAACTACGACGGCTTCATCTCCATCGAATGGGATCCCCATTGGGACGAGGTCAGCGACATCGACATCATCTTCCCGCATTTCGTGAGCTACATGAGCCGCTACGAACTGGCGCGCTCTCACACCCCGCTCTACGACAACAACGCTCATACCGGAAAGTTCGTCTGGAAGAAGGAGACGCTCATCGAGAAGACCTTCTCCCAGGTGCTTGACACCATGGTCAAGGAGTTCCCCGACCACTTGGCCTTCAAATACACCACGCTGGACTACACGCGTACCTACTCGGAGTTCCGCGATGACGTGGACCAGTGCGCCCGTGCGCTGATCGCCCTGGGCGTGCAGCCGGGCAGCAAGGTGGCGGTGTGGATGACCAACCTCCCGCAGTGGTACATCACCTTCTGGGCGACCACCAAAATCGGCGCGGTGCTGGTGACGGTGAACACCGCCTACAAAATCGCGGAGGCGGAGTACCTCCTCAAGCAGTCCGACACGCACACGCTGGTGCTGGAGAAGGGCTGGCGGGACTCCGACTACGCCGGCATCATTGCCGAACTCTGCCCGGAATTGGCGACCACCCGCACGGGAGCGCAGCTGCACGCTCGGCGTCTGCCGTTCCTGCGCAATGTCATCACGGTCGGCTACCGCCAGAAGGGCGCGCTGGCGTGGGAGGACGCCATGCAGTACGCCAAGAGCGTCCCCGTGGAGGAACTCCGGCGTCGCGCGGCGGCCGTGGACATCCACGATGTGTGCAACATGCAGTACACCTCCGGCACCACGGGCTTCCCCAAGGGCGTGATGCTGACCCACTACGGCGTGGTGAACAACGGAAAGTGCATCGGCGACCGCATGGATCTCTCCACCGCCGACCGCATGATGGTCGAGGTGCCGATGTTCCACTGCTTCGGCATGGTGCTCGCCATGACCGCGAGCATGACTCACGGCACCACGCTGCTGCCTCTGCCGTATTTCTCGGTGAAGCCCGCCCTGGCGTGCATCCACCGCGAGAAGATCACCTGCTTCCATGGCGTGCCCACGATGTTCATCGCGTTGCTTGGCCATGCGGACTTCCCGAAGACGGACTTCTCCCACATGCGTACCGGCATCATGGCGGGCTCGCCATGCCCCATCGCGGTGATGCAGGAGGTCATCGACAAGATGCACATGACCGAAATCACCATCGTCTATGGTCAGACCGAGGCCTCGCCCGGATGCACGATGTCCACCACCACGGACTCCATCGAGGACCGCGTGGCCACCGTCGGACGCGACTTGCCTGAAATCGAGAACCGCATCGTGGACCCGGAGACCGGCAAGGACCTCCCGGACAATGAAATCGGCGAGTTCGTGACCCGCGGCTACCAGGTCATGAAGGGCTACTACAAGATGCCCAAGGAGACCGCCGCCGTGATTGACGCCGATGGCTGGCTCCACACCGGCGACCTCGCCCTGCGCACCCCCGAGGGGAACTACAAGATCACCGGACGCCTCAAGGACATGATCATCCGCGGTGGCGAGAACATCTACCCCAAGGAGATCGAGGAGTTCATCTATCGTCATCCCAAGGTGGACGATGTTCAGGTCATCGGCATCCCCGACAAGAAACTGGGCGAGGAGATTCTCGCCGCGGTAATCTTGAAGAAAGGCGAGACGATGACCGCCGAGGAGTTGCAGGACTATGTCCGCAAGAACATGGCGAAGCACAAGGTCCCGCGCTATGTGGACTTCGTGGACGCCTTCCCGCAGAACGCGGCTGGGAAAATCCTCAAGTACAAGATGCGCGAGGATGCCGCGAAGCGCCTCAACATCGCAAAGGTCGACGGCATCGTGGCCAATTAAGGTTAGAGGTTAGAGGTTAGAGGTCAGAGGTCAGAGGTTAGAGTCCGGGACCTCCGGGACTTCCGGGACCTCCGGGACCCCCGAGTCTCAGGTCCCAGGTCCCGCCCATAGGGGTTTGGTTCTGTGCCCGCGCATTCTTGCGCGGGTTAATAAAATACGATGATGGAAAAAACTACCCAATTTGCCACCATGGATGGCAACGAGGCGTGTGCCTACGTCGCGTATGCCTTCACGGAAATCGCCGCAATCTATCCCATCACTCCCTCCAGCCCGATGGCGGGCAAGACCGACGCCTGGTCGGCGAAGGGCCGCAAGAACATCTTCGGCCAGCGGGTGACGCTGGTGGAGATGGAGTCCGAGGCGGGTGCGGCCGGCGCGATTCACGGCTCGCTGGAGACCGGCGCACTCTCTACCAGCTTCACTTCCTCCCAGGGGCTGATGCTGATGATTCCGGTGATGCACCGCATCGCCGGAGAACGCCTGCCCGGCGTGCTCCACGTCGCCTCCCGTACGGTCGGCACCCACGCGCTCTCCATCTTCGGCGACCACTCCGACGTGATGAACTGCCGACAGACTGGTTTCGCGATGCTCTCCACCGCGAACTCTCAGGAGATCATGGATTTGGCTCCCGTGGCGCATCTGTCGGCGGTGAAGGGACGCATCCCGTTCCTGCACTTCTTCGACGGCTTCCGCACCTCCCACGAAATGAGCAAGGTCGAGACCATCGACTATGCCGAATTCGCAAAACTGATGGACTATGACGCGCTGGACGCCTTCCGCGCCCAGACCCTCAATCCCGACCATCCGCGCCTGCGGGCGACCGTCCAGAACGGCGACGTCTATTTCCAGGTGCGCGAGGCCAACAACGGCTTCTATTCCGCACTGCCAGCCATCGTCCAGGAGTATATGGACAAGCTTGCGAAAGTCACTGGCCGCTCTTATCACCTCTTCGACTACTACGGGGCCGCAGATGCCGAGCAGGTCGTCGTGGCGATGGGCTCGGTCTCCGGCACCATCCAGGAGGTCGTGGACTACCTGAATGCCCAGGGGCAGAAGTGCGGTTTCCTGCAAGTGCATCTCTATCGGCCCTTCTCGGCGGAGCATTTCCTCGCGGCATTGCCTTCGACCGTGAAGAAGGTCGCAGTGCTGGATCGCTGCAAGGAGATGGGCAGCGTGGGCGAACCGCTGTATCAGGATGTCTGCACGGTCCTGGCAACTGCGAGCCGTCCAGTGACGGTGGTTGGCGGACGTTATGGTCTCTCCAGCAAGGACGTGGATCCCGCACAGATTCTGGCGGTCTATCAGAACCTCGACCAGAAGAATCCGCGCGGGAATTTCACCATCGGCATCGAGGACGACGTGACGCACCTCTCGCTGCCCCTCCCGCCGCCCGTCTATCCGGACGCCGCAGGGCAGGTCAGCTGCAAGTTCTGGGGGCTGGGTTCGGATGGTACGGTCGGCGCCAACAAGAGCACCGTGGAAATCATCAACGCCCATACGAACAAGTATGCCCAGGCGTATTTCGAGTACGACGCGAAGAAGTCCTTCGGCGTGACCAAGTCCCACCTGCGCTTCGGCGACCGCCCCATCCGCGGCTCCTACTACGTGAAGTCCGCCGACTTCATCGGCTGCCACAACGAGACCTACATCCGGCAATATGACGTGGTGGACGAACTCAAGGACGGCGGCGTGCTGCTCCTCAACACCTCGCTCGACATGGCCGGACTGGAGAAGTTGATTCCTGCCCGCGCCAAACGGCTGCTCGCAGCGAAGAAGGTCGCGCTCTATACCATCGACGCCGTCTCCATCGCCGCGAAGCTCGGCCTGGGCAATCACTACAACCTCGTGTTGCAGTCCGCCTTCTTCCATCTGGCCAACATCATCCCCGGCGACGAGGCGGACGGCTATATGAAGGAACTGGCCAAGCGCACCTACTTCGCCAAGGGCGACGAGGTCGTGGCGCGCAACTGCGCCGCCATTGACGCCGGCGCGACCGCCTTCGCCAAAGTCGAAATTCCCGCTGCCTGGCTGACGGCGGAGGACGAGGCGCCGGCGGAAAGCGCCCCGCGACCCGAGGTCGTCACCAAGATTGCCGAACCCATCAACCGCCAGAAGGGCGACGACCTCCCCGTGAGCGCCTTCAAAGGCTACGAGGACGGCGTGATTGACCTGGGTCTCACCGCCTTCGAGAAGCGCGGCATCGCCGTGAACGTGCCGATTTGGGACAAGTCCAAGTGCCTGCAGTGCAACCGCTGCTCGCTGGTCTGCCCGCATGCGGTGATTCGCCCGTATCTGCTCAATGAAGCCGAGGATGCCGCCAAGCCGAATGGCTTCGAGACGCTCCCCGTCAAGGGCAAGGACGGCCTGCATTTCACCCTGCAGGTCAGTTATGCGGACTGCACGGGCTGCGGTGCTTGCGTGAATGCCTGTCCCGCCAAGGAGAAGGCACTCTCGATGAAGCCCTACCACGAGGTCGGCCCGCAGTCCGAGAAGTGGAGCTACGCGCTGAGCCTCAGCGACAAGGGCGATGTCTTCGACCCCTGGACGCTGAAGGGCAGCCAGTTCCGGCAGCCGCTGCTGGAGTTCTCTGCCGCCTGCGCGGGCTGTGGCGAGACACCCTACGCCAAGCTGCTCACGCAACTCTTCGGCGACCACGTCTATTGGGCGAACGCGACGGGATGCTCCCAGGCGTGGGGCTCGCCCATGCCTGGCATCCCCTATACCACCAACCGAGATGGACGCGGTCCCGCTTGGAGCAACTCGCTCTTCGAGAACAACGCAGAGTTCGCGCTCGGCATGGCGCTCTCCGTGAAGCAGCAGCGCGCCGCGCAGCGGATGCGTGTCGAACAACTTCTTGAACAGGAAGAACTGCCCAGTCGCGTCCGCATCGCCGCGCAGAAGTGGCTCGCGGGCTTCGACGATGTGAATGAATCACGCCATGCCGGTGAGGAACTTTACTGGGCATTGGTTGAAGTAATGCCACAACTTGCTCTGGTGCAAGATATTATAAAGAATAAAGATATGCTCGCCAAAAAGACCTTCTGGATGTTCGGAGGCGACGGATGGGCGTATGACATCGGTTTCGGCGGACTGGACCACGTGGTCGCCAGCGGCGAGAACATCAATGTGCTCGTCGTGGACACCGAGGTGTACAGCAACACCGGCGGACAGTCCTCGAAGGCCACGCCGATTGGCGCGGTCGCGCAGTTCGCGTCAAGTGGCAAGAGCCGTCCCAAGAAGGATCTGGGTGCCATCTTCATGACCTACGGCAATGTCTATGTGGCGCAGGTGGCGATGGGCGCGGACCCGAACCAGCTCCTCAAGGCGATTCGCGAAGCGGAGGAATTCAACGGTCCGTCAGTGATTATCGCCTACACGCCGTGTCTTTCCCATGGACTGAAATGCGGCATGGGCAACACCCAGCAGGAGATGAAGCGTGCCGTGGACGCCGGCTACTGGATGCTCTATCGCTATAATCCAGCCAAGGAGAAGCCCTTCACCCTCGACTCCAAGCCGCCGGTGATGCCCTACACGGACTTCCTCGACGGCGAGACCCGCTACGCCGCCCTGAAGCGCACCTTCCCCGAAAACGCGGAGAAGTTCTTCGCCCAGGGCGAGTCTGACGCACAGGCCCGCTATCAGCACTACAAGCACCTGGAAGACAATCAGTAATGCGGATAGTCTGAGTGATAAAATGGCGAAAAAAACGGTTAGCCACGACATTGCGTCGCACGGAAGCGTTTTTTTTTGCTAATGGTTTTCAGCAAAATGAATTTGGAATGCTATGGTAATAGCGTTTCTTTCGTAAACTAATCTTCAAGGAGGTAACGATGGCTTGTTTCATTGTTCCGTTGGCTGAGACGGTGATTGCGAGTGGCGTCAAGGCGGTGCTGAAGCGTCGTGAGACAAAGACATCCGCAGGCGAAGTAGTGGAGTCCGCGTGGGTGAAGCGGCTGGGCTGGCTTCAGAAACTGGGCTTCGGTGGAAGTGCGTTGTTGGCGATTGAGCACATCTACCATGGGGAAATCACCTTCGTGCCGCCATTCCTGACGGCGATGAATTCCCCGGAAACGACGCAGGAGATGCTCCACGAGATGGCGACCGCCGGCACGTCCATGGCGCTGCTGATTACCGTAGTCTGGGCCGCAATGTGCGCGGTGGACCATGTGCTGGCAAAAAAACATTCCGCAGCCCCTGAGGAGAAATAGCCATGTGCGAATTGATGACCATCGCAGCAGCCGTGATATTCACGGTTCTTTATTTCCGCTTCCGCAGCGGCACACATGCCCGAAGCCTCTTCAATACGATGATGATGTTCTGGGGCGCCGCGTTGATGTGGAGCGTGGACTGCGTGTTTAGCCTCATGGAGGGCGAGGGACTGTTTGACATCAGCGGGAAAGACACGCTTCTGGGCGGTATCATCCTCGTCTGCGGACTGGTGTTCTTCGCCGTGAGCGCCCTCGTGGAGCGAAAGCATTCTCAGGCAGGTGCATAGTAGCAGACGCTTTGGGCACAACGGATGGGGAAATCGTTGTGCCTGGAATTAATTTATAATAACTTATTTATAACAAAGGAGTTATTGGTTTATTAATAACTCTGGAAGCAATTCTTTGGTGGAGAATCCTGCGGCTCCCTGGTGTCCGCCGCCGCCGTAGCGCTTGGCGATGGCGGAGACATTGACATTCGGCTTGACGGCATTGTCTGTATAGATTCCATACGACCAGCTTTTCCCATTGAAGGAGAAGAGGAGCATTGCGTCGTGGATGGCGGGATCAAAGCCGTCTTGGATGGAAGTGGAGCCGTGTCCGGCGGAGTTGAAGCAGTAGATTCGCAGTCCCCAGATATTCCGGACAAATGCGGATTCTTGACGCAATTTACTGTAGTGGATGCGATTATACTCTTGAATCAGGCGTCCTTGTGCAATGAGTTCATCGCACCAGCCATCGTTGCGGTAGGCATCGGCGTTGGGCAGCAGGAAGTCCGGATTGTGGAAATTGGCGGGGTTGAGGCGTTCCAGAATCAGCTGGGTGGCGTAGAAGAACGGCATGGCTTCTTGCTGGAATGCCGGTTCGCGGCTGTTGCGGAAGGTGTCTTGGTCGCCGACAAGCCGGAGGAAGCGCGGAAGCGGGGTCTTCTCGAAATACATCCAGGCCAGCTCGGCTCCGCAGATCAGTTCGCCAGGCTGGCAGCGCAGACCGTCCACATCGTTGTAGCCGTGTTCGATGGCGGTGTTGATAGATGAGAAGTGGTGGTCAATCCAAATCAGATGTTTGTTTGCCTTGAGCCATAACATCGTGTCGGGCGGCAATGTGTAGTCCACGACAATCACGGTGTCAAATGCCTGAAGGTCTTTTGGCCCGGGGATGACCGACGGATCGTCATAGTTGAGCTTCAGCGTCTGTGCATCGGGGTTGTGAAGACGCGCGATGGCACCGGCGGCATAGCCGTCCAAGTCGTGATGATGGATGATGATGGTCTTCATGGCGGAAACGAAAAAGCGGCGTCCAGGTTCTACTGGGCGCCGCCGGTGATTTGTTAACAATATAACATATTTGTTTTTAGAAATTTACGGCAAATTTAATCACCGCAAATACAACTCCGATGAGGGCGAGCGCAACGACGGCGCCGACGGAGTATGCGACGACGCTGGGTTCCTCTTCCTCAGGGGATGGAGGTGGCGGCGCGACGGGCGCAAAGCGCGGCTCGGCCTGCTTCACCTTCATTGGCGTAGGTGCCGGTTCTGCTTTCGGTGCAGGCTTTGGGGCTTCTTGGGGAGCAGCGGGTGCGGCGGGAGCCGGTGCCGGTTCTGGTGCCGGTGCTGGTGCCGGTGCCTTGATGGCAAATTTGGGCTTGGCTGGTTCGGCGGGTGCGGGCGCAGGTGCGGGTTCGGCCGGCGCTGGTGCGGGCGCGGGTGCCGGAGCTGGTGTCGGCTCGCTCTTCTTCAGAGAGAAGGTCAGTCCGGAGCGTTTCATG
>JAFZWH010000004.1 GCA_017617415.1 Victivallales bacterium | reverse complement strand
TGGTCGTCTGCATGTCGATGACGCTCTCCTGCGAGTGCATCCTGGTGAAGCCCAGCGCGCTGTCCACAACATCCACGGGCCATGGCGGGACGCCATGGCAACTTCCAAGGGAGAGCATAGCAATATCCAAATCCAAGCCGCCCCTGCGCGCGCCATGGCAAAAGGTTGCCACGGCGTCCCCGCCGTGGCCCCCGGGAGAGCAGAGCAACATCCAAATCCAAGCCGCCCATGCGCGCGCTGTTCACAACAGCCACGCGCCACGGCGGGGACGCTAATGCTCCTGACTTAAGCCCCGAAGGAGCGTCGCGGCGGCACAAGACTTAACTTACAAGGGGCGCAGGACCAGAGGCAGGGTGAAGATGAGCATGTCAAGGTCTGAAAGATGACGGGAGGTAGTCAGGGGGTGGTCAGGGGGGCTGCCCGCCCCATCGTGCATTTCCTCTATTTCGTCACGTCGTATTTGGGGCCGTAGCACCAGATGGTGCCAGTGCCTATCTGCTCGTTGCTGTCCGTGTTGGACTGCACATGGCCGTCCAGATGCAGCGTATTGAGGTTTCCCGAGTGGTAAGGCCTGCCGTAGAAGCCTGGCGCGCCGGTAATATAGCCAATGCATCTCCCATGCGCGTCGCCCCAGATGACGCGTCCGGGATCGTCCCTGCCCACTCGGTTGCGGGCCTTGCCGGGCTTGCTGGAATCCCATTCCTTGTGAAGATAATTGTAGGGGTCATTGTTGTCGGAGGCGGCATTATCCTCATCATGGCACCAGAACAGGTAGCTCATCGCGGAATAGCCATTGCCGGCATCCCCGCCGAATATGACATTGTCGCTGGGACACTGGAAATACGGCCTGGTCAATTCCTTGGTCAGCGTCTTTATTGGCGCACCGCCGAGATAGCCGCCGAACATCAGTGCGGAAGCCTTGCTGTGCTGCGGATTTGTGCAGCCGGAAGTAGTATCGAAAGTATAACTTCTCCAGATGACGAGGCTGGGCATAAAATGGTACACTGGAATGGCGATGAAGTCATTGTTGTCCTGCGCATACATCATTTCGGCCAAGCCAATCTGTTTGAACTTGTTGACGCAGCTGATGGTCTTGGCCTTGTCTCTGGCCTTGCTCAAGGCTGGCAGCAACATGCTGGCCAGAATGGCGATGATCGCGATGACGACCAATAGTTCAATCAGGGTGAAGTGCTTTGTCGGTGTGGGGATGATTGTGGTTTTCATGATTTGTTCTCCTGTTTTTGGGTGAAAAAAGTAAAATCAAATTTTACCGTTTCAAAATGATTTGTTCCAGCATTTGACGATAGCCAGGCAAATCGCGCCAACTCCGGGCGACATTGACCGGGCGTCCGTCGGGCGCTTCCCGCATGAAGCCGTCATCGTCGATGACAAGCTTCATTTCCTGCATTTCCAGAAAGTCATGCGAGCAGGCCAGATGAATGGCGACGGTGTCGAAAAGCACGGAGGTCCGGCTTTGGGGGATGTTGGAGTTTCTGATGTTGCGCACGCCATCGGAATCCCACCGATGAAGCCAGGCTAGGTATTGCGCGGCCAGTTCCTGTTGCAAACTGCCGGAACGCCGCAAAATCTCCAGCCAGTTCCCTGACAACTGGACAGTTCCACAGGTGTCCAACGGCGTTAATGTCACGCTATGCCAGGGAGCGCGAAAAACCTTCTGCGCGGCGGCAATGTCGCATTTGACATTCCATTCCGCGATTTTGCCCTGGCGGCCGTCGAGGCCGTGTTCCAGGGAACCCTCCATGGCCACAAAATCAATGGACGGGACGATTCCCGGGAAACGCTCCACAACTTCCGCGACATTGCACTGCGGGGCAATGCAAACCAGGGTGACGCGCTGCGGCGCGTGCGACAGCACGGCGTCCCGAATCGCCTCGGCGGCATCCGGATAGGAAGATGGTGCATCGTCCCGGGAGACAAGTTCGTATTGAATCACTTCATTGTTGCAGGCAACCGGCTTGCCGGTGGCCAGGGCAATGTCCGTCCGCCCTGCGGCGGCAAGCAGGCGGTGGACGATGCCGCAACGCCTGTCGGTCTCGCCCGTGGCGGTGGTTATCAGGAGCGGGTCGAGTTCGGGATGCTGCAAAAGCATGGTCACCGCCCAGGCATCGTCGATGTCGTGCCCGATGTCGGTATCAAGAATGACAGGTATCTTCATCATTTCGGTTCCACCTGCGTGGCCTCCTTTTCGGCGACAGTCGTGGTCGGAAGTCCCTCTGGCAAGTCGCCAAAGTACTCCAGGATGCAGCCAAGTCCCTGTGGCGCGAGGTCGCTGATGCTCAGCCGTGTCTTGCCGTTGGCGAGTTCAGGTACGATTTCCTGCACATTCCAGACATCGAAATACTTCGCGCCTTTCCGGTACGGCACTTCTAGGACGACGCCGCGATACGTCGCGAAGCGGGCGTTCCACAATGTCCAAAGGGTACGGTTGTCGCCAGGGAATCGGTTGGCGTAGATTTCGCCGGCGGCAGTCTTGACTTGCGGCTCTGAACCAATGCTGGAGAAGCAGTCGTTCAAGGCGTATTGGATTTGCAGCCAGTGGCGGAGACGCGGACGGTAGTGCTCGTCAAACAGAACCCATCCCGCGTCATCGACGCCCTCGCCATTGAAGAAGATGGCATTGACTTCGCTGGAGACTGGCCCGGAGCGGACCCAGCCGCAGGGGAAGCAGAACTGCTTCAGGTGCGGCATGGTGAAGTGCTGAATATTCTGAATCGGCGCATAGAAGTCGCGTTCCGCGGCGTCATTGATGTCGTAGCTCTTCGCGCGATGCTCGTGGATGGTTGTGCAGTAATAGGTAAGGTTGCCGCTGAGATATCCGGCGTCGTAGTCGATTGGCGGGTCTTCGACATACAGCGCCGTGGTGTTGGCAACCGCCTCGCGCACTTTGACCAGCATGCTATGTTGCGTGCGGTTGAGCTGTTGCGGAATCTCGTGTCCGTGCTCCTTGCTGAAGCAGGCGCTGCTGTATTTGCCGAAGGGGAAGCAGTCCATGTAGATGGCGTCCGGCTCCAGTTCCTTCTGCACACGGCTAAGCGCCTTGGCGTAGTAGTCCTGCAACTGTTGCAGGCAGGTGAAGATCACCTTGGCGTTCTGAACCATCCCTTTGCCGCTGCCAGGGACTTGTCCGACCTTGGTTCCAATCTCCTGCCCCAATTTCGATGATTTCGGAAGATATGTCGCAATCGTGTAGAGCGAAATTGCAGTGCCTTCGCTCTGGACCTGTTCGAAGAACCTCTTCAGATTGTCTCTGCCGGTGAGATAATTGGCCGGGTCATATTCGCCATCGTCGAAATTGCCGCTGTTCGTGGTGCGCTCCTTGCCGTTCTCTGGATAGTTCCAGAACGAGATGCCCATCATGTCATTTTTATGGCCGATATAGTCGAAGGTGTTCTTCTTCGCCTCCTCCCAGAAGAAGGTCTTCGTCTTTTCGTCATAGAACGGACATTGCCAGTAGAAGGACTTGAACGGGCTTTCGCAGTGCATGAAATAGGCGTTCTTCCAACGCTCGGAAAGATTCGTCGGATAGACCTTGAACCATGTCTTCAGCCAGTTCTGATAGGCATGCAGCGCCTGATGCCAATCGCCGCCGTGAAACTGCAGCGCCGTCTCCGCCAAGGAAACCCTCGTATGCGGCATGGCCTTGTTCCAGTTGGCCAGGTTGTTGATGTAGAAGCGCACGCCGAGCCCTGTCTTGCTCAGGCCGTAGTCGAACGTCGCCATCGTCAAATCGCGCGTGTGCAGCCCGATTCCGCCGCCCGCCACAGGATTATATACGTCCATGAACTGAACATGATAGGCGCGCTCGTTGACTGGCGTGTGGAAACTCCTGACCACGTTGCTGTTGACGACGCGCATCTTCGGAAAGTAATAGTAGGTGTCGTTCAAATTGCCCAACACGATGCGGTTCAACGCGGGGAAGCGGAAATCGGCATTGCAGATTCTGTCGCTGTCGTTGACAAGCGTTGTGCTAATCCGCAACTCGTCACTTGCGTTGCCTGCAAAAGTCAATTCTATGCCTGACGGAAAGTCCGTCGTCTTGCACTGCAGCAGGAACTTCAGGCCGCCAGCGACTTCCGTCACTTTCTTGACAATGAAACTTTCGCCGGTGTACATTTTCGCGCCGTCCTGAATTTCAAAACAGCCGGGGGCAAAATTGACTTTCATTCCCGGCGCGTGATAATTGACGATGGATGAAATCACGAACTTTCCGTCAAGGTCGAATTCAACGCGATAATGCGCATTTTCAAAGACAGCCTTCTTCGCGTCGTGCGTGATTTTCACCGGCTTTTCCTGCACGCTCTTTCCTGGATTCATCATCCGGACGGGTGGATTGCGCAACTCGTTGGAAATAAGCAGGCGCGCACCATCGTTGAGAGTCAGGGCCATCACCCCAATCTGATGCTGCATGAAGCGGTTCTGGAAGCGGATGGCCTTCAACTCCTTCGTCTTGTCGGCGGGAATCGCGTAGGCTGCGGCGGTCCCCTGAATGACAAAGCCGTCAGCGGCGATGTGCCGCGGGACGCAGACGTCTCTCGTGCCGTCCGCATAGTCCAGTTGGATGCCGAAGCAATCCACATCCGCAAACTGATATGGAATCGTCGGCGCGACGTAGCGCGTCATTCTTGCCGGCATGTCGCAACCCAGTATCGCGTAGAGTTCCGCCGTCTTGCCCGACAGCGGCACAACGATTTCATCGAGGCGCGTTCTCGGGAAAAACTCGTTTTTCACGATATTGCCGCCCATGACGACAGAATTCTTCTTCGTCCGATTCGGGTCGAATGGCGGCTTGACGTAGTTCAGTTTATCGCCTGACAACCGGAACGGCACGCGCTGCTTGACCTCAAGCGACGGAAACAGCGGATAGTCGACAATCATCTTGTGCTTTTTGATGATGTCCAGAAACACGCGCGAGGATTCTCCGTTGCATAGCGTCTGCAAATCAATGGGCTTGTACCCCTGCCAATCCTCCGTTTCGGCGACTTGGAAGAGTTTGTTGTCGCCTGGGAGGTCATTGGTCAGCGTAAATTCCAGGAGTTCAAAGTCGAGTTCGCTACTGTCGGTCTCCAGCGTCAACTGCAATTCGCCGCCCGACGGCAACTTCGTGTTCTCGAAAATGCCGCCAAGCGTGTGGACATTGCCATCATTGAAGACATTGCCTGATTCCAGCAACTGAATGTCGCCGCAAGTCAGCACCTTGTATTGCGGGATAAAAGAGCGGCGCAATCCCATGCTGCGGACTTTGACACGATAGAAACGCCACGCGCCCAAATCAATGTCTGGCAATTTGGCCGCATAGACCATACGGCGGACACTGGCGATTTCCCCTGTCAGGTGCCATTTGTAGCCGCCGTCTGCCAGTTTCTGCATCGAATAGGCGGTTCCTGTCGTGCCTGGAGCCAACTCGATGACGATGCCCGTGGTCGGTTCCTTGATTGTGCGCGGCGCACTGCCTCCCGCCAAATCCGTGCGCTCAACGAACGACAGTTGCGCGAGCAGGTCGAAATCCGCCCCGGTCAAAACGGACATTGCCAGCCCCACCAAAGCCAGTAGCGAAAAACTGATTTTTCTCATGCTTGTTGCCTTTTGCTGATGAAAAAGTCTATATATTAATTTAATCCGAAAAACTGGCTAAATCAACCAAAATCAACAGGACAATTGCAATGAAAAATAGCACAAAACCACAAACTGAACTTGATTCATTCCGTCTGGAATCCGTAGGGTATTTCAAGGGTGACAGGAATATTCCCTCCCACGCGCACTCACACGCAGAACTTGTCTATGTCGCCGACGGACAATGCGCCTCGCGCTTCGGCAATGGGATCCACACGCGAAACTGCTCGGCTGGTCTGGCCTTTCTGATTCCTCCGCACCTCCTGCATGACCAGCGCGGCGATGTCCACACGATCTTCATGGAATTTGCCTTGCCGGACGGCGCCCAAGTCGGCAATCTCGCCATCATCGACCTGCGCAACGACCCGTTCGTCAGAAAATGGCTCGACGACCTTCTAACCATCTGGATTACAGGCGAACGCCAGGAGTCCAACGCCCTTGCCCAGGCAATCTTCCTGCGTTGCCGAAGGTGCCAGCAGCAACAGGAGACCATGCCCAGACCACAATCAATCCGCTTTCATGACGCCTTGACCTTCATCAGCAACAATTTCCGCCAGTCCCTTACCGCGCAGGACATCGCACAACATGTCAAATGCAGCGTAAACACCCTGAACGGGTATTTTCACAAGCAATTGAACCAGAGCATGATGTCCTATCTATACTCATTCCGCCTCGGCATCGCCAGCCAACTGCTCCAGAACGACTACCTCTCCATCAAGGAAATCGCCGACCGCTGCGGCTTCGCCGACATGAACTATTTCATCCGCACCTTCAAAAAACACTACGGAACCACACCTGGAAAAACCAGGAAAAATAAGGCCTTGGCGATGGCGCGGTTGGACGAAGAAAAGCGGCCGGCCAGCGCCCGGACCCCCTGACGAGCGAAAAAGCGATGGCCCCCCGGGGGGGTGGCAGGCCCCCTTAGCAGTGACCGGAACGAAAATGAGGAGTATTAGCGTCCCCGCCGTGGCCGCCCGGGAGAGCAGAGCACCCCGCGCAAAGGGCGCGTTGCCACGGCGTCCCCGCTAATACTCCTAACTTAACCAATAAAATGTGAACTTTTTGTTGATTTCCTGCCTGCTGCATGCCCCTGTGCTCCTTA
>JAFZWH010000036.1 GCA_017617415.1 Victivallales bacterium | reverse complement strand
CGACCTCCATGCTCTCACTGTGGCTGTACATCACATAGCCACCCGTGCCCAGCTGAAGCGGGAGGACGCGGCGGTAGAAGTCGGAAACCGGCTGGAGCAATGCCGAAGAAGAGGCTTTGGATTTCATGGAATGTGTATTGGCTACGACTTTAAAACCTGAATGTTTTTCCGCCGTAAAGGAAACATTGGCGAACGCCTGACAGCATCGAACAGCAAGCATTCTGCGTGGTTCCGGACAGTCAAAGCATGTTCAAACGACGGACAACGGCCAACTTCTCGGCCGGGCGATGGCGGAGCATTTACTGCTGGAAATCGCGGGCGCGCGCAGGCAACCCAGCGTATTCGCAATACCGGTCGAAGAGACCGGCGGCCGACGGATACATGCTGTGGGGGCTCATGAAATGCGAAAATTCAAAGGTGAGCGCGGAGGTAATTCCGGCGGCCTCGGCCTGTTCGAGCTTCCAGAGCATCTTTTCCCACTTGATGGGCGGGAAGCGCCACGGCATGTCGCGGTCGAAGGATTCGACGTTGGTCCAGCAGTCCACACCGTATTTCCTGGCCAGCTCGGCGGTGGCTGTCAGGAAGCCGGGCAGCTCGTCGAGCTCCGCGTGGCCGTCCTGGAAGGCGACGATGTCCACCAGGCCCTTGATGGCCTCGAAAATCTGCGTCCAGTGCTTCACATGCATTTCCACGCCAAAGATTTCATGTCCTGAATCTTGAAGGATTTCGCGGACCTTTGAGCCGGCGAAGAAGGGCGAGATCATCACGGGCTTGCCGCCGGTGACCTTCTTGGCGTGGCTTGCCTCGATCACGAACTGCTCTGCGGCCCCGGGAAGGTCGCGGCAGATTTCGTTGGTGATATACCAGCCGGCGAAGGCCTTGCGGTGGCCGTAGAGCGACTGGATCTCGTCGATGATCTCCACCTGCACCTTCGCGTCGTCCAGCCGCGCCTGTTCGGTGAAATCTGGGTAGTAGAGGTCGTCGCGCACGCCGGTGCCCGCGAAGAACTCCAAGCCATGCTTCTCGGCTAGGGTCAAGAAGAGGTCAATCCAGTCCACCGGGGGCTGGTGCCAGGTGCCGCCATGCGCCGGAATGACCTTTGACGGGTAGGCCATGAACTTGCGGAGGCAGCATCGGATGAGGAAGACCTTCTGGATGCCCATCGCCTTCATCGCCGCGAAGTCCGCGTCCCACTCCTCCGGTCCCCAGTTGTGGTGCGGGATGTCGTAGGAAATCTCATCCAAGAAAGTGCCGGTGATTCGTAGTTTGCTCATGGGAAAAGTTCGCTTGCCAATTATTAATGTCTCCCTTCCAAGCACTTGGAAGTCATTTACATCACTGTGTTTTCCGTAAATGCCTCTAGCTGGCAGATTTTTCGAGTCTGCAAAGTGAGACAAGGCCGCTTCCACCCGTAGAATTGTTGAGGCATTTTGGGGAGAACAAGTCAGTTTACACAGGTGAAAAAAGTTGGCTCATCAGCATTCTACAGCATGGAATCCTGATTGGTCGCAGGAGATTGCGCATTGCTCCAACTTTATACCACAAACCTGGTACAAGCGGATACCTCCGCTTTTCCACCAGTCGCCCCAGTGGCTAGGCATCCGGGTGAAATCGGTGGTTGGAGGAATCTCTGGGAGATTAGCGACATGCATGGTCACATTTTTAAAACGCACGCCCGAAATCGCGCCAGGTGCTTCGCTTCCGACAAAACTCGAAGCTACCGCTTCAATCGTCATGTCGGAAAACTCCACTTCACGGATGTGCCCGCAGTAGCCCGTGCGCGGTGCCTCGCAGCCGGCCCAGACGAAGAAGGCCTGGCCAACATTGCGCATAGTGATGCGTGAGAACTTCAGGTTGTCCACCGGCGTCCCCCGGTCGATTTTCAGTGGACAGACGGGTACGATGGAAAGAATGTCGATTCCGTGGCGGCAATCCACCATTTCAAGTCGCTCGAAGGTCGCGTTTCGGATGGGCGCGTCCCCCTCGTAACCAACACGGATGGCGCAGGTGGCCGAGGAGAGCCGACACTTCTCCACGTGAATCTTCTCGCAGGGGTGTAGGCGTCCGCAGCGGTGATAGTCGCTCTTAAGCGCGATGCAGTCATCGCCAGATTCGATGTCGCAGCCATCGATTTCGACCTTCTGGCAGCAGTCGATGTCCAGCGCGTCAGTGTTGGGACCATGGCGCGGATTGCGGATGGTGACCGCCCTGATGGAGACCTCCTGGCAGCCGACGCACCAGACCGTATAGCAGGCCGCATTGCGCAAGACGACATTCTCCAGCACTATTTTGGAGCAATTCTCCAGATAGAGAAGCACTGGTCGTTTCGCCCTGGGCTTGAGGACATTGTAGTGAATGATCGGGAGCTCCGACGGCAGTCCGCCCAACGGCAGACCGCACAGATACTCCTTTTCCCAGTAGGCCGCGCCACTGCCATCCACCACGCCCTCACCCATCAGCCGAAAATTCTTGATTCCTTTTCCATATAAAAAGTAATGGCAAAGCCAATCGGTCTGACACCTCGCGTCGTGAAAATGTTCGGCGATGTCGGGTGAGGCCTGGAGCACCGCGCCCTTCTCCAGCCGGATGGTCAGATTGTCGATGAGTCGTAAAGCCCCGGAGAGGTAGGTGCCCGCCGGAAAGACCAGCTCGCCGCCGTCGGCCGCCAGCGCGTTGATAGCCCGTTGGAGCATCGCCGTTTCCAGAACTTGCCCATCGCCAATGGCGCCGAAGTCTTTGACCGAAATGCGTAACATGTTTGCCCCTATGGACATTGTGTTTCCAGCAGCAACAGCTGACCAGTCGGAAGTTCACCTTCAAGGAGGAAGTCCTCTGCGCGGGGCGTGAGGGTGACTGCGGCATCCGTCACGCTTCCGTCGTTGGAGGCGAGACGGAGGCGGACCTTGGCTGCCGCCAACGCCTGCTCCAAGGCAGCGCCGCCGTCAGGGAAGGCCGTGCGCTTCAGGCGCAGCGGCATCTCACAGGATGCGCCAGATTCATTGTAAATCGCTCCGGACACCGCGTCGTCGCGTTGCCAGAAGGTCCCGAAGACGCCCTGCGGCGCATCGTAGATGAGCTTTTTCTCGGAGAGATGACGCATCGCGGCCAGTTTCGCGGCGAACTCATTAAGTTCATGCAATTCTGGCAGTTGCATATCCGAGCAGATGGCTCCAAGGGCGGTCACGCGCAGGTTGATGGCCAGCAGCTTGTCGCGGATGGGCGCGATGCAATGCCAGGAGGCGTTGCCGTTGGGCTGGCGCGCGGTGAAACGCAGCACCTTCCCGTTCTTGGTGCAATGCCCCTCGGTCGGATAGCTCGACCATTTTTCGTAGATTATGAAGTCCAGCGGACTCAACGCCGTCGCGTCCAGAACCATCTTGCTCTTCGAAGAGTCCTGCGCATTGACCAGCTTCACGCTTTCGACCTCCACCCACGCGTCACCCGCCTCGTCCGTCCGCATGCCCACGCCAAAGACGCGGAAGCCGTCGTTCTTCACAGGCACACGGACGGTCTGCCACGTGCCGTCCGGAACGAAGCCGGCGGCGACCGCCTCGCTGCCCAGGTACAGCTGCCTCAGATGCTCGCCGCGCACGCGGAGCTCGAAGTGGGTGTAGGGCCTGAGGTCGGTCTCCGGCGCACCCTGGATCACATAGTCGTCCACCAGTTGAAGGCTGAAGATAGTGGCATCAAAGGCCTTGGCGGCCTGGTAGTCGATCGGCCCTTTGTGCGCCACGTCCCAGGCGCCCTCGATGAGAAGGGCGTCCGCGAAGAGCGCGGTAGGGCTGAAGAAGCACTCGTTGGAGACCACGCGCATTTCGGGGTGCGAGGTCTTGAGCCACTTCCAGATTTCCGCCTGCACGAGGAGGGTGCCGTTGCCGAGCCCGCCCCAGGGATCGGCGCGGCTGTAGGCGGAGCCGAAGCCCATGTCCCACGCGATGCCGGAGGGCTGGTAGAAGTCCACGGCGCGTTTGACCATCTCGATGTACCATTTGCGATACTGAGGATTGCCGAAGTCGGCGCATGTCCAGAGGACTTTCTCCTGCCCGCCTAGCAGTTCTGGATGGGGCACGGGAAAGTCGATGAAGGGCTGGCGCCGCCCCTCGGCGTCCCGTCCCAGCCAGATCTTGTATGGCGCATGATCTTCGTAGGTGCCGTTCTCGGCAAGGAACTGTCGGAAGTAGAGATAGACGTTGAGGCCCTTGGACTTCATGTAGGCGATTTCCTCCTTCAGGCCATCGGCGGAGAGATGCCGCGTGTCGTAGGTGTACCAGTCGCCCTCCGTGAGGGCCTCCTCGTTCCAGTTCGCCCACCAGGAGTACCACACGTTGTTGGCGTTGCGCTCCAGCATCGCCTCGCGCCAGCCGTCATAGCCCACGGGCACGCCCTGCGGATGGTACCAGGCGAACGCGCCCTCGGTGAAATGGCGACCCGACTGGTCGGGGCGCTTCAGATGTGACGCCATCAGCGGATTGGAGCTGTAAACATGGTCGATGTAGTGGCGCATGACCTGCGTGAGCTCGTGGTCCGCCTTCGGGAAGACCGCGTAGTTGCACTCAAAGACCGCCGACTCGCCCGCCTTGAGCATCGCGGGAGTGCGCTGCATGGCGGGCAGCCGCCACGCGATGTCATTCGGGGTAAGCAGCGAGAGTGCCCCCAAGTCATAACTGCCCCAGAGCAGATAGCGCTCGTCGTCCTCGGTCACGGCGCAGGGATAAAACGTGTTCATGTTCTTCACGCCGAGGTCGTCCGGCGCGTAGAAGAACTGGGCGCGCACCGTCGCGTCCGGCGGACGCACGGAGGCGGGGAAGGAGAAGAAGATGGAGTCGCGCCACTCGTCCGCGCGGAAGACGCTGCGGAGTCCGAGCTGCCAGGCCTGGAAGCTGTCGGTCTTGTAGAGGATTTTGGTTTTTACTTGCAAATCGTTGATTTTCAACGAATAGCAAATCTCCGCCTCGGCGAGCGCGGCAACCTGGGGATTGTCACAGGCCAGCCGCACGCGCACCTCGTCCGATTCGGGCTGTTTCCAGCCGACGACCTGGTTGAAGTCCCCGAAATACTTCCCGTCCAGTGATTTCATGTAGAGCTGCATGGAATTGGCGCCGGTGGGCTGGATGACCTTCTCCGTGGGACGGCGGCTGACCAGCCGCACCATCAGGCCAGTCGAGCGGCTAATCCAGAGTTTGAAATCGTCATTGACCAAATAGAGGAAGTCGTCGGTGGTCTCCTCCGGCAACAGGAACTCCTGCTTGGCGAAAGTGCGGTCGTTGGTAGGCGGGGGGGCGGCGAGGCGGTGCGCGGTCACGTCGTCCAGCTCTCCGGCGCCGTAGAACTGCAGGGTGACATAGCGGACCGCCGGGTCCGTGTTCTCGTAGCGCCCGGAGATCTTCTGCCAGGAGTACTGGTCGCCGCGCGCCAGCTGGCCGGTGCCGCGGCGCAGCCAGTTGCGCTGCGCGTCGAAGAATGCCAGCTCGGCGAGGATGGTATTGATGTTGTCCACCTTTGTGTAGGCCTCGAAGTGGAACTCCTCGCCGGGGGCCAGCGTGATGAGGTTTGTCTTGACCATCCCACCGTTCAGACGGCAGGCCCTCGCGCCCGAATGCGCGTCCTCCGTGAGTTCTGGCGGATTGCCGGGTGCGTCCACCCAGCCGCCCTGCCCCTCGAGGTCGCCGTTCTGAAGGGGTATCTCCACCAGGGGGCGCGGCGGTTCGCGGCGGGTGAATACCGGCAGGCCGTTGAGGTATTCCGGCTCCGGTGCTTCATCCGGAACCGATGCGACCAGGGGCGTACGCTTCAGCGCGCTCACGTCATCCACTGCTCCTGAGCCATAAAATTCGAGAGTGACATAGCGGACTTCGGAGTCGCCATTCTCAAACTGTCCGGAAATCTTTTGCCAGGCGACTGCGGTGCCATAGGCCAGTGGACCAGAGCCGCGCTTCAGCCAGTTGTGGTTCGCGTCGAAGAAGGCCAACTCGGTCACAATGCGCTTGTCCATGTCGGCCTTTACGTAGGCCTCGAAGAACAGGCTCTCCCCAGGTGCCAAGCTGATAAACTGCGACTTGACAAGCGTGTTCTCCAGACGCAACGCGTGCGCACCACCATGCGCGTCGTCAATATATTCAGGAGCATTGCCGTTGGCATTCTGCCAGCCGCCCATCCCCTCGAAATCGCCGTTCACAATGGCAACGGGTTCCGTCAGTGCCGGACACGATGCGCCAAAAATCAGCATAACATTTTTAATACAAATAAGTTGTATTATAACAAAGAAAATCGTGGAGAAATACAGGGTTTTCATTCGGAGAATACCAGCGTGGGACTCATTCCAAAAAAACTATCCGGTCGCCAGGCATTTGTGAAAACGCCGGCGGCCGGAGTCGAAACCAGGCACTTCGCCGGAATTACTGGGCGAAGAACTCCATCATGTTGGTGCCGTTGTGAGCCTCTCCCTCGAACTTCTTGCCATCCACGCTCTCGACATGGCCGTCCATGAAGCTCATGTTCCATTTCTTGTTGTGCGGAGCATCAGCCGCCGAGGCAAGCGGGGTTACATTGTGGATACCCGGGGCTGGCAGATATTGATAATAGGCTAGCATGTCGCCATTCTTGTCCAGAACCCACGCCTTGCGGCCGGGGAACTGGAACCGGGAGAGCTTCTTGCAGAGCAAGGTCAGCGGGCACATGTAGCCGACCATGTAGTCCGGGTTGCTCCAGTTGGCATCGGTAGCCGTTCCATTGTCCTTGGAAGGGCAGCGCATAACCTTGGGTTCGCAGCCCAGGTCATAAACCTGTCCCATCCAGTTCTGCTTAGCGCTGTCCACCCACCAGACCTGGCAGTCGGTACTATTATCCCAAGCACCACCAGTACTCAAGGCATTACATCCTTTCCAACTACCAGGGGTGGTGTCATGGTTATCGTTGGCGAACATGCTGGCGAAGAGTCCCAGTTGCTTGAGGTGGTTGATGCAGGCTGAGTTTTGGGCAGCAGCGCGAGCCTTGGAGAGCGCGGGCAGCAGCATACCGGCCAGGATGGCGATGATCGCGATCACGACAAGCAGTTCAATCAGGGTAAACGATTTATGCATGGTTGATTTCCTTTTGTTTGAGTTTGTTGGTTGTTTGAGTTTGTTGGGGGAAGATTGTCCCGAAGGACAACGGAAAACTAAATTCAGAGGGATTTTCGTGAGAGTATTTTTGACTTGAGAACTAGATTTTTATTTTTCATTGGTTTATTGTCAATTAACTTCAGCAGGGTCTGGCATGCGGTCTTGCCGAGGTCGAAGGGCCGGTTGTCGAAGGTGGTCAGCCCAGGCTGGACATAGCGGCATAGTTCGATGTCGTCCCCACCAACCACGGCGACCTCTTCCGGAACCTTGACGCCT
>JAFZWH010000035.1 GCA_017617415.1 Victivallales bacterium | reverse complement strand
TCGATGACCACCGCGCCGTCTTCGCGCTTATGGAAGACGCCCTTTTCAAGCCCTTGCTGGATGATGTCCTTGCCGAGTTTGTAGGTCTGGCTTTCAAGATAGAGGTGGTCGAAGTGGATGCCCATGCGCTCATAGGTCTTGGCGAAGCCGTCAAAGACCCATGAGTTCATCAACTGCCAAAGTTCGCGGACGGCGGGGTCCTCGGCCTCCCAGTCCTGCAGCATCTTCGCGGTGGCCTGGCCAATCTCGGTCTTGAGGAAGAGCGCCTCCTTGTCCTCTTCAGCGTATTCGGGATGGGCTTCGCGCAGTTCGGCGATTTGCTTTTCCAGTTCCTGGTTGTAGCGCACATAGAAGTCACCGACAAGATGGTCGCCCTTCTTGCCAGTGGACTCCGGCGTGCAGCCCTCGCCGAAGCGCTGGTAGGCAATCATCGACTTGCAGATGTGGATGCCGCGGTCGTTGACCAAATTCACCTGCGTGACGGTGTGCCCCGCGCGTTTGAGGATGGCGGCGGTGCTCATGCCGATGGTGTTGTTGCGCACGTGGCCGAGGTGCTGCGGCTTGTTGGTGTTCGGCGCGGAGAACTCAATCAGGATTTTACGGCGCTCGGCGGCGGGCAGCAGTGCGTCATCCATCAGCGCGGACTCGTCGGCGACGGTGTCCCGCATCAGCGCGGCGGTCTTGAGGGTGATGTTCACGAAGGCCTTGGCGACCTCGACCTTCTCGATATCGGCATGGCTGGAGAGGAACTCCCCGACCTGCTGGGCAATCTGCATCGGATTCTTGCGCAATGCCTTGGCAAGCGGGAAGCAGGAGACCGTCACGTCGCCGTCAAAGCCCTCCGGGCACAATTCGGCGGTGATTTCGGGTACCTCGGTGCCCAACTGCTGTGCGAGGTAGTTCTGCAGGTCTTTCTGGAATGCAAAATTCATTTTTATATATAAGTTATTTATTTTCAGTTAGTTACGAATTGAAGCCGATTTCCCGTGCGCATCGAGCCCTTCGCAGGCGGTGAGAATCGCCAAAGCGGGTTGCTCCTTCAACAACGCCTCGCGTTCGTAGTGGATGAGGCTGGTGCGGCGGATGAAGGCATCGGCGGTCAGGCCGTTGAAGAACTTGGCGGTTCCGCCGGTGGGGAGGACATGGCTGGGGCCAGCGACGTAGTCACCCACGGGCTCTGGCGTGTATGGTCCCAGGAAGATGGCCCCGGCGGCGGTGATTTTCGGCGCGAGCGCCTGCGGGTTGGCGACTTGGAGCTCCAGGTGCTCGGGCGCATAGTCGGAGGCGATGCGTGCCGCGTCGTCCAAGTCGCTGGCTTCGACCAAAAAGACGCCTTGCTCCAAAACTTTCGTCACGCAGGCCTGTCGGGTGAGGCGCGCGGCCTGACGCGAAATTTCCTCCGCCACGGTCTCCAAGAGTTTTCGGGAAGGCGAGACGAGGACGGCCTGTTCGCGTCCAGAGCCGTGTTCGGCCTGCGAGAGGATGTCCGCCGCCACGTATTCGGGATTTGCCGTGTCGTCGGCGAGAATCAGAATTTCGGAGGGTCCGGCGACAAGGTCGAGCGCGGCGGAGCCGTAGATGGCACGTTTGGCGGCGGCGACGTAGGCGTTGCCTGGACCGCAGATTTTCTCCACGCGTGGGATGGTAGCGGTACCGTAGGCCATCGCCGCAATCGCATAGACGCCACCCAGGCGATAGACCGCTGTCGCGCCGGCCTTCCGGCAGGCGTAGAGCAGTGCGGGGTGCACCGAGCCGTCCGCATGGGGCGGGGTGCAGACGACGATTTCCTTGACGCCGACGGTCTTGGCGATGGCGACAGTATGGCAGACGGTGGAGACCAGCGGCGCAGTGCCGCCCGGCACATAGCATCCCACGATGTCCAGCGGGTGGAACTGCTCACCGAGAGTCACGCCCGGACGCGGCGAGTAGCTCCAGTCCTGCGGAAGGCGTTGGGAATAAAAGTCCTGGATGTGCTCGACCGCCAAGTCCACGGCGGCGGTAGTTTCGGGGGGCAAGGTGGCGATGGCCGCATCGATTTCGGCATCGGTGACACGGAAGGTCGCGGGTGTGAGCTCGACATGGTCGAATTTGCGGGCGTAGTCCACCAGCGCGTCGTCGCCACGCGCCTTGACATCGTCGATGATGGCCTGGGCGGAGGCGTCAATTTCCTTGTTGAAGGCCTCGCGGCGAAGCATTTCTGCCAGGCGCTGGTCGAAATCCGGTTCGGAACGATAGAGGATTTTCATAATGAATGGGGGCTTTGCCCATCCGCCCCAAGGCAGGACGGGTAGAAGGGGAAAAGAGGGAATCTCTTGTACTATAAGGTAAAAAGCGTGGACGGTTGAGAAAAAGCGGTTAAATTATCGCTGTTTCTGTCTTATAAACCACTATGCCAAATCATTTATCTCAAATGAAGAAATCAAACCGCATTTTCTGGCTGATCTTCGTGTTTGCCACAGTCGTTTCCCTGCCGTCTCAGGCTGCCTTTCGGATTATCCGTCCAGCCAAGGGGGATACCGTCTCACCGCTGAAACCAATGCAGCGTGCCTTGGCGATGATGACCGAAGAGCAGTTGGATGCCTTCCTCAATCAGGAGATGGTGGAGCGCATGGAGGATGTGACCACGTATCCCGCTGGCATTGAAGTAGAATGGAATGCGGCCGACCGTGCGCCTGGTGGCTATATGGTTTGGGTGGCTGACAATGCAGAAATGATCGGTGCTTGGAATCGCATTGTCCAAAATACCACCATTACGCTTTACAATCTGGAGATCGGCAAGACCTACTATCTTCAGGTGAATGCGTTGGGCGAAGCGAATGCGGAAGGCGGCAGCGAAGTTTTGGAGACCACCTCGGGGTGCTCCTTCACGGTGGAGAATCTGGCACCGCGCGTGCTATATGTGCCCGGCGTGCCCAATGTGCGCGACTTGGGCGGACGGATTGGCCTCGAAGGCCGCGTGATTCCGCAGGGGATGATTTTTCGCTCGGCGGCGTTCAATGACAACTCGTCGGACGGCGGGAAGACCCCCGGCAAGACGCGCATGAACGAGGAGAATCTCGCCATCGAGCGCGAGGTCATGAAACTGAAAACCGAAATCGACTTGCGGTGGGATTCCGAACTGGCCGACATGGCGTCCTCCCCGCTGGGCGAGGCGGTGGATTATCAGAGAATCCCCTCGACGCTCTACAGTGGACTCTTCACGCAACAGGGCTACGAGAACTACCAGAAACTCTTCCCCATCTTTACCAAAGCAGAGAACTACCCCATTGACTTCCATTGTATCCTCGGCGCCGACCGCACGGGGTCGCTGGCGGTGGTGCTCCTGGCCACGCTGGGCGTCGCCCGCGAGGAGATCATTCGCGACTACTGCTTCACCAGTCTCTACACGCCGTTCCTGCGGCCTCCACGCAATATCCGTTCCGTCCTCGACGGTCTCGCGCAATGCGGCCAGCCAGGCGACACGCTCTCCGACCAGGCGATGCGTTTCCTCCTGCGGTGCGGCGTGCGAAGCAACCAAATCTACGACTTTCTGACCATCGTGCTGGGTGAGTGGCTGGCGATGCCCGAGGTGCTTGCCGAAGCGCGAATCACCGAGGAAATCCACGACCATTTCAGCAAGCCGCTGCAGGGACTGGACGTCAAGCCATATATTGTTCAGCAGGAGACGATGCTCCAGGCTGGCAAAGAGGTCTCCTGGGAATTGCCCGTTTGGCATGACAACCCGCTGAAGGCCAGCGGCTCCAATGGCCAGGGCGCCAACTATCTCCTGTTGCGGAACGCCACGCCACTTCCCACCACCGTCGCCTTGAAGGTGGACCCCGCCGCGCTGACGGCTCCGGGGTATTTTGTAGTGGCGCCCATGCGACGCCTGAGTTATCGTGCGCCGGATGGCAATTTGCCCTGGACGCCAGAGCAGCTTGACGACTTCCATGCCGTCCTCGAACCCTCGGAGGAATTGCTCTTGGTGGTGCAGCCATCAGCGATGCTGGACGCGGAGAACTACCAGATTGTCCGCTGGGAAGAACCGAAGTTCAAGCCCAGCTTTGCCGAAATCCCCGTTGCTGATGCACCCGAAGTGGATGGTGCCCTTGACGATGCGACCTGGCAGGGAATGGCTCCGTTGGCATTGACCAAGATCGACGGAAGCAGCGCGGACCATGCGCCGTTGGTCTGGCTGCGTACCAACGCCGAACACGATATGCTCTACATCGCCGCCAAACTGCAGGACTCGTCACCATACGCCGAAGCGCATGATGACCGCGACGCCGCGCTCTGGAATGAAGACTCCATCGAGGTCTTTCTCTCCAGCCACGGCGAGACCAAGACCTACCAACTGATTCTGAACGCGAAGAATGCAATTTGGGATGGCATTTCCGGTGACAACGATGGTGAAAACTGGACAGCGGAATGCCAGTTCCAGAGCACGACGACCACCGATGGCTGGATCATCGAGGCCACCATTCCACTTGCACAATTCGATTTCACGGGCGCGTTGGAACTTAACATCTGTGCCAACGACAACCCCGGGTCCATCCATTATAACCTCTTTCCCACTCGGGGAAGTTTCCACGATCGAACCGCCATCTCGCCCGCACTCTTCAAAGAATGAGGACTGAGGAATGAGGACTGAGGACTGAGGACTGCAGGGGTTCGGGGACGGCTGTCCCCGTAGCATTGTAGGGTCGTGTTGCTGCCGTGACACGGCCGGCGGCGCGACCGACAAACATTTTTCACATCGTGGGCGTAGTTTTACACAAGTCATTGGACTGGGAGCAGTTGCCAGATGCGCAGGCATTGCAGCAGGCGCGTCTGCGTCATCGACTGCGGCGGGCTGACCGCTATACCAGCCTGTGCATCGCGGCCGCCGACGCGTTGTTGGAAGGCGTCGAATTGTTGCCGGCGACCGCGCTGATCACGGTCTCGTCATTCGGTCCCTCCGAAACCGCCTTCCAAACCATCGAGGACATTCTTGATGTGCCTGCCGAGGAGGTCTCGCCTACGCGCTTCTCCCACTCTGTGGAAAATGCCGCCTGTTCCTATTTGGGCGTCGCCTTCGGATTCCATGGACCAGTCTTTGCCTTGGCGGGCTTTGAGCAAAGCACCGTAGAAAATGCCAATCAGTTGGCTCAAACCATCTTGGAGCAGGGACTTGCCCCGTCAGCGTTGGTCATCAATGTCGTCTGCGCTTCCATTGTGACCGCGCATGCCCATGAATTCTATCCACAGCGATTTCCCCATGGCGTTTCCGAGCGCGTTCGCGCATGGCTTTATTTGACTGATGACAAATAGATTATGGGTGTCCTTTGACTCGGCTTCTTTGCCCCTTCTGGTCATAAAATCCTGAGATTCCTGTAATAGATATTCTATCTTATTTATTCTCTAAGATTTGCGAGAATGCTATGATTATCTGTGCATGGGCTTGACGGTTATTCCAAAGGTATTACATTCAGTGTCGGGAAGGAGAAATTCATACCCGCCGAGTCACCTTTTTGGCGACTCCTTTGAAACAACTGCAATAACCTTTGGGAGAGAACCCATGTCCAAGCATTCTGCCATTCCTCCGTTGCCGTTTAATGGGAAATTCACGCCGGAGCACCGTCGTCGTCTTCAGCAAATCCGCGAGCGTCTTGGGCTTTCGTATCAGGAGCTGGGTAATTTCTTCAATTTAAGTTGGTCCACCTTCCGCAAATGGGAACGTGGCGAGACGCCGAGTTGCCAGCCCCGTCATATTGATTTAATCAAAGGGCTTCTGAACGGCGAGTTCGATGAGCAGCTTCATGCCAGCCACGAGCCGATTGAAAATCTGCTGGACAGCTGGCGTCGAATGCCTGCCTTGATGCATCAATGCATGGAGCGCATTGCCTCCACATACGACCTCTGCCAGGGTCGTCCCGAGGTCTGTGCCAGTCTGGTCGAGCGCCTAAATCACGCCTCAAGCCTGGCCATCACCAAGCTTCTTGATGGGGAAAGCACCCATCATGGCACTGGCGAATAATGTCCTGGGTCACAACGGGGAGCCGGGCAGAGATGTCGAGGCGCGCCGCTGGAGTTCTTCCAGAATTCGCTTTGCGGTCTTGACCCCCAGACCCGGAACCTTGGTAGCCAATTGCGTGGCGGACATCTTCATAATACGTTTGATGGAACCACACTGCTTTAGGATTTCTGCCTGACGGATTTCGCCGACACCAGGGATTTCGCCCAACACCGACTCGTGGATGCGCTCAATGCGGAGCTTCCGGTTATAGCCATTGGCCCAGCGGTGCGACTCGTCGCGGATGGCCTGGAGCAACCGCAGTCCTGGATTGTCGCGTTCCAGATAGAGCGGCTCCGGGCGGTCGGGGAAGATGACCAGCTCGTGTTGCTTCGCCAATCCCACGAATGGCATTCGGCCGTAGATGCCAAGTTGCTCAAAGACCTCGCGGCCGGCGTGGACTTGCGGCAGACCGCCGTCCAGCACCACGAGTTTGGGCAGCGGGAGGTTCTCCTTCAGGAGCCGTCCGTAGCGTCGGGTAAGGACTTCACGCATGAATGCGGTGTCGTCGGTGGCTTCGGGGTTGCGGATGCGGTAGCGTCGATATTCGCTGGTGCAGGGATGACCGTCCCGGAAGAGCACCATTGAGCCGACGGCGAGGGTGCCGGAGATGTTGGACATGTCGAAGCACTCCATGTAGTCGGGGCGTTCGGCGAGTTCCAATGCCTGCTGGAGGGCATCCATGCCAGCGTCGTTGCGTTCGAGATTGGAACGCCGGGCGATGGTCTGGTTGATGAAGCGCCGAGTGGGCTCGAGGATAATCTTGATGTGCTCCATCATGTCGCGGAGCTTGGCGGCCTGCTCGAAGTCCAACCGCGCGGCGGCTTCCGTCATCTGGGCGTTCAATTCCTTAAGCAGTTCGTGCGCGGGTTCCTCGCCTTTCAGGACGGCGAGCGCCTGGTCGAAGCGTTCACGATATTCCCCTGGGGTGATTTTGCCCAGGCAGGGAGCAGTGCAATTGCGGATGACCTCCTCCAGGCAATGCTGGCGTATTTCGGCAGTGGGTTCGGAGCAGTCGCAACTGCGCAGCCCGTAGCGAATTTCAAGATATCGAATGGTTTCGCGAAGAGATGTCGCATGGGGGAAGGGTCCGAAGTAGAGGCACGTGTCGTCCTTGCGCAGGCGTTCGAAAGTGAATCGCGGGTAGTCCTCGCGGAGATCGGCGCAGACAAGCAGGTATCGCTTGTCGTCCCGCAAGGCGACGTTATACCTTGGGGTATATTGCTTAATAAATTGCGCTTCAAGAAGTAATGCCTCTGACTCGGTGGCGACCTCGAAGGTCTCGTATGAGGCGATGGAGTGGATGAGCGCTCGCCGTCGGGGGTCGGACTTCATGGCGGTGGACGGCATGAAGTAGGACTTCATGCGGTTGCGCAGGTTGCGCGCCTTGCCGACATAAATCACTTCGCCTGCTGCATTCCGAAAGACATAAACCCCGGGCTTGGTGGAGACATCTTGGGAACGGAATACTTTGGGTTCCTCAGCCATTGTCGTTGAGGCAGATAATATCTTCCGGGGCGATGGACAGACGAATGACCGTGCCTGGAACGGCACGACCGCGTGGGTTGATTTCAAAGAATTTATGGAGTTTCCCGTCGGCGGTTTCGCCAATTTGGTCTGCCAATTCGCCAAGATAATCAATATGCCTCAAAGTCATGGTGAAGGAATTTTCTTCCCTGGCATCGCATTTTTGGAAAGCCTCTGGGCGCATGGAGAGCAACACCTTTTCGCCGGGCTTTCGGGTGGCGGGGACGGTCGAGCAGACCAAATTGCCTATCGCGGTCTCCACGACGGCTGAACCATCTGCCCGAAAATGGGCGATGGTTCCTTCGCGTAAATTGGTCTCGCCTATAAAATTGGCAACAAATGCATTGACAGGGTGGCGATAGACATCCTCCGGCGTGCCAATCTGCTCGATGCGGCCGTTGCGGAAAATTGCCAGTCGATCCGCCATGGAGAGCGCCTCAGCGCGGTCGTGGGTGACATAGATTGCAGTGAGGTGGTTTTCCTTGCAGATGCGCCGGATTTCCAAACGCATGTCGCGTCGGAGTTTGGCGTCCAGGTTGGCCAGCGGCTCGTCCAGCAGGAGGCATCCAGGATGAACCACGAGGGTTCGCGCCAGAGCGACGCGCTGCTGCTGTCCGCCGGAGAGCTGTCCGGGCTTGCGGTCTGCCAGTTCCGAAATCTGGATATCCCGTAGGGCCTGGTCCACGCGACGGGCGATTTCAGGCTTCGACAGTTTCTGCATTTCCAAGCCAAAGGCGATATTTTCGCGGACGGTGAGGTGTGGCCACAAGGCATAGCCTTGAAAGACCATCGCAGTGTTGCGCTGATGAACCGGCTCGCCGGCCACATCTTTGCCGTCAAGGAAGATACGCCCTGAGGTCGGCTGCTCGAAGCCGCCAATGGAGCGCAGAAGGGTCGTCTTGCCGCAGCCGGAAGGTCCCAGAAGGAAGAACAACTCGCCATCCTGGATGATCAAGCTGACATCCGAGAGTGCCCGGGTCTTTCCGTAATCCTTGGTGAGATGTTCAATGCGAACTTCCATGGAATCTACTCGACGGCTAAAACCTCTAACCCCTAACCTCTAACCTCTAACCTCTTAGAACTCTTTCCCAGTTTCCTCGTCGGCGATGTGGTATTCCTCGATGTGGAGTTCGGGATTGGCGGAGATTTTCAGATTGCGGCTGTACTCGGCCGCCATGGCAGTCATCACCTTGTGATCGGCTGTGCGCAAGCGCGCGAGAATCTTCGGATGGACAGTGATGACAAAGCACTTGACATCTTTCTTGCGGGCGAGCAGCTCATTGAGGCGTCGCTGGATTTCCACGGAGACGGAGGTCGCTGTCTTGATAAGTCCGCGGCCTTTGCAGTAGGGGCAATCCTCATAGATGGTGCTTTCGAGGGATTCGCTTTCGCGCTGACGACTCATTTCCAGGAGTCCGAGTCCGGAGATGGGGTAGATTTTGATGCGTGCATGGTCTTCGGAGGTGTATTGCTTGAAGGCGCGGTACACCGCCATCTGGTCTTTGCGCGAGCGCATGTCGATGAGGTCGAGCACCACCAGCCCGCCGATATTGCGCAACCGCAGCTGGCGTGCGATTTCCTTGACGGCCTCCATATTGGTCTCCAGAATGGTTTCGGGCTGCGTCTTGCCATTGCGGTTCTTGCCGGTATTCACGTCAATGGCGATCAGCGCCTCGGTTTCGTCGATGCAAAGATAGCCGCCAGAAGGAAGCATCACCTTGCGGTTTGAGATGTTCTCGATCTGCTGGCTGACGCCGTATTTGATGAAGATTGGCGTGGGGTTGGAGTATAGCTTGAGCTTGACGTCGTTAAGACGGTCAAAGCGCTCCAGCATCTCTTTGGCGCGGTTGTAGGCCTCCTGAGAGTCCACCACAATCTCGTCGATATCCTGCGTAAGGCAGTCTCGCAGAGTACGTTCCTCAAGGGCTGGCTCCTGATATACGCAGACCGGTGCGCGGCGCTTGGCGGCGATCTCTTCGCCTTTCTTCCAGGCGTCCAACAGGATGTCCAGGTCGCGTTGGAAATGCTCTTTCTTGAGACCCGCGCCGACGGTTCGGCAAATCAGCCCCATGTTGTCTGGCTTGTCGAGTGTCTTGACCATCTGCTTGAGACGCGAACGTTCTTCATGGTCTTCTACACGTCGCGAGACGCCGACATGGGGACAGTTGGGGAGTAAAACCAAGTAACGTCCTGGTATGGAAAGATTTGCAGTAACACGTGCGCCCTTTGTCCCAATGGGACCCTTGGTGACCTGCACGAGGATTTCGTCATCGACATGCCAGAGATTCGGGATGTCCTCGACGGTGGGGCCTTTCTTCTTTTCGGGTTTCTTGGGCGGTTTGGGTGTCGGAGCTTTGACGGGTTTCTGTCCATTGGGCGTAATGGGGACCAAGCCATTGCTTGGCTGCTGCCCATTGCGGTTCTGCTGTGGCTGTGGCGTCGGCAGAGCCGGCTTGCCTTTGGCAGAACCCTGCGAGGAGGTCAGCGGAAGAAGCTCGCCATTGTCGCGGGGGACGGCTGGGCTGAGCGAGCCCGGCTTGGCCGTGGGCTTCTTCTTCCAGAAAAACAATACGTTCAAAACACGCCAAAGGAAACCGGGCTTTTTCGGTTCCTTCATCGGCAGTGCCACTGGCGAGGCGCTGTTTTCGGGCAGGTTGCCTCGATTGCGGCTGCGCCCGCCACGGCGGCGGCGATGGTGCCCGCCCGGTTCACCGTTCGGTTGCCGCCCGCCAGACGGACTTGCCTCGCCGCCATTCGCAGGACGCGGCGGACGGCGGTTTTGTTGCGGCTGATTGCGGTTGCCTTTGGGTTGGTTGCCTGTGGTGTCCTGCTCTTGCTGGGGCGGGGGATTCTCCGGCAAGGTGGCCTCGAATGCCTCGCCAGATGCCTCCCCAGACGATTCTGCCTTTGGCGGCTCGTCCTTTTTGGAGAGGGAGAGCAATCCAGAATTTGCATTGGAATGCAATAAGCTGGATGCCAGCGTGCCATCCTCTTTGGGCAATTGCGGAACAGAAGACTCAACCGTTTCAGCCGCCATCTCGGTCAGGGGTGCTTCCAAGGCTGGCTCTGCAACTGCCGGCTTCTCGTCCATGGCAATTGGGTTATCCGCCGGGACCGCTTCACTTGCCTCTTCGTCAGATGCTTCGACGGCAGGCTCGTCACCGGTTTCCGCCTCCGCTTCTGCGGCTATTTCAGCTTCCTCCTCTTCCTCATCATGTTCAAGAATATTGTTCTGGGGCGGCGAGGGGGGATTGAAAGAGGAGTCACCGTCATCGTTGCGATTGGCTTCCTCCCGTTCTTCGCCGGGTTTGATCAGGTCGTCGTCCTCCTCTTCTCCATCGCCTTCAAGCATTTCCTGGGTTGCGGGAAGCATGTCCCAGTAATGCAGAAAAGCATTTTTTCCGATGCCGATATCAACGAAGGCGGCTTGCAGCGAAGGCTCGAGGTTTTTGATACGGCCTTTGTAAATGGAGCCGACGATGCGGTCTTTGTTGGTTCGCTCCATGAAGAAATCCTGGAGCCGACCGTCTTCGACGACGGCAACGCGCACCTGGAGTTCCTCGGAGTTGATGAGGATCTGTTTCATTTTTAGGGTAAAACGCTTGGAAATTGATGATGGGGCGGCCGGTTTTCCGGCGCACGGATGTCACGGAGGATGTCTCGAATGGCGACACCGCGGAAGACGCGGCGTTGCTACTGCGACTCCTCCGCATTCGTTTTGGTTGCCTCGGCTTCCACGAGTTCGAGGTGCTTCTGCCAACCCACCAAGATGTCGGATGCGCCCAGCGTATTGCCGCGCAGAAAAGAGAGTCCAGAGGTCTCGGATTGTCCTTCCAGGCACAGCCAGAGAATCTTGAGAACGCCATTGCGGCAGAGCACTCGGATGCCCTGATGTTCATCGGAGAAGCGCCGTTCGCCGCGCTTTTCGCGGGCGGCTTGTTCGGCAGGGTCTTCGGCTTCCGGGAGAATGGTCCCCGGAATTTCGCCTGGCTGCAACTGATGAGGCTCGACCGTGGTTCTCAATACCTGCATGCGGAACAACTTCTTGCGGTTGGACATATACAGGTAGAGGAAAGCCTTTGGACGCGTGCGGTAGGCGCGGACCATCCGATCGATGACAGCGGCGTCCTGATCCCAGTTGTTCAAGGCGGCGGCCTCCGTGCGGATCTTGCCGACTTTGGTGGCAAGCGTGTCATCCTGCGGGATGGCGGGGAGGCCTTCGCGAACAATCTGCCAGATGACTTCGGCGGCGTGTTGGGATGCCACTTGCCCGAGGCGGTCCTTGAGGCAGTCGGTGGTGTCCGTCAAGGTGATTTCGGTGACGAAGGTCCGATAAACTGGTCCAGTGTCGAGTCCGGCCTCCATGCGCATGAAGGCCACTCCGGTGGTGGGGTCGCCATTGAGGATGGCGGCTTCGACGGGGCTGGCGCCGCGGTACTTTGGCAACAGCGAGGCGTGGACATTCAGGCATCCGAAAGGCGGCAGCTCCAGCAGGTCTTTCCTGAGAATCTGGCCGAAGGCGACTACCACCAGCAGGTCAATGTGCAATCCCTGGAGCCTTTGAAGGAACTCCGGTTCATTGACATTCTTGCATTCCCAGACCTCGAAGCCCAATTCCTTCGCCTTTGCCCCGAGGTTGGTGGGAGTCATCCGGCCGCGCTTGCCTGGTCTTGGCGGCTGGGAGCCGACGCCTACCACGGCGATACGCGGGTCGTTGCGGAGAGCCTCCAGGATGGGCATGCCAATCCGGCCAGAGCCCAGAAAAAAGACTCGAACAGGAGAAAACTGGCCGTTGGTGGTAGTCATGGGGGGGCAGGGAATGAACGAGAGAGGGTTGAATGCCAAGCTGTTGTGCCAAGGATATCGGGCGACGGAAGTCAAGGCAATTTCAAAAATATCTAATGGTACTTTTGAAACCAACGCATAATATAACCTTTAAGAACAAAATTTCTATATATTAGTATATAAAGGAAATCATCAGACCGGTTCAAATTCCAACGATTTCTGCTCCAATGCCTTTGCGAGCTGATCGGGACAGGAGGTGGGGCCGCCATTGCAGCTTATGCCCCGTAGCCTGGCGATGACTTCTTCGCGTTTCATCCCCTGAACCAGCCGTCCAATGCCTTGGAGATTGCCGTTGCAGCCGCCCGTGAAGACAGCTGAAACCACGCGGTCGTCATCGTCCAGAACGATATCAACGCAATCCGAGCAGGTGCCAACACAATTGTAGTGGATCTTTTTCATGGATGAGGAAGACAAGGGGGACGATGCCTTGACAAATCCGCTGGTGCGACAAAACGGTTCCTTTTCAAGATTCTTTGGAAATGATTGCCAAAGAGATGCCGTAGAGAGTAAGAGGTAGCGGAGCCTCGGTGACGGCGAGGTCGCGCGGGAGGTTGGCCGCATAGAATGGGGCATCTCCGCCAGTCAGCCATACCCGACATGCCGCGAAACCCCTTTGCCGACGGGTGTCCCGGATGATGCGTTCGACGGCGGCGAGGAGAGTCAGGTTTACGCCACTGCGAATGCCCTCTTCTGTGCTCAATCCCAGTGGGTTGGAGGAATTTTCCAAAGGCTTGGCGGTAAATTCCGGCAATTGTGCGGTCTGACGGCCCAGGGCGGCCAGTGCAGTCTGGCGACCGGGAAGAATGACACCGCCGCGAAATCTTCCCTTGGCATCCACCGCGATGGTGTTCAAGGCGGTTCCGCAATCGATAACCAGCACTGCGGCGTCGGGATTGAGCGCATGAGCGGCGGCGATGTTTGCCATGCGGTCGGCACCTAAACCAACGCCATAGGCAGAGAAGTCCACATCCGGGTAATGGCAGGCATCGATGTACGAAATCCGCCGTGGCCAGCGCTGTTCCAGCGCGGCGCGCACGGCGGGTACCACGCAGGCTGCCGTGGCGGTCCACTTGCCCGATGGTTGCCAGCAGTCCACGAAAGAGGATGTCGCAAAGGAGGCGACCGGCGGGGGATTGTCCGCCAACCGCACTGCGTCCACGACCGAGGAATGGGTGTTGCCAAGATTGATTAAGTAATGAATCAAAATGCTTTATTTTAGAACTTTAATTATAATTTTCTTAATTGGCTCCTGAATGAGTCCAGGCGTATGGACATCGGTGGGGAAGAAGACTACAAACTCCCCGGGGCTGACAGTAATCCAGTCGGCAGCAGGGAGTTGTGCGAGGGCTACATCCTTTTCCTCCGAAAATGGCACTTCTTTCGGGAAATCGGCCAATGGTTGCCAGCCCATTCGTTCGACTCCGCTGAGAGGGATTTGGATGTCGATGTATTTGCGGTGGCATTCAGCGGGAATCTCCGCCTGGGGCCGCACGGCGATTTCCTGGACATTCACAAAGGCCTCGCCATCCGGGAGGATTTCGTGCCGTCCCAGGGGAAGAGCGGCAAGATCTTTATTTTCAAGCCACTTGGCAATTTTCTCGAAGCGCGGGTGGAGGACCTGGTAATGGGAGAACTGGGCGAGGGTGTCGTGAATCATAGGTGATGAAAAAAACGGCCGACGGTTTTCCGGAGGAATCCGTCGGTCCATGGTGGTCAGTGGTCAGGAAAGCTTGTCGCGACGACTATTTTCTCGAGGCGTCAAGTGCGGCCTCATAGCCATTCTTGCCGACCAGCACATAGCGGCGGTCGAAAGCAGCCTGATCGTTGCTCGGAATCTTGTCATCGTAGATGGCTTTTTCCTTGGTGACGACCACTGCGACGACGTCGGCGATGTTCTTGCCGCCATCGGCAAAGATCTTTTTGAGGGTATCGATGTCAGCACCGGGGTTGAGCAGGGCGACTTTGGTGTTCTTGAGGAATCCGAGGCACTGCGCCAGGGAGGCATCCATCGGGAGCATGGACAGAGCCACGAAGACATCCGCGCTCTTGATTTCCTTCTCAAGTCCCTTGAGGTCTTTGAACTGCATCATGTCCATCGGAGTCATCGGCATTTCCATCTCAGAGCCATCAGGCATCTTCTGCATCTGGGGCTTGCGCTTCGGAATCGTCTGGCAGACGGTGACGACATCCACGCCGGCACCCAGACCGTCCTTGAGACCCTTCAGGGCGTAGTCTTCACGCGGCTCAGCCAGCAGTTCGCCGTAAACATCGTATTTGGTCATCGCATCCACGAGAACCACCACTTTCTTGGCGGCGGGGACTGCCTTTTTGACTTCCTGGCCCAGGAATTTCCCCTGGAGGAAGGTGTAGCGCTGTTCGCGGTCGGCGATGGCGTTGGTGCTGCTGCCGGTGGCCGTTCCGACCACGTTAGCCAGAGCGCTGCCAATGGCGATCAACGCGCCCAGAATTGCGAGGGGCTGACCCCAGGTCGCGCCTTGCTTTTGCTTGCTCATGCCGAACAGGGCAACCACGATACCAATGGCCATCGGGATGATTGTGTAAATGGTCATCTACTTAATCTCCTTGTGAATTAGTGTGCTTTTCAGAACAAAAAAAGATGCCGTAAGGCGAATGTGATACAGAAAACATCTTGTAATGTAATACTCCAAATGAAAATATCAAACCGACCGAGCGATTTATTCCCGCTGTTCGGTCAGAAATCCCCAATTATGCCTTTGTGACCTTAGTCGCCCAACAGTGCGGTAACCAGCACATTGATGCCCAGTCGAGTGTAAAAGACATGGGTGAAATCACTGATTTGGCGAGAGTCATAGTAACGGAAGACACGCCAAATGCCAGCGGGATCTTGAGACCAGGCGGGCAGGGCGTTGCCTTGGCAGTAGATGGCGTCGTGACCGCCGTCCTCGCGCGTGACCTCGAAGCGTGGTCCGGAGTAGGGCGCGGTCTCCAATACCTCGCCAAGTCCGGCGGTGCCCTCCAGAGCGCGGAAGCGAATGGTGGTGTTCCAGCCGCGGATGTCCCGCCCCCAGCCCATGGCGATGACTGGAGTGCAGAGGACGGCGAGTCGCCCATTCAGGCGCAGGGCGACGGCCGCGTAGGTCCCGCTGGGCCACTTCTCGTCCTGCGCATAGGTTCGAACCACTTCGGGGAGCAATGACGCGTCGGGGAGTCCCTCGAAGCAGTTGCGGAACAGCGGGTCATCCCGTCGTAGCGGGACAAATGGCTCGTCGGGAAACACTTTGGCGAAGAAATCCCGCACGCCGGGGTGGGGATCCCATTCGGCAAAACTATGATGCTGAGACTGGCCAGGGACGGTGCGCAGGAACGAAGCGGCAATGCCGGCGTCAATCATTGTCATCCCCCCGCCAGTCAGGTATTTCCGCAGAGCATCCAGCTCGTCTTCTGACAGGCTGTCCCAATCGGTGCGGTCATCCCAATTAATATATAGAAAGGGGCATTCGCGCAATCGCGGGTCGGTGAAAGAGGTCAGCAACACGGGTTCCTCGACAAAGGGCAGCCCGGTGGTTTGGCGAGCCGTCGCCAGCAGCGAGGACAACGCAGTCGGATAGTTTCGTCTGAGGGCCGAGGTGTCAGGCGCGATGAGCTGTGCCACCCGCAGTTCTTGGGCGAATGCCACGACCGTTAAAAAGGCGCACCAAAGGGCGACCTTTAGAAATTTGGCGTCACATGGGAACATTTCCTTTCCAGCGCTTTCAAAGAAATTGTGGACAAACTTGACTTGATAGATTGCCCGGCAAAATCATCAATGAAAGTTATATTAAAGAAATTCACTCTGATTTCCGTCAGAGGAGAATTGTGAGGGTTCGTAAAATGTCATTCATTTCTGATCTACTGGCGAAATTCCACCGCACCGCAACGGCTAACAAGCCGATGGGGACGGACTATATGCAAAATGACACGGGCGCGCCTACCACGCGTCCGAACAAGAATGTCTATGACGAGGCGCGGAAAGTGCCGATTCCGGATTGGGCCCAGGGCCTCAACAACACGGATTTGGCTCAGCAACTGCGAAGCCACTCGGTGTGCCAGTATGCGCCGAATTTCGGCTGGAAACGCATCATGACCACGGTCGTCGGACCGGATGGCAACCTCCTGCCGGAGTACGATGGCATCGCCGGCGACTGCGGAGCGGTCAAGAGCTTCGGAATGAAGGTCGCCCAGCGGGACGGACGGACGATGCCCTACAAGTATGTGGATGTCAACATGGCTTTCCGTTGCTGCTGCGGCAATCCGAAGAAGTGCCCGTTCTATCTGCAGGCCACTGGCGAGGCGGACACGGTCAACAAGAAACTTCGCTGAAGTATTTGGTAATCAATGTGTTATGACTACGGTCGTCAGGTTCCCCCTGGCGACCGTTTGTTTTTGACCACGTTTATTTCCGCAGTTTCAGTACGGCCTTTACGCAATCGGCGGCGGTGAGGGCGATGTTCTGCACCAGATGCAACCGCGTGGCGGGCGAACACGGCTGGGGCGTCGCGGGACATTCGAGGATGGCATTGCCGAAGCCATGCTCGCCGGAGGGCGGGATCACCAGCAGTCCCCAGCCGGAGAGCATTTCGTCCCGTAGCAACATTCCTTCGGGGACTGCCAGATAGCATTCGTCGGCGACGGCATTGCGAGACATGCGCTCCATCCGCGTGCCATGGAAGAGTTGCTCCTCCAGGCGCTTGCAGGTCTTCAAGAGGTTCTGGTACTCCGGGTTCTGCGATTTCTCGTAGTGCCATTCGGCGAATTCTTCGAAGAGCACCCCGTCGTCCCGCAGGTTCGGCTCGGTCTGCCGGATGGTCTCTTGAAGGCGCAGGAGTTGTCGTCGGGAGTAGCGCAGTTCGTTCTGCAGCGCCTCGGGGTTGATGCCGGAGGCGTAGCACTCCTCGCGGGTCATCGCAATCACCACGGCGACGGTACGCACCGGCTCCAGTTGCCGACGGCCGCCCACGTTGTGCGGTCGGCTCCAGAAGGCCGCCACGTCCGCCTGGTCGTGCTGCAGCGCGGTCGCCACCTCGCAGGAGAAGCCGGTGGGATGCGGATGCTGGGTGAGCAGCCACGCCAGCACTTGACGGCGCAACGCCCAGCGGCGGCCTGCGGCGGAGGTCAATTGACGCAGAGACGGCTTGCGGTAGCGGAGGTTAGCTGGAAGGTGCATCGCTGGAAGGGTTAGGGGTGGCGGGGAAAAAGGCCCAAGTCAGTTATGGCAATAGTACTATAATTGATAATAAAGATTTTTTGCGTGGCACGCCGTTTTTGCGAAGGTGGCGGCGTCTCAATCGGTGTGGTTGACTCATTTATAGTTTCTGGAATGGGATGATGTGGATTTTTCCTTCGGGAACGGAAAGCTCGTCCTCCTGCCCGACGGTGACCAGCCAGCCTTCGGAAGTCCGAAGGCCTGCATGGCGTGCCGCAGTCCCGTGCACTCGCGTTCCAGGTTGTCGGACTCCAGTTGCCAAGTGGCCTGCACCAGCGTTTGCGCCTGTTTGCCGTCAAAGGCCACGAAGTCGCACTCGACTCCATCGTCGAAGTAGTAGAGTTGACGGTGTCTTCTGCGGAGGACAAGGAACACCAGGTTCTCAAACTGATGCCTTTCGTCCGGGACGGCGGTCGCCGAAAGGGCGTGCTGCAATCCAGTGTCAATGCAATACGTCTTGCGCGGCAATTTGTTCAATGACAGACTCTAAATCAGGGGCACAACTTTTCTTTATTAGTAATATAGAAACTTCTTTATTAACAATATACAAGTTATACCGAGACTTGCAAACCCACTCGATGAAAGTGAGGAAGAAAACCGAGCACGGCCTTACCGCAGGGCAAATGAGAACAGAACACGTTTTTGCCACATCCTGCCGACGGCGGGGTAGGACAATAATGACGCATTTCCTTTTTTACAATCGCCGCTTGCAAAACCGCATATCCATGTCATATTAAGAACAGTTTCAAGACTGACGGCAGAAATGCCTTGCGACATGCGTGTGGAGAACGCAAGTCGCAACGTCATTGGCCAGTTAGAGACGAATGACGCATGTGGCGTCCCTTCACGCAGGCATCCGGACCCCGGATGCCTGCACTTTTTTTATCGGTGGAGGTTGATCCGGATTTTGATGATGATCCAAATGAACATTGGCTTTCACCTCCTTCCCTTCCGAGACCAGGTTGGGGCCAATGACGCAACGGCACTCTGCCGTCAGCATTCAAAATATACTCCATCTGGGAGAGTTTTTCAAAATAAAATGGTAAAAATTTTTGTCTGAATAAAAATGATATATTATACCATGATTTTATATGATTTTAGACGAATTTATGTGTCAAAATCGCAGCAACGAAGGTAGTCCCCTTGCTGGGCGAAATGCCTTACCGCAACGCGAAGAGTTTCGCGACGACATCGGCCTCGGAGAGGTCGTTGGGGAAGCCGTTCGCACTGTTCGGCCGTCCATAACAGTCCGTTTTCATTTTATGCAATATATTAACTTGACTTTTCATTTTACATAACTTTTCTGGAGGTTTTTGGATGATTCGCGAACGTGAAATCGCCTTGTCGGTGCAGCTGGCCGCCAAGGAGTATCCAGTCATAGTCATTGTGGGGCCGCGGCAATCGGGCAAAACCACCTTGGCGAAGCATCTCTTTTCCGGCAAGCCATATCATTCCCTGGAGGATCCCTCCACCAGAATGCGGGTGGAAGCGGATCCCGTGGGTTTTCTCTCCGCCCTTCCCAATGGCGCGGTGCTGGACGAAGTTCAGCGTCTTCCCGCTCTGCTTTCCTATCTCCAGGGCATTGTGGACGCGGACGGCTCGCCTGGCAAATTCATCCTGACAGGAAGCAGCAACCTTCTTCTCATGCAAGGCGTCAGTCAGTCCCTGGCGGGTCGTTGCGCGATCTTCCATTTGCTTCCCTTCACTTTGGCGGAGGCGGGAGACGCCTTGCCCGCCGAAGACATGCTGTCCGCAGTGCTTTCCGGCGGGTATCCCCGCTTGCTCAGCCAGCGATTGCGCCGAACGACGTTTTTCGCGAATTACATCGCGACTTATGTCGAAAGGGACGTCCGGCTGCTTTTGAACATCAAGGACTCGATGCTTTTTTCGCGTTTTTTGAAGCTGTTGGCGGGACGCGTCGGTTCGCTGCTGGATTATACTTCCCTGTCCAACGACTGCGGTATCTCCACCCAAACCGTTCGGGAATGGCTCTCCATTCTTCAGACCTCCTACATCTGCTTTTTGCTGCCGCCGTGGTACGAGAACCGTGGAAAACGCCTGATCAAGTCTCCCAAGCTCTATTTCTATGACACCGGCGTGGCATGCGCCTTGGCGGGCATCAGCGAGAAGGGGCAGTTGGAGCGCGACCCTCTGCGCGGAATGCTTTTCGAGAATCTGATGATTGTCGAAAAGCTGAAGTCGGCCTACAACCACGGGAAACTTCCGGAATTGTACTTTTATCGGGATTCCAATGGAGTGGAAGTGGATTTGGTGGAATACGTGGCGGGCAAACTGGTTCCGACAGAGATCAAGTCATCGGCCACGTTCAACAGCGACTTTTGCCATGCTCTCCGCATCTTTGCGGGGCGCTATCCCGAGCAGTGCACGACGCCGACGGTCCAATATGCGGGCACCGAGTCTTTCCGTTTCAAGGAGTGTATCGTCCAAGGGTTTCCGCCTCGTCAGGAGAACGAGAACGACTGAACTCACCGCAACGCGAAAAACTTCGCGACGTTCTCGGCCTCTGGGAGGGAAAAGAGATTTGATTGAAATATTTCACAAAAAATCCATTAAAATAAATCATAATCGCTTGAAAATTTCTTCGTGAATGCTATAATTACAGTATCACCGAATTTTTGTCCGCCCTCGCAACAACCATTTTCCCAACAAAACAAGGAGAACGCAGATGAACAGCAAAGTAACCCCAGTCGGGAGGTTTCTTCGGAAACTCCGCATCGACTGCAATGAAGTCCTTTACGACATGGCGCAGAAGTTGAAATGCTCCTCGGCCTTTATTTCCGCGCTGGAATTGGGCAAGCGTCCTGTGCCCAGTGAGTTCCAGCAGAATTTGACTTCTGTGTACCAACTGTCGGAGGTTCAACAGCAGGAATTTCAGCAGTCCATAGAGCAAAGTGCCAAATCCATTTCCCTGAATCTTGAAGAACTGCCGGAGGGAAATCGTGATTTGGCTCTGGTCTTCGCCCGCCGTCTAAAGACCATGGAGGAGAAGGAGGCAGAGAAGTTGCTGAACTGGCTGAACAAAACCTCAGAGAACACTTCATCAAAGCAAGAACACAAATGAACCATTCCAGCAAATTTGCATCAGGCATCCGGGTTACCGGGCGTTCCCGTGTGGAACTACGCGATGTGGCCAGTCTTATTCGCAAGACTCTCCGTCTGGAGAAATGCGCGAAATTCCCGGTAATCCGCTTCCTGGAGTATATGCAGAGGACTTTTGAAGGCTTTGACTTTGAAATCGTCGAAAAAGTCGAACTGCCCAAAGGAATATATGCATACTATAATCCAATACAAGACTGCGTGGTCATCGATGAACGATTTTATGCCTTGGCAAATCAAGGCAATGGCTTTGCGCTCTGGACAATTCTACATGAATGCGCGCATCGCATTCTTCATCGCAAACAAATGGCGGCATTTGCACGGCAGGACAGAACGCCACATAAGCCATACGAGGACTCCGAATGGCAGGCCAATACGCTGGTTGCCGAACTGATGATGCCGCCTGAGATGCTTCATGACGGGATGACCGCCGAGGAGATTGTCGAGAAATTCGGCGTCTCTCCGAAGGCCGCCGAGGTCCGCCTGGAAACCTACAAGAAATAAGGGGAGGTGAGCAATGAACTCCAGTTGATGCCCATAAGAAGCGTCTGGCCAGGCACGAACCAGACTGGCCCTTGAAATAAAAAAGGCGTGTCGGCTTCGGCTGCTCCAACAGCCGATGACACGCCTAGCCGGAGAAGCGCTTTCGCAACCACTCCTGAAAGCTTTGGTTAAGATAATCTTTCGCTGGCATATTTCAAGTGTTTTCGGTGAAAATACTTTAAGCCATAAAGATTTTTTGACCAATGTTTACCATACCCCATCGATTTAGGAAGAAATTCCCCGACCCGTCGTCCATTTCCCTCGTTTGTTTTTCCAACTGGAACTACGGAGGACGATGCAATGGGTAGAGGACACGGCGGCTATACGGAACCACAACCGTCCTACAAGGACTCACGGGGACAAAAGGTCATCGACAAGGGAGCCATCTTTGTCGGCGAGCGATACATGGACCAGGGCTACGAAACGGTCTTTCGCGGACGCCGAAATGACCCCTTGTATGACTTGACCATCAAAACCAGCGACGACACGCAGTTCATCAAGAACATCGAGGTGAAAATGGTTTCCGGAGACAATCCATCGCGCATTGCAACAATGATCAAAAAAGCACAGCAACAAATTGGTGATGGAGATACCGTGGCCATTTACTTGCCGAATCGTGTGAATAACGCTGCCAACATCGAATTTGCACGAACAGGCATCGACGAGGCGCGACGTAAAGGTTTTGTCAAAGGCCCGATTGAAGTCTGGTTTGGCGACAAAACGAAAGTTGATTTCTAAACATAGGAGGTTACAATGGCTGTTTTAATTTGTCTTTGTGGCGAACGCATGGGCGGCTCTGCCTGTCCGAATGACAACTTTGTCGAAATCTACCGCCGTGAATTCATTGACCAGGAGATTCAGAAGAACCTAGAGTTCATGGATCTTTGGAACAAAGACTACATCTTCTGGTACTGTCCGGTCTGCAAACGCCTGACATTGACCTCAATACCGCGAAAGACGTATGACCGCAGTTACATCCGAACCATTGAGGAAATTCACCCCGAATTTGCGGAGGTGTCCTCCTGGCAGGAGATTCTCTTCTGGCGGGACTGGGAGTTCTACAATGCGATCGAGGCGGACGCGCACCAGCCGCTTGCGCAGTTCGTGCGCGAGAACCCGCCCAGGTATCTCATCCGGCTTTCGCCTGACGAGACCACGGCGCATGTCTTCCGTCCGGACAGCCACGAATATCTCTTCAGTTATGTCCAGGAACCCATGCCGGACTTCGAGAAGCTGGACGGAAAAGATGCCGAATAGGTTTGGAGAGAAGCAATGAATACCGGGTAACCCCGACCGTACGACAATCCATCCTGGAAAAGGCGCGTCAGTTCCGACTGCTCCAACAGCCTCTGCGCGCCTGGCCGGAGAAACGCTTTCGCAGTCACTCCTGAAAGCGGATTATCGAGAGTCTCCTTCGCCGGCCATTTCCAGGCAAGTCATGCCCATGCAAGGTCCGCCACGATAAACCCGCTTTGCCGGGAAGGAGTTCTTATGGACACAGCAAACGTGTCAACTCAATTCGTCTTTGACTTTCTGAATGGCAGTCTCGCCAAGGACTGCCCCCGTAAAAGCCGCGCCAAGAAAGTCCATCCCACGGATATCACCGACTTTCTAGACAAGCATCTTCCAGAATTTAAGGACGGCATTCTGGATGGCACGCTCTCGGAGGGGCCGTTTCATCTTCCTTGTTTGGCGCCAGTTCAGGATGCGAAGCCCGAAGCACTGGTTCCCTTCAATGCCGTCATGTCAATGGACAAAAAGGAAATCAACGCCTTTTCCTTTTTTCATTTCTTTGTTGACGATTATCAGTTCGAGCGTTTTTGGCGCAATCCCCCATTCTACCTCCCCTTTCTAATGAAGATTGGGCAGGGAATGGGCACGGACTACAGCATGTATCACTATATGCATCCTGTCGAGGCTCTAGTCAATTGCACCAGAAATCGCCTGATGGCATTTTACCTTCAGAAAAAGGGCTTGAAGGTCATCCCGAATGCCTGTTTTGGAAATCTGGAGACGCTGGACTGGGCTTTTGACGGTCTGCCCGAACATAGTGTGTTGGCCATGAACACACAAGGTTGTTTGACCGATTACCAGGTCAAACAGACCTTGCTCAACGGCATTCACCGCCTTGTCCGTCGCAAACACCCCAAGTTGCTCTATATCTACGGAGAGTTTCCAGAGGATTGGACAGACAAGTTCGGCGTGGAAATCGTCACCTTGTCGACGTTTCTTGCCAAGTGGAAATGAACCGGAAAAAGCCTTACCGCAGCGCGAAGAGGCGGGCGACGACATCGGCCTCTGGGAGGTCGTTAGGGAAGCCATAGGCGGCGCGGACGGCGGAGTCGTTGGCGCGGTGGGCCTTGCGCAGTTCGTCGGGCATGATGAGGGGGTCATAGAGGTCGGCGAGCGAAGAGTCGGGGTAGAGCCCCCGCGCGTCCAGGATGGCCTGTGCCGTGGCGGCGATGCGCTCGCGCTGCTCGGGAGTGGCTTCGGGCCACGGGAAGTTGTTATAGACGATGTCCTTCGAATATCGGTAGTCGCTCTTGAGCCTTCCGCAGACCACGCGGGTCCAGGCATTGTGGACGTCGCTGGTCAAGACGCCAAAATGATACAATGTGGCGTTTGGAATGAGGCGAACGAGATTACTACAAAAAACATCTGGCGTCATAAATCCCATTGGGATATATTGCCTTCGTTCAGAAGAAGTTTCCGGAATCACGATATAATTTCCCGTGGGCATATTCTCCACATGGAAGCGGATGGGCCGGTCGGCGAGTTTGCGGGTGCCCTCGCTCTTGCTGGCAAGGCGGAAATTTCGGACGGCCTCGACACGCTTGAGGCACTGCGGCATTGCGTGGAGTTGGGCGGGCGTGCAGTCGCCGAGCCAGAGGCAGTAGCGTGGCTTGCGGTGGATGAACTCCTCGGCGCCATACCAGGGGCGGAAGTAGGGCCGAGCGGCGGGTTCCTTCTTCAGGAACTCGCGCATCTCCTCCTCGGTAAAGAGGTAATTCCCGCCGTCGATGGGCTTGTTGCCGATGCCGATTTCGGGCACATCGCAAAGGGGCTTGGGGCGACTGGCGATGAAGACGTCCGGCGCATCGATGAGATAGGGGTTGATGTGGCGGGCGGGAATGGCGATTGCACCATCGAAGATGGTTTTACTAGAAGTGCTAGCAGAACCAGCACTGCCAACGCTAAAGCCGACGATCACCACGTGGACCTGCGCCATGTCCTTGGCCTCGGAGAACCACTTGAAGGTGCGGTGCGCGAAGTCAATTCCCACGCCGTATTGCTCGACGAGGCCCTGCCAGAGGTCGGCGACCTGTCCGCCCTGGGTGATGGAGTTCGTGGAGACCAGCGCCGCGCGGATGGCGGTACCCTGCATATATTCGGCGGATTTCTTGTACCAGCAACACACGTAGTCCAGATTGCCCAGATTTGGCCATTTCTGCCCAAAAATGTCCAGGACATCCTGTTTCTGTTCGGAGGACATCACGCGTGCGCCGATGAAGGGCGGGTTGCCCATGATGTAGGAGAGTTTCTCCTTGGGGACGATGGCGTTCCAGTCGATTCGGAGAGCGTTTCCCTCGACGATGTTGGCGTTGGACTTGAGCGGGAGGAAGTCGTGGAAGCCCTGGAGAAGTTCGTCGGTCTCGCGGAACATCTGGGATTCGGCGATCCAGAGGGCGGTCTTGGCGACGGCGGCGGCGAAGTCGTTGATTTCGATGCCGTAGAACTGGTGGATGGAGACCTTCACGAGGTCGCCGAGATTGAACTCGCGCTGTTCGGGCTGGTCCTGAAAGAAGGCGGCCAGGATGCGGTTCTCAAGTCGGCGGAGGGCGAGATAGGTCTCGGTGAGGAAGTTCCCTGAGCCGCAGGCGGGATCGAGGAAGACCAGGCGGGCGACTTTCTCCTGCAGGGCGTGCAGTTTCAGGGTGCGGTTCTTGACACTGTTGCCACGGAGAATCTCCTCCAGTTCAGCCTTGAGGCCATCCAGGAAAAGCGGATCGATGACCTTGTGGATGTTCTCGATGGTGGTGTAGTGCATCCCCGCCGCCCGGCGGTTCTCGGGGTTCAGGGTGGACTCGAAGATGGAGCCGAAGATGGTGGGGGAGATTTGCGACCAGTCGAACTCGTCGCTGGCCTTCGCCAAAAGCAGCGCCTTGAGGTCGTCGTCGAACTGCGGGATGAGCGCGCTTTTGTCCTCGAAGAGTCCGCCGTTGACGTAGGGGAAGGCGGCCAGTTCCTCGTCCAGATAGGGATCACGGTTTGGCGCGGGGGTGTCGAGGACCTCGAAGAGGTCGCGGAGCGCGCGCCGCAGGTCGCGGGCGGGGAAGCGGGCGAGGTAGTCGTGGAAGGCGGTGTGGGTGGCGAAGAGTCCCGCGTCCTCGGCGTAGAGGCAGAAGACCAGCCGCACGCAGAGGACATTGAGGTGGCGGAGCGTCTCCGGCTCGTCATTGCCATAGCGCACGAGCAGACCCTCGTAGAGGTGGTGTACCAGTTCGCCGGCCTCCAGCGAAATGGCGGTCTCCCTCTGAAGACGACTCTGCGCCGCGTCGGCGAGGAAGGCAAGACGCCATGGGGCCTTCGCGAGTTCCTCGAGGGTGACCTCCTCGGGGGCGGCGCCGGGGCGCTCCATGTCATAGACGAGGAAGGTGCGGAAATTGGAGATGACGATCCAGCGGGCGCGTTCGCCGTAG
>JAFZWH010000034.1 GCA_017617415.1 Victivallales bacterium | reverse complement strand
TGCCCGCGCATTTTTGCGCGGGGGGGCGCGCGGGTTAAAGAAGTTCGGCGATCTGCACGGCGTTCAGCGCCGCGCCTTTGAGCAACTGGTCGCCGCACACGAAGAACGCCAGCGCATTGTCCCGCGAGAGGTCGTAGCGCAGGCGTCCTGCCAGCACATTGTATTGCTCGTTGGACTCGCACGGCATCGGGAAGTGGTTGTTCGCCGCGTCATTCACGATGGTCAGGCCAGGGGCCTTGCCCCACGCCGCCAAAGCCTCCTCGACGGTGACCTTGCGGTCAAACTCGACCGTGATGGACTCCGCATGGCTGCGCAGCACCGGCACGCGCACGCAGGTCGCGCACACGCCGATGCCGTCATCATGCATGATCTTCTTGGTCTCGTTGACCATCTTCATTTCTTCGGTATTGTAGCCATTTGCGCCGATGTCGGTGTTGTGGCTGAAGACATTGAAGGCGTACGGCCACTTGAAGACCTTGGGCTCCGCCTTGCCACCATTGAGCACGACCTTGGTCTGCTCCCACAGCTCGTTCATGCCCTTCGCGCCAGCGCCGGAGGCGGACTGGTAGGTGGAGACCACGATGCGCTTGACTGGAGCCAAGTCATACAACGGCTTGACCGCCACCAGCATAATGATGGTCGTGCAATTCGGGTTTGCGATGATGCCTTTGTTCCACTTGATGTCCTCCGGATTGACCTCAGGTACCACCAGCGGCACGGTGGGGTCCATGCGGAACGCGCTGGAGTTGTCCACCACCACCGCCCCGGCCTTGACCGCCGAGGCGGCGTATTCCTTGGAGATGGAGGCGCCCGCCGAGAAGAGCGCGACATCGATGTCCTTGAAGGAGTCGTGCGTGAGTTCCTCGACCGTCCAGGTCTTGCCAAGACACTGCATCTGCTTGCCCGCACTACGCGCACTTGCCAGAAGCCGCAGGTTCTTGACGGGGAAATTGCGCTTCTCCAGCGTCTTCTGCATTTCAACGCCAACCGCGCCGGTCGCGCCGACTACGGCTACATTCATCGGACGAACACTCATCTTTGCAAGTTTAAAGTTTAAAGGTTAAAGGTTAAAGTGTAAAGTGGTAGGCACCCGCAATTGCTAATTGCTAATTGCTAATTGCCTTTCAGTCCATCGGCCATCAGGCTGGCGACCTGCTTGGCAAACTCCAGCGGGTTGGCAACGGGCTGGTTGGCCATCAGGCACGCGGAGTCGAAGAGCAGTTTCGCGTAGGTGGCCAGGCGCGGGTCCTTGACGTCCTTCTCGTTGACCTGGCGCATCGCCGCGATCAGCGGATGGTCGGGGTTGATTTCGAGAATCTGCTTGGTGTCAGGCACATCCTGCTTCATCGCCTTCATGATGCGCTGCATCTGCTGGGACATCGCCCACTCATCGTCCACCAGGCAGCACGCGCTATCGGTGAGGCGAGTGGAGAGCTTGACATCCTTGACCTGGTCCTTGAGGAGTTCCTTGAGCGTGGCGACCAATGCGTTGTCGGCGGTCTCGTGCGCCTTGCGCTCTTCGGCCTTGGCCTTCTTCTCTTCCTCGGTCTCGAGGTCCACCTCGCCCTTGGAGATATCCTTCAACGCCTTGCCGTCGAACTCGTTGATGGACGGAATCACAAACTCGTCAATCGGATCCACGAGGTAGAGCACCTCGAAGCCCTTTTTGCGGAAGACCTCCAGCTGCGGGGAATTCTTGGCAGCCTCCAAGCTGGCGGCGGTCAGGTAGTAGATCTCCTTCTGCGCCTCGGGCATGCGCTTGACATACTCCTCCAGCGTGGTAGTCTTGCCGTCATCCAACGCAGATGAATTGAAGAGCAGCAGCTTCTGGATCTTCTCGGAGTTCTCGAAGTCCTCGCGAAGACCCTCTTTGAGGATGCTCCCGAAGCTTGCGAAGAACTCCGCATAGCGCTCCGGCGACTTCTTCTGGATATCCGCCAGGGTATCCAACACCTTCTTGACCAGGTTCTTGCGGATCACGCGCAGGGCGTGCGCCTCCTGAAGCATCTCGCGGGAGACATTCAACGGGAGATCGCTGGAGTCCACCACGCCACGCAGGAAGCGCAGGTAGTGCGGCACCAGCTCCTCGCAATTATCCGTGATGAAGACGCGGTGCACGTAGAGCTGCACGCCGTGCGGGCGCTGCTCCTGCATGAACATGTCCCACAGCGGCTTCTTCGGGATGAAGACCAGGGCCTTGAATTCCGCCTGTCCTTCCACCGACCAGTGCAGCGTCTCAAAGGGCTCCTGGAAGTCATGCGAGATGTGCTTGTAGAACTGCTCGTATTCCTCTTTCTTGATTTCGGACTTCGAGCGCAGCCAGATCGCCTTTTGGGAGTTGAGCGTCTCCTCGGTGACCGTCACCTTCGGCGGCACCGGCTTGCCGTCCTCGCCCAGGACATCTTTGCCATCCGCATCCTTGACGGGTTCCTCGCGGGTGATGTCCATCGTGATGGGGTGCTCCACGAAATTGGAGTACTTCTCGACAATCTTGCGGAGTTTCCACTCCTCCAGGAACTCCTCGTTCTCGGCGGTGAGATGCATCATGACCTCGGTACCGCGCTTGGCCTTCTCGCAAGTTTCGATAATGTAGTAGCCGTCGCCCTTGGAGACCCATTTGGTGCCCGCCTTCGGATCGCCGGCGCGGCGGGTGACCACCGTCACCTCGTCCGCCACCATGAAGATGGAGTAGAAACCCACGCCGAACTGACCGATGAGCTCCGGCGGGAGCTTCTCCTTGTTCGCCTGAAGCGTCTCCAGGAACTTCTTGGTGCCGGAGTTCGCCACGGTGCCGATGTTCTTCTCGACCTCCTCGGCGGTCATGCCAATGCCGTTGTCGGAGACCGTCAGCGTCTTGGCGGCTTTATCCACCGTCAGCTTGATTTTCCACTCGGGGTCGTCCTCCAGAATGGCGGCGTCCTTGACCGACTCGAAACGGGCACGGTCAATGGCGTCGGAGGCATTGGAGATGACTTCGCGCAGGAATATCTCTTTGTTGGAATAGAGGGAGTGGATGACCAGGTCGAGCATCTGCTTGACCTCGGTCTTGAATTCGCGGGTTTCTGCCATTATTATTGTATCTCCTTATACACCAAGTATTTATGGTGTATTAAAACAAATGTCACATTACTTTGAATTTGGGAAGGTCCTGGATGTCCACCAGCCCCACGAAACGCCCGTCGTCGTCCACCGCCACGATGTCGTCAATTTTGCGTTTTTCGAGAATTTTGAGGATTTCAACGGCGAGTTTGCTCTGATTGATGGAAATGGGATTGGGAGTCATCACGCTTTCGATGGGCGCGTGGAGGATATTGTCGTCGCGCGTCATCGCCCTTCGGAAATCTCCGTCGGTGAAGATGCCAAGCAGTTCGTTGTCTTCGCCGACGATGGCGACCGCACCGTCCCGTGCCTTGGTCATCGCCAGAATCGCCTCGCGGACGGTGACGCCAGGCTTCACTGCGGCACAGCGTTCGCCAGTCCTCATGCAGTCTTTAACGGTGAGGGTGATGGTTCTGCCGATGGCTCCAGCGGGGTGGTTCTTGGCGTAGTCCGAGAGCTCGAAATTCTGGCAGGCGAGCAGGACCATCGCCAGCGAGTCGCCGAGGGCGGCCAGTGCGGTGGTGGTGGTGGTCGGCGCCAGATTGAAGGGGTCGGCCTCGCGCTCCACGGTCATCGGAACCACCAGGTCAGAATATCCCGAAAGCCGGCTTTCGGGCTTGCCGGTGATGGCGACAATCGGCACGCCCATGCGCTTCACGGCGGGCAGCACGCGCAACAGCTCGTCGGTCTCGCCGGAGTAACTGACCGCCAACAACAGGTCATTCGGGGCCACCACGCCCAGGTCGCCGTGCATCGCCTCGACGGGATGCATGAAGACCGCACGCGCCCCCGTGGAGGCCAGCGTCGCCGCCAGTTTCTTGGAGATGTGCCCGCTCTTGCCCACGCCACACAGAACCAGCTTTCCGCCAGTGTGAAGTTTTTCCAGACACAGCTTCACCAGCGCGACATACTCCGCACCCAAAGAGTCCCGCACCTTCTGCACCCCGGCAATCTCCGTGTCAATCACTTCACGGGCCAGTTTCAAGACTTGCGCGGCATTCACATCATTACTGCAGTTCATTTTTTCGGTCCAGGAGGGGTTGTGCCAATTTTGGAAAGACGTTCTACGAGTTGACGCCGCAGTGCGGCATCCTGACAACGCGGGAGGTATTTTTTCAGTGCGTCCGCCACGGCGTCATCATTGCCGACCACCGGCAACAGCCCGCGCGCGGCGGCGACGGCAATGGGGGCGCTGTGGTCATCCAGGCTGTCACAAAGAATTTGCTTCCATTCGGGGGGGCGCAGGCTGGCAACCAGCCGTAGCGCCTCCACTCGCACGGAGTCATCTTCATCCAGCAACGCATTGAACAAAAGCTCCTTGCGTTGTTCCAATGAAAAACCAGCCGACAACGACAATGCCGCGCGACGCACATCCGCAAAACCGCCGGACTGCAATTTCGCAAGATCATCCACCATCAGCACTGCTTGCCGACGACGCAAAATCGACAGCTGAATCCGACGAATAGTCGAAGCCGGCTCCGCCAAAAACTCACGAATCAGCCGATTGGTTGGCAGGCTCTCCTGCAATTCCCTTCGGGCAAGCAGAATCTGCCAGGCCGTCTGGCGCAGGCGCTCCGGCTGGCTTCGCATCAAAAGTGGATCGAGGATTGGCCAGGACTGTTCTGGGGGGAACCCCCGAAGCCCTTCCAGCAGCCGCACTCGGCTCTCGGCGGGCACGGCGTCATCCACAAGCAGACGTTGCATCTCCTGCCAGAGCGATGCATCGTCCGGCGTCAAACTAAGCAGCGCGAACAGGGCGCAACAGCGCACCTCCGGCAACTCGTCCTTCGCCAGCGTCTGAAAAAGCGGCCGGAGCGTCGGCGACACCATGTCCTCAAGCGCCTCGGCCAGCGCCAGACGAATTTCGCGCTCCGGACGGGTGGCCAACGGCATCAACGCCGCGCACTTCTCCTCCGGCTCGGCGTCACTCATAAGATAAGGCGTGATTGCCAAAACGACTGTCGCCGTAGAGGTTTCCTGAAGAAATGGCGCCAGTACGCCGCCATCCAGGCTCAGTGAGGTGTACTGCAACGCGGCAAGCACATTGCGGCGCACCTCCGCATCCTCGTCTTGCAAGGCAGAATTGATGACATTTGGCAGTTCTTCCGCCGTTTGAGCAGAAGTCATGGCAACCATGACCTCATCCAGCAGTGACGAGGCCAAACGGCGGATATTCACCTCGGGGTCAAGCAAACACCCCAGAACACCCTCCTGATTCTGCCGCAGATGGAACTGTTCCTCGCCGATGGAGACGAGCGCGTTGCGCCGCACCACGGCATCTTCGTCCTGAAGACATTGTGCAAGCAGTCTGCTGGCTTCCGCAGTGAGGTATTTTCCCGCCACGAGCGTGGCACGACGGCGTAGCTCCACCGGCTGATCCGGCTGCAATTCCTCCCGGCACTGCGCCAATGTCGCGGCGGTGGTCGAAACGGGTGCGCTCATCAGGCGCCCGCCACACAGCAACACCGCAACGACCGACAGAGCCAGAAATCTCATCGACGCCTCACTTTTTGCCTTTGAGCCAATTCACCGCTTTATCCAGAAATTCCTTGATGCCAGGATTTTGCCGACGTTCATCCGACTTCTCCGCAAATTCCTGAAGCAGCCGTTTCTGGTCACTGCTCAAATTGGTAGGCACCTGAACGAGGATACGCACATACTCGTCCCCCCGGCTGCCCCCGCGGATATTCGGCATGCCCTTTCCACGCAACCGGAAACGGGTGTTGCTCTGCGTACCCGCAGGAACTTGAATCTCCTCGGGACCAGCCACCGTCGGCACGGTTACGGAACCACCCAAGGCGGCCGTGGTGAACGAAATGGGCACGTCGCAGAAGACATTCGCGCCATCACGCTGGAAGACATTGTGGGGACGAACCGTGATGCCGACATAGAGGTCGCCGGAAGGACCGCCGTTCGAGCCGGCATTGCCCTCGCCGGAGACCCGCAGACGCGCGCCGGTATCGATACCGGCCGGAATGCGCACCTCGATCTTCTTGCGCTTCTCGACCGTGCCCTGTCCACGGCAGTCGCGGCACGGCTTGTCAATGATGAAGCCAGTTCCGTGGCAGGCACGACATGGCTGGCTCATCATGAACATGCCCTGGCGGCTGGTCTGCTGGCCGGAGCCATGGCAGGTCGGGCAGGCGCGCTTCTCGGAACCGGCTTCCGCTCCCTTGCCGTGGCAGTGCTCGCACTGCTCGGTGTGAGGGATGGTGATGGTCTTGGTGGTACCGAACACCGCATCCTCGAAATCGATTTCCAGGCTGTAAAGCAAATCCTCGCCACGCTGCGGGGCATTGCGGGAACGCCGCCCGCCGCCGCCAAAGAGGTCGCCCAAGTCGAAACCGCCAAAGCCTCCCATCCCGCCAAACACCTGGCTGAAGATGTCCATCGGATCCACGGAGCCGCCGCTGAAACCACCGCCATGCGTAAATGCCTCATGTCCCAGCTGGTCATACCGCGCACGCTGCTGGGGATCGCTCAGAACCTGGTAGGCGTTGTTGACATCCTTGAACTTCTCCTCGGCCTCCTTGTCATCCGGATTCCGGTCCGGATGATATTTGAGGGCCAAGGTTCGGTAGGCTTTCTTGAGCTGTTCAGGTGTCGCGTCACGCGACACTCCCAATATGGAATAATAATCTTGTGAATCACTCATTTATGAACTCCTCCTGAAGACCTTCCAGCCTTCTAATGTCAATTCTCCACGGCTCCGTCGGAAGCGGTTGCCTCGACAGGCGGCGGATTCGCCGGCCCCTTGGAAACCACGACGGTCGCCGGGCGCAACAGCTTCTCGCCAATCTTGAAACCGGGCTTCCACTGCTGCAATACCACACCATCCGGCACTTCATCGCTGTTCAGCGTGGACATCGCCTCGTGAATTGAAGGATCAAAGGGCTGACCGACTGCATCCAACACCTCCACGCCCATCCCCTTCAGAATGCGCTTGAACTCGCCAAAACTCATCTCCAGCCCCTGGCGCAACGCCGCCACATCGGTCGCCTTCGATGCATGCTCCACCGCCATCTGGAGCAAATCGTAGATGCCAACCATCTCGCCGATGGTCTTGACACGAGTCTGCTCCCGCGTATCCAAAATCTCCCGCGCCATCCGCTTGCGGTAATTCTCGCTTTCGGCCAGTGCACGCAAATAGTTGCCCTTCATCTCTGCCAACTGCTCTTCCAAAGTGGGTTCCGGCGGCTCTACCTCTGCAGCCGCCGCGGAAGCCTCTGCAGCTTCGGCAGCCTCAACCGGCTCTTCCGTCGCTTGTTCTGAAGATGCATCAGAATGGTTAATCGGCACTTCCTGCGCCAAATCTTCTGCTTTTTCTGCTTCTGTTGATTTATCCTGTGTCATTTTGTCACACCTCGCGGTCTAAAATTATGTAATTAATATTGTATTAAGCAAAAAATGTGCCATAAAAACACCAGGGAAAAGCCACGCCGGAGGCGCGGCTGCCAAACCGGCAGGGGGGGTGCGCGGGTAATTAGGGGCGCGCCACGCCGGAGGCGCGGCTGCCAAACCGCGCGCCGTTCCGCGCCCGCGCATTTTTGCGCCGTTCCGTGCCCGCGCATTCTTGCGCGGGTAAAGGGTTCCGTGCCCGCGCATTATTGCGCGGGTAATTAGAGTTTCAACCCGCCGAAGAGGTCGCCAAGGGTGCCGAATGAAGCGGCTTTCTCATCCACTTCAAGAGCAGGCGCACTCTCATTCTCGCTGGCGAGGGTCTCTGGCAGCGTCAGGGAGATGCGGTTGCCATCGACTTCCTTGACGATGACGTTGATCTTGCTGTGCAACGGATACTTGCGGTACATGACGCGGTCCTTGAGCATCCCGTCGCCGCCCAAATTCAGTTGCGAGATATGCAGGAGACCGGTCTGGCCGTTAGGCAGTTTCACGAACAGTCCGAAGGGCTTCTGGCTTTCGACCTCGCCCTCCAGCGTCTCGTTGAGGTTTGCCTTCACTGTGGCAACCTGTTCCTGCTCCGGCGTCAAGGCGGCGGCCTTCTCGCCACGCACCCGCGGCTCGCCAATGCACAGGGAGACACGACGGCCATCCTCCTTGATGTCCAGGATGGTCACTTCAACCTCCTGGCCTTCCTTCAACACCTCAGAGGGATGCTCGACGCGGTGGTCGGCGCCCAGTTGCGAGATATGCGCCAGACCTTCCACGCCAGGGACCAACTGGATGAACGCGCCAAAATCCATCAGCCGCGCGACCTTGCCAGTATGCTTGGTGCCAATCGCAAATTCCGGATTTGCGACAAACTCCTCCCACGGCTCTTTCATTGCCTGCTTGATGGACAAGGAAATGCGCGGACGACGCCCGTCCTTGGACTCCTCGTAGCTTAGCACCTTCACCTTCACCTTGGCACCGACCTTCACCACCTCCTCGACCTTCACACCACGGTTCCAGGAGAGTTCGCTGACATGCACCATGCCCTCCAGACCGCCCAGGTCCACGAAGCACCCGTATGGCTGAATGGAAGTCACCGTGCCGTCCAGCACCATTCCTTCCTGAAGATTCGCCAACAGCCGCTGACGTGCTTCGTTGGCTTCATCCTCCAGCACAATACGGCGGGAGACCACCAACTTGAAGCCATCTTCGGAGTATTCCGTGATCATGAAACGATAGATTTGATTGAGGTAACCCTCCGGGTCGCGCCGCAGTCCAGGTCCGTCAATCTGCGAGGCGGGGCAGAAGGCCTCGGATTTTGCGATCTGCACCGCATATCCGACCACCTTCTCCTCCTTCTTGCGCACCGCCGTGACCTTGCCCTCAATCGGCATCTTGTTCTGGTAGGCCTCTGCAATCGCCGAGTCCACCTCATGAACCGTGCGCCCGCCCATGGAGCGCTCCAGCTTGATGCCGTCGCTGCCGCTGCCAGTCACAAAGGCGGTGATTTCATCGCCTTCCTTGACCGTGAGATTACCCTCGTCATCCAAAAAGTCCTTGCGGGCAATGCAACCATCTTGGCGGCCTCCCAGATCGACAAAGATGGTCTCCTTGCCAATCATGACGACTTTCCCCGTGACCTTGTCGCCACGCTGGATGTTCATATTGATATTGCAACTCTTCTCGAAGAGTTCGCTGAAGTTGTTGGAATCGTTCGACATGTTTTAAGGTTTGAAGTGTATGAAACGAAACAAGAAAAACAAAAATCGGTTATGTGCTCAGAAATTGGGCATCGCCCAGGCAACCAGCGTTCCGGGCTCCAACGGGGTGACCGCAGCCTGTTTCAAGGCGGCAGGCCGCACCCATGCGGTGCCCTGCCCCGCCTTGGCGACCGGCTGCCCGTCCACGGACAATGCCACGCGCCCGGAGACCACCAGGAAGATGCCGATGCCATCCCCCAATTCATCCACCGAGCAAGGCGCATCGCGGTAGAATGCCAACTGGAATTTGGGCGTGGGTAGGACGTACCGCTCCACCTCGCCGGTGCCGCAAGACACGCGATCCGGTTCCAAGAGCATCGCGCCCTCGTCTTGGAAATTGAGCGTCGCCATCAGCGTCTCGACATCCACTGTCTTCGGCGTGAGTCCGGCGCGGATGACATTGTCGGAGTTGGTCATGCACTCGATGCCCGCACCCCGCTGATAGGCATGCGGCGTGTTGGGCGCAAGGAAGAGCGCCTGCCCAGGCTGGAGTGTTATCTGGTTCAACAGGAAAGCAAAGAAGGTCCCGCGGTCGCCAGGATACTCCGCGCTGAGCCGCACAAAGAGCTCCTCGGCAGGATTCATTTTGCGGCCGGACGCGGCGACCTCCGTCAAGGCGGCAGCCAGCATCGTCTGTCGCGGCGCATCCTCCATCGCGAAGAGCTCGGCACACAGACCTTTCAGGCTCGCCGCATCTGCACCACTCTGCCACGCCGCCAGCAACGGCGCGAAGGCCGACACCGCCGCCAGGTCGCGGCGTATCATCTGGAGATTGCGGAAGCCTGCCAGTGCCTCGAACGGCTCCAACGCAATCATGATTTCGGTCTTGTCATTGGCGTCCGGATAAAGTTGGGGCTTCGTGGCATGAAGTCGCTTCGCCGACACCTCGTCCGGATGGCTCTGGATGGAAAGTGGATGACTGCACGCCAAGACTTTGAAAAGGAAAGAGAGCTGTGGCGGCGTCAGCGCCGTGGCGGCGGCCTTCCCCAGCCATTCAACCGGCTGCGCGGCAATCGCCTCGCCCAGCGGTCGCCGGCTCCCATCCACGGCAATATCGCTGGGCAGCGAAGGATGAGCGCCCAGCCATAGTTCCGCCCATGGCTCAGTCCCTGCATCCACGCCAAGCAAATTGGCAATATACGGAACGGCATTTCCAGAGGCGGTCTCGCCCCAGGCATAATGGCGAACCCCGCCGAACAATGGGAAAAAGGAATTTATTTTCATCACTAAACTCTAGACTCGGGACGACAGACATCAGACGACGGACGTCGGACGTCAGGGCGGGACGACAGACATCAGACGTCGGACGTCAGGGCGAGACGTCAGCCTCTAACCTTTTGCAGTTTTCCGCGCAGGAGTTCCAGCGCACGGTGCCCGCGCCAGAGGACAGTTCCCAACGGGATGCCCTCCTGCGTGGCGATTTCCTGAAACGAGAGATTCTGGTCAAAACGCAAATGAATCACGCGCTTGAGGTCTTCGGGAAGATGCGAGACCTCTCGCCAAACCTGCTCCGCCGTGCAGTTTGCAGCCACCAGATCCGCCGGATCATCCGCCTCGCGCGGATCAATGGAAATGCCGTTTTTTTCCGTTACAGTGGGAATTTCGTATTGCAGATGGCGTGCACGGTCAATTGCGAGATGCTTGGCCACGGAGAAAAGCCACGGCGCCAACCCGCCCTCCGGCAAAGTGTCGGGCGGGTTGTTCAGAAGTCGCATGAAGGTCTCCTGCGCAACGTCTTTTGCCAAGTCGCGCGAACGCAAATATGGCGCCGCACAGCTGGTCAGGCGGTTGGCGTAGCGAGCATAGATGCTCTCGAACGCCCGAATGTCGCCATCCCACATCTGCTGGAGCAATTCGCTGTCCTGCGCCTCGGCATAGACGGCGGAGAGCAAAAGCCCCGCGGTATCGGAACGGGCACCCGATTGCAATACGTCAAGAATCGACAAAGAATAGCCCTGGTTTCCCGCCGGAGCATCCGAAGACGCCCCAGCGGAGTTGGTGGTCATTTTTAGCAGAGTTCCTTAAGCCAGCCGTGGGTGTCCGGAACCTTTCCCCACTGGATGCCGGTGTAGGTGTCGTAGAGTTTCTGAAGCACCGGTCCGCAACTGTCGCCCGTGGGCATCTTCCAGCTTTCGCCCGTCTTCAGGCGGACAATCTCGCTGACCGGGGTGATGACCACCGCCGTGCCGCAGGCAGCCACTTCCGCAAAGTCGCCAATCTCCTTCATGAAGTCAATCGGGCGCTTCTCGACTGTGATGCCCAGGTCGCGCGCCACTTGCTGCAGACCATCGTTGGTGATGCTGGGCAGCACGGAGGGCGAATCCGGAGTCACATATTTGCCGTCTTTGGTAATCGCGATGAAGTTGGAGGAGCCGAACTCCTCAACATATTTGTGCTGTGCGGCATCCAGATAGAGGTCAATCGGGAAACCGGCCTCCTTGGCCTTTTCGTGGGGCAGAAGACTGGCCGCATAATTGCCAGCCACCTTAACCATGCCGGTGCCGTGGGGTGCCGCGCGGTCGTACTCGTCCACCAGGCATGCACGAACCGCCTGCAAACCACCTTTGTAGTAGGCGCCCACGGGCATCACCATCACGATGAAAGTATATTCACTGGCCGGAGCCACGCCAATTTGGGGACCGGTGCCCAGCAGAACCGGGCGGATGTACATCGTTGCGCCAAGCCCGTATGGCGGAACAAACTCGATGTTCGCCTTAACGGCACGCATCACTGCCTCCTCGAACATCTCAATCGGCACCGGCGCCATGCAGCAACGATAGGCGGAGTTCTGGAAACGCTTTGCATTCATGTCCATGCGGAAGACACGCACCTTGCCGTCCTCGCCACGATAAGCCTTGAGCCCCTCGAAGATCTCCTGCCCATAGTGCAAGCACTCGGCGGCGATGGAAAGGGTGATGAAGGGGCTGGTCTTCTCCTCGCCCTTGTCCCACTTGCCATCCTTGTAGTGATATTCCACATGACAGTTCACCGGACGATAGGAGAACGTGAGTTTTGACCAATCAATGTCCATGATTTTTCCTCTAGATGAGATTTATGCCTCAGGGTCACGAAACTTGCTTAAACGGAAAACAATTTAATAATATAATACCTGAATCCACACCCAAGCCATTTTTGAGGCATTAGATTTCTCCAGACCGCCATATCTCGCAACCTCTCCCTTTCGTTGTATGTCCAAACTCACTGACCTATTCCAGCGGACAGACCGCCATCTCGCCGCCACTTTGAAAAATCCGTCCGCATGCGCCAGTGCGCAACGCAAGTTGCAGGCAGTCATGGCAAGCCGAATCGACGACACGGAGAAAATCCGCACCATCTACGCGCAGTTCCTCTTCCGGGACCTTCATGGAGAACTCCTTGAATTGGCGATCCAGGCGGACGGGGGAAGCGCCGATGCCCAGAACGAACTTGGACTCCGATACCTTGAAGGAGAAGGCGTAAAAAAGAATGCCCGGCAGGCGGCGTCATGGCTGAAACGGGCGGCAGAACAAGGTCACGCCGACGCACAGTTCAACTACGCCATCTGCCTGGAGGAAGAGACCGGAGTCCCAATGGATAAGGCCGCCGCGCTAAAATGGTACCGCAAGTCCGCCGAACAAGGACATGCCGATGCGCAGTTCGCCGTCGCCTCCTGCTACGACTTTGGGGAGGGCGTCCCGGAAAACCCCGCCGAAGCCGCCAAGTGGTACGCCATGGCTGCCGAACAGGATCACGCCGACGCACAATACAACCTCGGATGCTGCTACGAAATCGGCGCCGGAGTCCCGCAGGACGACTCAACCGCCTTCCAATGGCTACTCCGCGCCGCCAACTTGGAGCATCCTATTGCGCAGGACAAGCTGGCGTGGTGCTACGGGGAAGGACTCGGCACGCCACAGAATTTCACCGAGGCCGCCAAATGGCTCCACCGGGCCGCCGATCAAGGCGTGGGCAATGCGATGACGCATCTGGGGATGTGCTATGAGGAAGGCGTCGGAGTGCCCCAGGACAACGTTCTCGCCGTCAAGTGGTACCGTAAAGCTCGTGAACTTGGCGAAGAGGGCGCGGCCAGGCGCCTGGAAGCAATGCAGCCCTCCAACCAGCCATTTCACCCCACGGCCGAGGAGCTTCGCCTCTACAACGAGACCTACGTCGAATATCACGGTCGTCTTGCGCACCTTGAAGATACCTCCCCGGACGGCACGCAACTCTCCCTCTGGTTCGTTGGTTCCCCCGAACTCACCATGGTTCCCGTCGCCGAATGCCAAACTCTGCATTTCACGCCGGAGTCCGAATATCACGGAAGCGTCTATGCGCTCTTCACTGGTCGTACCATCGGTACCACCGTCCTCGAACATCCACGAACTTACAAAGGCAAAGCACTGCTCAACGCCCTTCAAGACCTCTGCCCGCAATAAAGAATGAGGGACGAGGGATATCCTTCACACCTCGCCCCTATCGTTTTTATCCCTCTTATTCTCCTTTCGCCTTATTTTCCTGCTTCCTGTTTGCGTTAAGAGCTTCTGGATTGCGAAATATGCGCTAGCCTAATTTCTATCTATTGCGCAGCGAGTTCGCGAGAGAGTTGCCGAACGGAGATATTGCGGGAGATGGCATCGCAGGCTTTTGCGCCAGCGGCCTCGCCCATCATGAGGCAATCCCCAGTGACGCGGTAGGAGGCGTGGGCGACGAAGGAGCCGGAGATGCAACGACCGGCCGTGAGGAGATTTTCAACGCCGAGAGGAACGAGAGAGCGGAAGGGGATGTCGAATCCCGCATTCCGAAGATTGGTCTGCTCGGCCTTGGAGGGTTCGTGGATATCGACTCCGAAGTAGACATCGCAGATGCCATCAACAGGATGGAATCCCTTGAGGACATCATCGTCGGTAATCTGATATTCCCCCATGATGCGGCGTGATTCGCGGACGCCGATGACGGCGGGGAGCTCAAGCAGATAGACATCGCCGAGAAGGTCCCGCACTTCGCGGAAGTAAAGCATCGCCTTTTCGACTTGGAGCATGGCCTGCTGGGTGGCACGAGTGAATTCCTCGCCGTCGGTCCCCTTGAGGAAACGGATATGGGTCCACTGGACAAGTGCCTGTCCGCCTGGACCGGGAAGCTTGATGATGCAGGGCTTGTCAAAAGGGACATCCTCGATGAGCTTTTGTTGACTGTCACGGTGGCGGTATTGTAGGAGCGCATACCAGTCAATGGTGGCATCCCGCGGATATTCCTCCCGGAGACCGCCGATTTTGAACATCATGGTCATCGGCTGGAAAGCGCCGTCGGAGGGCCGACCGACCTCGAAGGGACACCCCGCCCTTGCGGCAATGTCGCCGTCCCCCGTGCAGTCGATGACGACCTTCGCCAAAATGAGCTGCCTGCCGGATTTGTTCTGGACAAAGACACCCCTGATGGTGTTGTTCTGCATGTAAGGCTCGCAAGCTATGGTATAAAGCAGGACATCGAGTTTCGCCTCCAACGCCATCTGATTGAGCAGGAGCGTCATCTGGGAAGGGTCGAAGGACATGTCCCAGAGCCCGCCCCAAGCATTGCGCTCGGCAAGTTTCGCGCGGAGTTCCTGGTTGAGACCCGGCTTGTTCCAGTTGTCAAAGAAAGGAGAGAGAAGACCGAGTGTCCACATTCCGCCGAGCTTTCCACCATACTCGACCAAAGTGACGCGTGCGCCCCTGCGAGCAGCCGTCAAGGCAGCGCCCACGCCGGCTGGTCCAGCGCCGACCACCAGGACGTCACATTCATTGCGAACTGGAATCTCAAGGGTCTGGGTTACACTTTGAAGCATCATTTTCTCCTGGGAACAAAGCCAATCGTCTACCGTTCTATGCCGCGTCGCGGAACATGAAGAACACCGCGCCCATAATACAGCAGGATGCCCAAAGGAAATTCCAGTTCCACTTTTCTTTCAGATAGAAGAGCGCAAAGGGAACAAACACGGAGAGCGAGATGCACTCCTGCAGGATCTTCAGGTGCGCAACCGAATAGACCTCAGACCCAATTCGATTCGCGGGCACCATGATGAGATACTCGAAAAAGGCGATGCACCAGCTGATTATCGCGGCAACCACAAAATGCTTGTCCCGCATGTCCTTCAACAACCCATACCAGGCGAAAGTCATAAAGCAGTTAGAGCAAATCAGCAGCAGAATGGTTTGAAGCAGTTTCGGCATGATTTTTCCTTCTTAAGGCAAATTATGGACAGAATTACACAGCATATGGAACAACGCCATAATGTAATTGAACCATCCTGAATAGTCGCACTATATTAAGCGAAACGCAGGTTTTCTTGAGAAGAATCACTTATGCCGAACAAAATTTACGCACGCGAGCGCATCCACGCGATTGACGGCTACACTCCAGGCGAGCAGCTCACCGGTCGCCGCATCGTCAAACTCAACACCAACGAGAACCCCTATCCACCCTCCCCCGCAGTCGGTCAGGCACTGCATGGTCTGGATTGGGAAAATCTTCGGCGCTACCCCGACCCCACGGGCAAGTCCCTGCGCGACAAGGCTGCCGAGGTCTTTGGCATTCCCGCATCGCGAATTCTCTGCGGGAATGGTTCGGACGACCTGCTCACCATCGCCCTTCGCACTTTTGTCGGCGAAGGCGAAGCATACGCATATCCTGAGCCGAGCTACTCGCTCTATCCCGTGCTTGCCGACCTACAGGGTGCCGCCAAACGTCCTTTCCAACTCAACGATGATTTCGAGTTGCCAGATGACCTCCTAAGCCAGGTCGCCGACGCAAAGCTCCTGATGCTCGCGCGCCCCAACGCTCCCACCGGAAACGCCACCCCGCGAAAACAGCTCCGCGAACTGTGCAGGCAATTCCCGGGCGTGGTCTGGATCGACGAGGCATACGCGGATTTTGCTGACGACAACTGCCTCGACTTTGTGGACGAGTTTCCTAACGTGGTTGTCTCCCGCACCTTCTCCAAGAGCTATGCATTGGCAGGACTGCGCCTCGGTCTCGCCTTCGCGCAGGAACATCTCATCGAGGAGATGCTCAAGCTCAAGGATTCCTACAACACCGACCGCATCGCGCAGACACTCGGCACCGCCGCGCTTGGCGACCAGCAGTGGCTCCGCGAAACCTGCGCCAAAGTACGTGCCACTCGTGCCTGGACCGCAAACGAACTGACCTCCCTGGGATGGCAGGTCCTGCCCTCCCAGTCGAATTTCCTGCTGGCCAAACCCGCTCATCGCCCAGCCGACGAACTCTTTGCGAGACTGCGCGAGCGCGGACTTCTCGTGCGCTACTTTGCCCTCCCCCGCATCGACCAGTTCCTCCGCATCACCATTGGAACAGACTCCGAGATGCGCGAACTCCTCGATGCTCTCGCCGAACTCGACCGCTGATGCGAGTGTCTTTTCTGCCCAGCACCGACCCCGCCGAAAACGTCGCCACCGAGGAACGCCTCTTCCGCGAACGGCCATTCCCCGAAGAGCCGAGGCTGCTCTTCTACACCAACACCGAGTGCGTCCAGTGCGGGCGCAACCAGGACCCGCCCGCCGAATGCGCGGCCACCCTGTGTGCAAGCCACGGCATTCCCGTCATCAAGCGCATCTCCGGTGGAGGGACGGTCTTTCACGACCTCGGCAACCAGAACTACGCCTTCCTACTGCCACGAAGGGATTATGATCCTGCTAAAATCCTCGCGTTGGTGGTTGAGGCACTGCACCGCATTGGCGTTAACGATGCAAGATTCTGCCAGCGCTTTAGCGTCTGGCATGGCGAGTATAAGATTTCCGGAAGTGCCTTCGCGCTCTCTGGCCCAGCTGCACTTCTCCATGGATGCCTGCCATTTACGACAAATCTTGACAATCTGCGACAATTCCTAACACCCGAGCGACCACGCGATGCGACCAGTCATGCAGTCGCCTCGGTGGTTTCGACTGTCGCCAACATCGCCGACCTAGTGCCCTCCCCTGCCGATTGCCGCGAGCGCTTCTGCGCCACTCTCGCCGAATTGGCAGAAGCGCACTTCGGCGAGCCATAAAACCAATTCCTACAATTCTACGAGGCTGCGCCCCCGAACCCCTGCGGTTCCCATACCGCGCGACGCCCCTACAATTCTACGGGGGCTGAACGCCCCCGAACCCCTGTGGTTCCCATACCGCGCGACGCCCCTACAATTCTACGGGGGCTGAACGCCCCCGAACCCCTGTGGTTCCCATACCGCGCGGCGTCCCTACAATTCTACGGGGCTGATACCCCGAACCCCTGCGGTTCCTTATTCCTCATTCCCATGAGTCTCCAGGATCTAGCCGAAAAATTCGAGCAGTATGTCGTTGACATCATCAACGGCAACCGCCGCACTGGATTTGCGCGCTATTTCCGTTATTTTCTCTTTGGAGTCTCGCGAATCTATGCGAATGTCGTGCAGCTGCGTTACAACCTTTATAGCTGGGGAATCTTCCGCCAGCATCTGATGGGCTGTTTCGTGGTCTCGGTCGGCAACCTGACCACCGGCGGCACTGGCAAGACACCTGTGGTGGAACTGCTCGCACGCACCCTAACCGCGCGTGGCAAACGCGTGGCAATTTTATCTCGAGGCTACCGTAGCAAAAAGCCGCCACTTTCCCACCGCATCAAAAGCCTCTTCTCTGGCGACCCCGAAGTCGTGCCACCGCGTGTGGTCTCTGACGGAACAAAGGTCCTTCTGGATTCCAGCGTCGCTGGCGACGAGCCGTTTATGCTCGCGCGGAACCTCGTGGGAACTCCTGAACATCCGGGAGCCGCCGTCGTCGTGGATAAGGATCGCTTCAAAGGCGGAAACTACGCCACTGCGAAATTCGGGGTGGACACCATCATTCTCGACGACGGTTTCCAGTATCTCCGCTTGCGCCCCTGGACAAATATTCTTCTGGTGGACTCCACCAACCCCTTTCACAACCACGAGCAGCTCCCCGTCGGGATGCTCCGTGAACCCATTCAGAGCCTTGAACGCGCAGATTTCATCTTCCTGACCAAATCCGACGGTCGTGCCTCACTGCACCACCTGCGCAAATTTCTACGACGGCACAATCCTCAGGCGGAAATCATCGAATGCAACCACGTCCCTAAATATCTTCAGGCATTGACTGAAGATACCAATCGGCTTCCCCTGTCCAGCCTCAAGGGCAAAAAAATCGCTTCGCTCTCTGCAATTGCAGTTCCAGCCAGCTTCGAGCGCTATCTGGAGCAACTGGGTGCCACTATCGTTTATCGCAAGCACTTCGCCGATCACCACCGCTACCACAAGAGCGAGCTCATCAAATTCTCCAAGGAGGCGCATGAGGCGGGAGCCGAGATGATCCTGACCACCGAAAAAGACGCCGTGCGCATCACCAAACTTCCCAAGAACTTCCTTCCTGCATATTTTCTGCGCGTGGAGATCACCATCTTGCATGGACACGAGGAATTCAACCGTTGCGTCGCCCAAATCTGCCTGGGAGGCTAGGACTAGTTTGCCATTGTTTTGCGTTTTTTTGAATTGATATTTTTTTTGTGATACTAAAATTAGTAGGCCTCTGAAAGGCCTACTAATTAGGAGAAAGATTCAATCAACGCATGGTTGCGCGGATTTGATTGACACGATCAATGATGTTTTGTGCGTCTTTAACGCCATGCATTAGTATTTCTGCTCCAGCTGTGGCTGCCGTTCCAATAGAAATAGTTCCTGTTCCACATAATAAATCCCACAAACTTCGCGTAAGATTCAGACCACGCATGTCCCTAACCCACACTTCTGTTTGTTGTTTGCTCAAAATGCCTTTTCGGGTTATGATTCTTTGTGTAGTAATAATGTATCTAGTATTAATTTGAGCCAGATATGTGAACAAAAGAACAAGTAGGCCAATTAAAAAAGGAATTAGAATTATGCCAAGCAGATAATATGTGAAAAAGGCACTAAACGCAGGAGTAATCGTGAACAAAGTCTCTTCGGGATGGTCAGCGTATGGCACTGCTTGGCTTGCCGAAGAAATCCCCCCAACAGAAGAAGTAGATGTGACTTGGAAAACATGACCGCAATGAGGACACTGCGAAGCATGAACCGAAATATTCTGAAAACAATCAGGACACTGACGCAAATTGGGATTGGAAACTTGAAAGTTCTTTTTGCAGTTGGCACATTCGACATTTTGACCAACTAAAGCCGGGTCAAATTCATATTGGGTATTACAATGAGGGCAGGTGATTTTGGTATCCATTGTACTTGTAGAATGTATTGAAGGGGGATAATGGGAAAACAATGCAAAAAAAGTGAGATGATATAATATAACATCATCTTTGTTTTTTGAAATATGCTCCAAATCACTAGTGTCCCCAAAGTCTGAAAACACACCAGTCCGAAACATTTCCAACTGTACGGTTGGCGCATAGTGGGGTATTGACAGGGATTGTCGGTCTGCGTGGAAAGCCATACCATATCAGTGTCCTTTGCGTTCTTTGCGCCACCACCTCTACATCCTTTGTGGCCACGCAATGCCGCAAGAGGATTGCTACAAGATGGATGCCGCCTTTGGATATTGCGCGGACACTTTACGCATTCGCAGACTTACTGCGGGCATTGGTAAAGTTCCAACCATAGAGCTGGAAACATTTGCGAGGTGTAAATATCAAATTTCAGTGAATTGACAACAGGTAAATGGAAAAACTTGCCTTACTTATTTTTGTCGCGTCTTGGATGCGCCTTGCGGTATTCCCAAGGGGCAACTGGCAAATTGCCATCCGATGTTCCCTTCCACACCCCTTTCTGTGCTTCACGAGCCAAACGCTCCGCTATCGAATACGACTGGTCAGAACTATATTGAACATAATGCCAGACTATCCCTTCGCGCAACAGCTCCAGTGCCAGATCCTGACCATTTAGCAGTATTCGCCCCACGCAACGCCCATATTGGTCGTCGTAGAATTTCTCGACCGTAACCGTTTCACGGAAAATCCTACGATCCAAATATTTCCGTGATTCTTTCCCAAAATCCTGCGAGAGTTCTGGCGCGTCAATCCCGTAAATGCGCACCCGAACGGTTTTGCCTGGCCCGACCTCCACATCACAGGTATCGCCATCGCTCACCCGGACTACCTTGCCGGAGAATCGCTCGACCACCTGGACTGCCTTCGGCTGGTTGCGTTCCGCTGAGCCTTTCTTTTGGCGACTCCGAGCCTCCAATGGTTGCGCCAACGCCACCACTAACAGCAACGCCAAATAAAACGCAACTCCAGCCCTAACCGCCAAATCCAACCTCTAACCT
>JAFZWH010000033.1 GCA_017617415.1 Victivallales bacterium | reverse complement strand
GCCGTCACGCCATCGCCCCCCATCGCCCCAGCGGACAGGAAAAACGCCGCGTTCGACCAGTCGCCCTCAACGGAGAGCGGGAGGTCTTTCGGCAGGGTATAACTGGAAAAGCCTAAATAAACATACTCCGTGAGGGAAGCGTTGGTTTGAATTTCAACTCCGAAGCGTTTCAGCGTGTCCAGCGTGAGCCGAACGTAATCGGCGGATTCCAGGGCAGTGGAGAGTTGGAGGCGCGATGGTGCCTTCAGTAGCGGAAAAGCAAAGAGCAGTCCGCTGATGAACTGACTGGAGATATTGCCAGGGAGCAAATAGTATCCCTTCACGAGTTGTCCCTCAAGGCGCAGCGGAAGGTGACCGCAGAACTCCTCCACCTGCGAATCATGCGGGAGGATGAGTTTCCGGGTATGCGGGGCGGGCTTCTTTTGGGGAAGTTCAGGCGGAAGGGGAAAACTCAGTCCGCCATGCTCAGACAGCAGTTGCATCAGCGGACCCAGTGGGCGTTCAGGGAGGCGACCGCACCCAATGAAGGTGGCTTGCTTGCCAAGCGCGGAGGCAACAGGCAACAGAAAGCGCAACGTGGAGCCGGACTCTCCGCAGTCCAGCGTCGGCGTGTCGGAGGACAGAAGGGCGTGCAGGCACGACCTGGTGGCAGCAATGTCCCGCGAGGCGTTTCCCGGAATAATGACGTCCTCCGGCGCCCCGCCTGCCAATGCAGTCGCAATCATCAGACGATGCGCCACAGATTTCGATGGCGGAGCGGTGAATTTGCCACTCAATGGCAGATTGGGAAGTTCAAAATGGGACATCAAAGGAAAGGCCATTGAAAGAATTTTACTTAACTAATTGTAAATTAATAAGTTATAAAAAATCATCAACTTTCTAAGATTTCGATGGAAAGTAACGATGGCGACTTGAAGAATGGCTTGAAGGTGATTACTTTACCCGTAGGGACGCGCGGGTGGGGAACCCCCACCCATTATTGAACGCGCGCGAAAGCCAAAAGCTGAAAGCCAAAAACTGAAAGGGGATTTCCGTTGTCTGATGTCCGGCGTCCGCCGTCCCAGCCACCCTGCCGTCCGACGTCCGGCGTCCGCCGTCCCAGCCACCCTGCCGTCCGACGTCCGGCGTCCGACGTCCCAGCCACCCTGCCGTCCGACGTCCCGGCCACCCTGTCGTCCGACGTCTTGGATTACTTTCCCAGTCTTTGGAATTCCTCTACATCAATGGGATGAAGAATGCATCGCCCAATGCTTTCAGGGATGACGAGAGTAAGTTGGTTTCCGGCGCGTTTTTTGTCGCCAAGGAGGTACGGCAAAAGTTGCGCTGAAGTGAAATCTGTAGCGGTTGGCAAGTCATAGCGCCGAAGTACATCGGCGATGGCGGATGCGCACTCCTCGCGTGTCCAGCCCTGTTGATACGCAAGTTGCGAAATCATCACCATGCCAATGCCGACCGCACGTCCATGCGAGATGGCGAAACCGCTGCATTTCTCGATGGCGTGGGCGAAAGTGTGACCGAAATTCAAGAGCGCACGGTCGCCCCGGTCAAATTCATCTCGTGCGACGATGTCGGCCTTGCTGGCGACGCAGTGCTCGATGACCGTTTCGAGACATTCATCCAAGTTCTGACAGGCGAGGAGGTCGAAGAGCGGTCGGTCGCCGATGACGCCGTATTTGATGGCTTCGGCGACACCATCATGAAGGATTTCGTCCGGCAGCGTCTTTAGGAGGTCAGGGTCGCAAAGAACCAGCGATGGCTGCCAGAAGGCCCCGCAGAGGTTCTTGCCAGCGGGGAGGTCCACGCCGGTCTTTCCGCCGACGGAGGAGTCGATGGCGGCCAGCAGGGTGGTGGGGATTTGCGCCACACGGATGCCCCGCAGATAGATGGCGGCCGCAAAGCCCGCGATATCACCGGTGACACCACCGCCCAACGCCACCACCAGGTCACTGCGGGTCACATGGTTTTCCGCCAGAAAGTTCAAGATTTCGGCGACGGTGCCCAAATGCTTCGAAGTCTCCCCCGCCGGGAAGACATACTGGACCACCTTTGTCCCAAAAGGAGCCAAAGCCTCGGCCGTCGCCGTCAGATGCAGTGGCGCGATATTGCTCTCCGTGACCACCGCAATCGTGGAGGGGCGTTTTTGCCCTGCCAACGCAGTCTCCAGTTCGCCGGATAGATGTTCCAGAAGACCACGCCCAATGCGTACCTGATAGGTCCCGGACTTGGTTTTGACTTCGATGGTAGCCATCAAGTTAGAGGTTAGAGGTGAGAGGTGAGAGGTGAGAGGTCCCGGGTGTCCCGGATGTCCCGTCCGTCCCGGCTTGTTTTGCCTTCAGAAAGGCGAGTAGGGTTCTTCGGGGAGGTTGTTCACTTGGACTTTTCGTTCCTTGCCATCTTTGAGCAGGTGCAACAACATGTCTTTATCCTTGGTGGCGAGTGCGTTGTGGAAGTCCTGGAGATTTCCGAGCAGCCGGTCGAGTTCGGGGAGCAGGAACTCCTGGTTTTCGAGGAAGAGTTCCATCCACATCGACTCTTGCAGGAATGCGACGCGGGTCATGTCGCGGAAGGAGCCGGCGGAGAAGCCGGGGTGTTTCATGGCGGTCGGCGACTTAATATAAGAGCTGGCGACCAGATGCGCGAGCTGGCTGGTGTAGGCAATCACGCGGTCGTGTGTCTCAGCAGTGGTCAGTTTGACTGCGCCGAAACCCAGCGACAGAAAGAACTTTTGGAGTTGTTGGAGTTTCTCCTGGCCGATATTTGGCGGTGGCACCAGTAGCATCGACGCATTGGCGAAGAGTTCCGCCCGCGAGGCGTCGTAGCCGGATTGTTCAATGCCTGCCATCGGATGCCCGCCGATGAAGGTGATTTTCGGATGGCTGGTCACGAGTTTCTGACACTCACGGCAGACCTTTGATTTGGTGCCACAGGTGTCCACGATGACCGTGCCGGGACTCAACTCCGGCAAATGGCTCCGCACGAATTCGATGGTGGCCTCCGGATAGAGACCCAGAATCATGAGGTCCAGTTTTGCAAAGTCCTCCGGCGCGTCCAGGATGGCGTCCGCCGCGTGATCCGCCACCGCCTTTTCCGCAGTCGCGCGAGTGCGGTTCCAGACAAAGACGCGGTGCTGCGTGAAGCGCTTGGTCGCCTTGGCGAGCGAACCGCCAATGAGTCCCAGTCCGATGATGCCGATGTTCATCTTGGATTCCCTTAATCCTGGGCGTTGTCAACCACGAGTTTGCGTAGCGCTTTGACTTTCGGGGCAAGTTCGGCGAAGGCCTCGGGGGTGAGCGACTGGGGTCCGTCGCACCACGCGTGCGCGGGGTCGTTGTGGACCTCGATGATCAGCCCGTCCGCACCTGCCGCCGCGGCTCCGAGTGCCATGGTGGGAACCATCCAGGACATGCCGGTGGCGTGGCTGGGGTCGATGATGACCGGGAGGTGGCTGAGCTTGTGGAGCACCGGTACTGCGCCGATGTCCAAGATGTTGCGGGTATAGGTCTCGAAGGAGCGGATGCCACGCTCGCAGAGCATCACCTTCTCGTTGCCGCCGGACATGATGTACTCCGCAGACATGAGCAGTTCCTGGTAGGTGTTCGCCAGTCCGCGCTTGAGCAGGACCGGCTTGTCCACATGGCCAAGCGCCTTGAGCAGCTCGAAGTTCTGCATGTTGCGGGCGCCGACCTGGATGACGTCCACGTCCTCGAAGAGGTCCAGCTGCGAGAGATCCATGATTTCGGTGACCACCGGCAGACCGGTATCCTTCTTGGCTTCCAGGAGGAGTTTCAGGCCCTGTCCGCGCAGCCCCTGAAAGGAGTATGGCGAGGTGCGGGGCTTGAAGGCTCCGCCGCGCAGCAGGTTCGCTCCAGCGGCCTTGACGGCGCGGGCGACCTCGATGATCTGTTCCTCGGTTTCAATGGAGCAGGGGCCCGCGATCATCGCGAAGTGTCCGCCACCGACCTTCACGCCGTTGATGTCGATGACCGTGTCCAGCGGATGGAATTTGCGGTTCGCGGCCTTGTAGGGCTCCTGGATGCGCTTGACATCCTCTACGATGTCGAGCGCCTTGATGAGGTCGATGTCCAGCACGCTGGTGTCGCCGACCAACCCGAGCAGCACCTGACTGGCGCCATTGGAGGTGTGGACGGTGATTTCGTGCTTTTTGAGCCAATCGACCAGATTGTCCAGCTGCGCTTGATTGGGATTCGGCTTTAAGACGACAATCATTTTAGTTCCTCATCGTTGTTGGATAATGCTACATGGAAAATGAAAAGCCCCGCCGCGAGTTGGTATCGCTGCGGGGCTTGAAAGCGTTGCCTCTTTTTGTCCTTGGGTGCTTCCGGTGATGGCCTGTGGTCCGTGAAATTTCTTCAGACGCACTCAAGACACAGCGATACCGCTACCGGTCCTAAAGTAGAATCGGTAGGAGTAGGTATAGAGGTATTGCCAGTAGTTGCGGTTCATGGCTGTTGCAAAAAAGGAATTTGCCTTACTATAAATTCTTTTTATGGGATTTCAAGTCATTCCAGTTCAACGACCATGCCCCAGGAGAACATCTTGCGTCCCGCGAGGTATTCGTCCCGGATGATTTGCTGAAGGCGGCTGGCGGGCGTGAGGCTCTGCCAGTCGATTTCCTCGGGCTTCTCTTTCCCGAAGACGAACCAGGGGAACTCCTCGGATGGCTTCTGCGGGACAAGCCGTCCGAGGCTCTGGAAATGCGCGAAGTTGCTGCCGGGCATCTTCTCGGCGAAGAGCGGATTGAGGAGCCAGGAGTGGCAGCCGGCATAGCGGAGCCTCAAATGCGCGTAGTGGTCTTTCACCAACGCCAAGGACTTTTTCACCTCCAGCGGGTCAAGCGGATAGCCGCCTGGGATGTGGATGGCGACCATGGGGTCTCCTTCCTGAATGCCAGGCATTTCCGCCATTGGAATGAAATCCGCCACGGGCGTTTTCAGGATTTCGTATTCCAGCCGTCCGAGCCGGACGACCTCGCCGACCACCTCACGGTGGATCCATCCGCAGGAGCGCGCCCAGATGCCGAGCCGTCCATCGTGCCCGGCGCGGTAGGAGTCGCTCATTCCGCGCATCCAGGTGGCGGTGAGACGGTCGGGTAAGTATGGGATGGCGCCCATCGCGACCATCAGCTGGAAGAGTCCGCTGCGGTCGCCGAGCAACTTGTCGGGATTGCCCGTGTTTGCCGCCGCGCCATGGAGGATGACGTGCTGCAGGAAATAACTGCCCCATAACCGCAGGGCGAGTTTTTTCCGGGCAGCGAACTCGACCTGCTCGAAGTCATGATGAAGTTCTGGGGTGACAGTGCCGCCAATCCACTCCCAGCGCGCCTCGGCGACCTTCGCGGTCAGGAAATCGGGGAAGGGCTCCCGTAGCAGACCGCAGTTCCAGCCCTTGCGCGTGTCATCCAGAAGCGTGACGCCGAGTTCTTCTGCGACCGCATCCAGCGAGGGGAGGGCGGTGCCCAATTCCACGCGGGGGAGTGGAATGGTTCCCAACGGACCGAAGGTCACCACGATCTCGTGGACCAGACCGTGCATCTCCGTGCGGAAGAAGTTCGCCACACCGTCCCGGTCGCCAATCATGCACCAAGTCGTATTGTCAACGAGGATGTTTTGCGGGTCGGTGATGTCGCCGGCGACTTGCGTGATTTTGACCGGGAGCAGGTCGGACTTTCCGTCGGCGACCACTCTGGCATAGACCACGCCAAGGCCGTTGTGGCCAGTCGAGCGGAGGCGCAGGTCACGAATGCTGGAGCAGGGCAGCGGGATGTCCATCGTGAAAAACGGCCGTTCGCCGTCATCGCCGGGTTTGGGCAGTCCCTGATAGACGACTTTGAAGTCATCGGTTTCATTTTCCTGCACCGCCAATTCAATGCGCTGGACGCCGTGCCAGTCGGGAAGCGCCATTCGGAGTTCGAGGCGGCTCTGCATGGTGGCGGCACGGGCCATCGTGGCGTCGATGGCCGCTTGAGCGTCCGTCAACAGTGCGTCCAGTTTCGGGTGCGGAAGTCCAGGGCGCAGACGGTCCCATTGTTCGAGGCGGAGTTGGCGGTAGGTCTCCCAATGCTCCTTGAGGGCTTTGGCGCTTTCCAGCGTGGTCAAATGACGAATCAGTCGGCTCATCCAGGCCATGGTTTCCTGAAGGAGCTGACGGAACTTGACGTGCAGGAGCATGTCCTCGAGGATGTCGTTGGCCAATTCAGAACGCCCTGCGCCGAATACTGACGTTAGCGTGTCTTCTAACAGAAGCAGTTGTGTATCAAATGCATCGGTGAGTTGGTTGGGGCGTCGCAGGAAGCCGCCGTTTTTGGCATTGGCGAAGGGAAGGTCGGCGATTCTCGGCAGAGCATAGAATGTCTGTAGCGCATGTATTTGCACAGGCGTGGGGTTTGCCAGAACGATTTTGGCGAGATATTCGGCGCACTCTTCGGGCGGGGCGCCCTGCCAGGCCAGTGGCGTGGCGGCGACCAGGGGGAGATAGGCGTGCATAAAGTCATCCTGATGGCACCATGCAGTCATGTCGAGGCCGGCGTTAGGGTAGTTTCTGGCGTAGTCGAAATAGGTGGACAAATTCTGCCAACGTAGTTCGCGGGGAGAAACATGGACTTTGAGTCCATTTTCCTGATATTGCTGCAAACTATTGCGCAGGACTCGGTTGCCGAATTTTCCGTGCTTGTTGTCCACAACGGCGTCGTACTCCCAGTCCACCAATTCGAGGTCTTTGGGAAGTTGCGGAAGCAGTTCCGGGAAGAACTCGAACATGTCGTCCCAGATGAGCATCCGGCAAGGGAAGCGTCGCTGGACCAATTCGACAAGCCATTTGAGGTGCTTGAGGAAAATCTCTGGGCGCGTTTCGCCGTGGGCGAGGCGTTCTCGGCAGCGCGGGCAAGAGGCGAGGTTGAAGAGTTCGTCGTAGCCGAAATGCACGATCGGGGAGTCAAAAAGTGGCAGAGTCTGCTCCAGGAAGGTCTCGATGAGTTGAAGGGTTCCGGGATGGCTAAGGCACAGTTCGGTGTCGGACTCCCGCAAGTGGGCGAAATTGGGCTGAGCGAGCAATTTGTCTGCATGACCTGCCAATTCGAGTGCGGGGATGACCTGGATACCGCGTTCATGCCCATAGGCGACGATTTCGCGCACCTCCTCCGGCGAATAGGACTCGTCCTCCGGCTGGAAGTCCACCACGGGCACGCGGATGCTCATCTCGACATAGAAATAGAGCGCGTTGTAGCCGTGACGCGCCAGCAAGTCGATGAATTGCTTGACGAAGACGACGGGTTCTTTTTGCCGCGCGACATCCAGTTGCGCGCCGATGATGGAGGAAAGACGTGAGGTCATCATGATAAATGGCGGAGGGTTCAAACGAATGGCGAACATGGTTAATATAGGCTTTGGGGGATGGCTTTTGTTGTCCGCCGCCTTGAAAAACTGGTTTTGGGGGCTATGTTATAGACATTTACGCCAGCGTCTCCATCGTCTAGTGGTTAGGACATCAGGTTTTCATCCTGGTAACAGCAGTTCGACTCTGCTTGGAGATGCCAAATTATTGAAGGCCTGATGCGTTTTCCTCTCCTTTTTCCGCGTCAGGCCTTTTTTGTCGCCCCATCCCCCTTTGTAACCATGCTTTCAGAGGCTTTTTCCAGATTGGAATTATTGCTTGGCGAGGAGGCAGTGCTACGGCTGAAGCAAAGTGCCTTCCTGGTCTGTGGACTGGGCGGCGTGGGTTCCTGGGCCGTCGAGGCGCTGGCCCGCAGCGGCGTGGGCGCGCTCACGCTCGTGGATTTCGATATCGTAAAAGAAAGCAACCTCAATCGGCAACTCGTGGCACTGCATAGCACGATTGGGCGTCCCAAGGCCGAGGTGATGGCCGAACGGTTGCATGACATTCGGCCAGACCTCCAACTTGAGGTCGTGACTGAGCGTCTTACCCCCGAAAACATTGACGATCTGCTGAATCGGAAGGAACATTGGGATGGGGTGCTGGACGCGATTGACGAACGTCCCGCCAAACTCGCGTTGCTGGAGGCGTGTGTGCGACGCGGCATCCCCGTGGTCTCCAGCATGGGCGCTGCCAATAAGTTGTCGGCTGACCATGTCACCGTCGCGGACATCTCCAAGACCAGTGGTTGCCCGTTTGCCAAGTTGGTCCGCAAGGAATTGCGCCGCCGTGGCGTGACGCAAGGAGTGACTTGCGTCTATTCGCCGGAGTTGCCGGTGGAGGTCTCTCCGGAGGCTGGCGAAGAATTGCGCGAGGCGCCTGGGGAGAAACGCCCGCTGGGCAGCATCGTCACCGTAACCGCCATTTTCGGGATGCGATGCGCTCAGGCGCTATTGGAACCGCTGATGGATAGTGCCAGCCGACCTCATCGTGGTGGCTGGCATGCATGGCGTACTTGAAAAGAATGAAGGTTCAAATCATGGAACATTCTTTGCCGACTGGACTTACACGGATTGGAACTTTAAAGCCAGATCCTCAGGCTGCCGCCAAGGGCAGCTGCTGGATGCTGGGCTGCGAGACGCTGGACCGCGACTTTGCGGATTTCCAGCAATACAAGGAATATATCCCCGCCTTGGGCATTCCGCTAATCCGGCTTCAGGCTGGCTGGGCGAAGACGGAGAAGGTTCCTGGAGTATATGATTTCGCATGGCTGGACCGGATTGTCGATGACGCAATGGCCTTGGGGTTGCGTTGTCTGCTGGAGACCGACTACGGCAATCCTATTTATGAAGGTGGCGGTGGCTACGACCTTGGCAGCGGATTCCCCACGTCGGAGACCGCATTGAAGGCGTGGGACGCGTGGGTGGCCGCGCTGGTCGAGCATTTCAGGGACCGCGTACAGGAGTGGTCGATTTGGAATGAACCCGATTGGCAGCAGGGCATAATTCCGCAGGACATCGCGCATTTCAACATCCGCACGGCCGCCATCATCCGTCAACATCAGCCTGACGCACGCATTGCGGGACTCTCGCTCTCTCGCCCCGACCAGCTGGGCTGGTTCGAGTGGAGCCTGAAGACCCTCCGGGAGACCAACACCGAGAATTGGTTCGATTCCTATATCTACCACTCCTACCACTACAATCCGGACGACGGGAACGACGATGGAGTGCGGCTGAAATTGCTGATGAAGCGCTTCGGCTTCAAGGGACGGATTCGGCAGGGCGAGAGCGGTTGTCCTTCTGAGGCCACCGAGAAATTCGCCCTGAATGGCTATCCCTGGTCGGAACTCACCCAGGCCAAATGGGACCTGCGGCGATACATCGGGGATTTCTGCGATGGCGTGCCGTCGAATGTCTTCACCATCTGCGACTTCAACCACATCGGTCGACAGATCAACCGCAAGGGACTCCTGATGGCGGACGAAAACCACCAGGTCATCCGTCCGAAACTCGTTTACTGGGCGATCCGCAACATGACCACGCTCTTCAACGACGGCCTGGAGGTGCTTCCCGGTGGTTGTGTTGCACGATATGTGAATCGCACGCAGTCCTTTGCGATGCGACGCAAGGCCGACCAGGCGCGCCAGGTGGTCTATTGGGACCGCTCCGGCATCCCCGGCGAGGGAGCCTTCACTGGTCGGGCGGATGTAGTCACTTTCGGCTTCCGTCTGAAGGACCCCGTGGTCATCGACCCGCTCTCCGGCGTGGTTTATGAATTCCCCAGAGAGCAAATCTGCGAGTGTGCAGGACGCACGCTCTACCTGGATGCCCCCTGCGGCGACTCGCCGCTGGTGCTGGCAGACCGCATGATGATTGAACTGGCAAAAAGCGAATAGCATATAATATCAATGAAAGTAGGATTTATCATACCAACGAAAGAAGAGGCGACTGGCGTGCCCGCTGAATGCGTGGCGGCCTGCGGCTTCGGCGCGGGTAAGTCCTCCAGTTGTGCCGCCGCAGCCGACCTGATTTTCCATCGTGGCTGCGACACCATTGTCATCTGGGGAACGGCGGGCGGTCTCACGCCGGAACTCAAGAATGGTGATATCGTGGTTGGCAACCGAGTCGCTCACAAAGACTTCAGCCTGACGCCGCTGCCGTGGGCGCGTGGACTTGGCGACGTGCCGGATTTCTCCGAGAAGGACTTCTGGCATACCCTTGATGCCGCGCTGGCGGGACAACTGCTACAGGCGGTCAAGGCGGTCTTCCCTGAACACCATATCGTTGCCGGACCAATCTGTGCGGGGGACATTTTCGACCCTGCGGCCGCGCGGGGTAATCCCATCGAGGCACAGGCATGGGCCGTCGATATGGAGACTCCGGCGGTCGCCGAGTTCTGCCATCGTCTGAATACGCATTGCGGAATGGCAATTCGTTTCGGAGTGGTGCGGGTCGTTTCCAATAACGCCGACACGGCGGACTCTGAGACGATCTGTAATGATTTCAACGGATTTCTCCAGCGATTTGCACAGATGAGCAGCCGGTTGAAGGATCTTCGCCGGATACTGGAAGAGGCTTGAGCCTTTTGAACCCTGAAATCTCGACGAAAAGCCCGCGAAGAAAGCGAATCCCATAGGCAAATCGCAGTAGCCTGATTACATTAGGCTTGTTACGATTTCCATTGATTTGTTGGCAATCCCTCGCACCGCGCTACAAATCCTACGGGGTGTTTTCCCCGTACCCCGGCGTGCCCCACTACAATTCTACGGGGGTTGCACCCCCGCACCCCTGCGTCCCCCCATTTTACCTCTTACCTCTCACCTCTCACCTCTCATTCCATGGAACTGAAAAAGAACTTCAAATACGCTCTGGCGTGCCCGACGAGCATGGGCGTGCGTATCACCCCGGCCAACCGCATGGCGGTGCACAACAGCAATATGTTCTATTTGCAGGCGACCAGCGCCGAGACGAATGTCCTCAACGTGGCCAGCTCGCTCGGTCGCGAATGCCTGGCGTTGACCAAGTTCGTGGAAGGAAGTCCCATCGCGGCGTTCATCCAGGCGCAGCTGCGCGCCCGCAATATCCGCTACGAGGGCAAGGCCGTCCCGCAGGGCGGTCCGTGGGGGTATCGTCATCAGTTCAACATCGCGGACTCTGGTTTCGGTCTGCGTGCCGCCCGCGTCTGGAATGACCGCGCCGGCGAAGTCGGCCGCACGCTGGACATCAGCGACTTCGACATCGAGCGCATTTTCGGGCAGGAGGGCATCGGCATCCTGCATCTCTCCGGCTTGATCGCCGCGATGAGTCCCGAGACCACCCAGTGCTGTCTGGCGCTGGCGAAGGCCGCCAAGCAATACGGCACGCTGGTCTCCTTCGACCTCAACTACCGCGCGACCTTCTGGAAGGGCCGCGAGGCCGAACTCTCGCAGGCCTTCCACGAAATCGCCTCGGTGGCGGATGTGCTGGTCGGCAATGAGGAGGACTTCCAGCTCTGTCTGGGCTTCAAGGGACCCGAGGCCGGCGGCAAGTCCCTCGCCACCAAAATCGAGAATTTCAAGGCGATGATCCGCGAGGTCCAGGCGAAGTACTCCAATGCGAAGGTCTTCGCGACCACGCTGCGCGAGGTGCTCTCCGCCAACCGCAACCTCTGGGGTGCCATCATGCTCGCCGACAACCAGTGGTTTGTCGAGGAACCCCGTGAAATCGACATCCTCGACCGCATCGGCGGCGGCGATGGCTTCACTGGCGGACTCCTCTACGGCATTCTCCAGGGCTGGGAACCCGCCAAGTGGGTCCAGTTCGGCTGGGCCACCGGCGCGCTCGCCGCATCCTCCCTCAACGACTACGCCGAACCCGCCGACGAAAAGCAGGTCTGGGCCATCTACGCCGGAAATGCACGTGTTCAGCGTTAGTAACGCTGAAAGGTTAGAGGTTAGAGGTTAGAAGTTAGAGGTTAGCCAATGCCAGAGAGTGTTGGAAAAAATAGTCGTAGTACCGCCAAAGGCCCTATGCTTGAAAAAAGTAAGGCCTTTGCAGTGCAAATTGTTAGGTTGTCTCAATCACTGGTTGTGGAACGCCATGAATTTGTGCTTTCTCGGCAAGTTCTCCGTAGCGCAACAAGCATTGGAGCCAATTTAAGAGAGGCTCGCGGTGCCCAAAGCCCAGCTGACTTTTTGTCAAAACAATCGATTGCTCTAAAGGAAGCATATGAAACGGAATATTGGATTGAGTTGTTAGGTGAAACAGGTTACTTAACCTCTGATAGCATGGATTCTCTAATGAAAGATGCCTCTGAATTGATTTCAATGCTCACAAAAAGTGTATCGTCACTCAAGGGGAAAATCAATAATGATAATCCAGGTTTAATTCTTCGTGATGCGTCAGCTGAATACTTTTGGAGTGATTTTACGCCTCCAGACAGTTTCTAATCTCCAGTCCTCGCTCTAATCTCTAACCTCTAACCTCGGTGATGTCCACGCGATAGCCCCGGCTCAAATCGTTTTCCTTCTGACCTCTAACCTCGGTGATGTCCACG
>JAFZWH010000032.1 GCA_017617415.1 Victivallales bacterium | reverse complement strand
ATCAGCGGGGTGCCGCGCATCACCGAGATGTACAGCCGAGCCGGCCACGAGAAGAACCAATGGCGGCTCATGCGGACATTGCACAGCCCCAGCCCCAACGGCATAGAGAAAAGCAGCGTGAGCACGAAAATCGCCACGGTCATGCCGAAGCCGGCGGCCAATTGGCGCAAGGTCGATAACAAGACGGAACCAATCATCGTCTTCTGGATTGTCGGTTGGAGAGGAAGGCCCAGGGGCACCGCGCCCCTGGGCAGGCGATGCGGAGATTATTTGCGGATGGTGACGTCCTTGCCGTCAAACCACTTCTCGGAAACGGACTTGAAGGTGCCGTCCGCGATCATCTCGTTGAGGGTTTCCTGCACCTGGTCGCGCAATTCCTCGTTGCCCAGCTTGAAGCCGACGCCATACTGCTCGGACTTCAAGGTCTCCTCCAGAATGCTGAAATCAGCAGCATGATCCTTGACGAAGGAGAGTGCAACGCCCTCGTCCACCACGACTGCCTCGCAGACACCAGCTTCCAGTTCCATGAAGGCCTGGTTGAAGTTCGGGACCTCGACGACTTTCTTGAGACCCGCCTTCAATTCGGCATGCTCCTCGTCGTTCAACGCCGCCAAGCCGGAAGAGTCCGCCTGCGCCTCGACTACGCGCCCAGCCAGATCCGCCAAGGTCTTCACACCGCTGGACTTCTTGACCAGCACGACCTGCGAGTTGTCCACGTATGGCTCGGTCCAGGTGTAAAGTTCCTCACGGCCATTGATGGTAAAGCCGTTCCAGATGCAGTTGATGGTACCGGAGTTCAGTTCGGCGTCCTTGGCATCCCAGTCAATCGGCTTGAGTTCGATGCCCCAGCCACGACGGCTGGCGACCTCTTTGGCCAGGTCGAGGTCGAAACCAACCAGGTTGCCCTCCTCATCGCGGAAGCCGTAGGGCGGGAACTCCGCGTCAAAGCCAACGCGGAGAACGAACTTCGCGGCTTTGCCAGGACGCGGCATGGCGGCGGAAGACTCCTCGTTGCTGCAACCAGTAAAGAGGATTGAGAAAACTGCGACGAACGCACTCAGAGAAAGAAGGATGTTTTTCATGACGTGAGTTAAGTTAATGGTGAGGTGATGGGGGTGATTATTGGGAACAAAAAAACAAAGCACAAGCGAGACAACTGCCGAGGGGAAATCCTTTTAACCGAATTCATTCCAGGGGATTTTGACCGGCGCACCCTGGTTGATGATTTCGTCCAGATGGCGTAGCAGAGGAAATTTGTTGAAATTGGCAGTGCCCAATTCGTGGCGCTTTCGAAGTGCGCGGGCGGCGCGGGTGATGATGGGAATGGACTCCAGCGTCATGCCCGGGAACTTCTCCAACGCCTCGTGAAGCGCCAGCCCACTGCCCAATGCCTCGCCCAGCCGACGGTTGCGCCCGGAGTTGATGGTGACATAGAGGTCGCTGGTCGCGTAAATCACGCTCTCCGTCTGACCGCCCAGCAGATGCACCAGCCGCAACATCTCGCGGACCGACTGTCCGAAAAGCGACGCCTGGGGGTTGCTCAGCGGAACGCCTTGGCGCTGTGCCAGGCCTATTGCCAGCGAGACGCCCACTGCGTAGGCATTCTTCATCGCCACTGCGCATTCGATGCCGATGACATCGCGCGTCGGCTGGATATGATAGTAGGTCGTGATCAGTTGAGACTTGATCCAATGCAGGATGTCCGAGTCGTCTCCGCAAAGCGCCACCGAAGTGTGATGACGACTGCACAATTCCGAACTGATGCAGGGACCGCCAATCGAATTGATGGAGAGCCGACGCCCTGCCGGCAACTTGTATTTGTTGTAGGCGATGGAGATGGGAACCAAGGTTCCGTCCGGCTCGTCCTCCAGCCCCTTGGTCAGCGACAACACCACCAGGTCGTCCGGAATCCGCGAAAGGACGTGTTCTGCAAACCAGTCCACGCCAAAGGAGGGCACGCCGGAAATCAACAGGTCGCAGCCCTTCAGCGCCTCGTCCAGTTCCTCAAACTGGTAGGCAATCACCCCATCTGGCAACTGACAGCCTAACCGCGGGTGAAAATTGTCCTGTTTTATACGCAGAATGACCTCGTTGTCATATTCTGTCCCAACCAGTCTTGTCACATGGCCATTATCACGGCATGGGAAGCACATTGCGCTTCCCATCATCCCGGCGCCAACTATGGTAATTGTACTCATGATGCCTTTAAATATATATTCGGTTGACAACTTTGCCAGTTTATCAAGGCACTTCAAAAGATTTTACTTCTACCCTCTACCCTCTAACCTCTAACCTCTAACCTTAAACCTTCTTCTGGCATCTCCAAAGTTGTTCCGTCCTGGAATCGGATGGTCTCGGCGGGACCATAGTTCTTCAAGGCAATGCGCCATTGACCGCCCGGCAACCGAACGGCACTGGTCATCACGGTCGTCTTCGCCGAAAAAGCCGGTAATTGCGGAATGGTGACGACGCCCTCGTCGGCAGGATGCGCGGTAACCTCGCAGACCTCGCCGTTCTCCAGACGCCCCTGCGCCTGGCGTGGCAACTCCGCGAAGGGAATGGCGGTGCCCTCGTAATACCAGAACTTTCGGAAAACCACCCCGGTGTCCATCCAGCCGTCATCGTCGTTTTGGGCAAAGGGGAAATGGTCGGCGTGGAGCACCGTTCGCGCCAAAGTGATGCGCAACTGATTCCTGGCGTGGTCGCAACTATGCAAATCCGGGGCGAAGACCGCTGCGATGGCGTGCTCATCTCGCGCCGCGCACCAGTCCACAAAAACGGACTCCGTGGACTGGGGCCAGAAAGGCATCAGCCGACCATTTTCCCAAGTGCAGAGCCGTTTGTCCACTTCGAAATAATCCTGCGGAGCAAGTTTTCGGACGATGGCGCCCGCCTCGCCAACCGCAAACTCCGGGTGGTCCAGCCCATGCGCAAAGGCGAGTTTGACCGCGCAGCGTGGTTCATGCCAGTCCATCCGCACCTGCACGCCGATTTCCGGAATGTCGGCATACTGCACCAAATCGATGCGCACCGTGGAGGTTCGCCAAGTCCAATGACTGCGGAGGATGGCGCAGACCGGTCCGTCCTGAAACTCCTCCACCTTCACGCATTCCGCCTGGCCTTGCAAGTCCAAGAAACTCTCCAATCCGAAACCCCAGGTTCGACTATTATCATAATATATTTGTAATGAAAGTTTTGTATATAATTTTTTTAGAGCATCGAAGCCGACGTGCGGAAATGCCTTTCCAATATGGCGCAAAGCCAAGTAACGCATCCTGCCAGCCGCCACCGGAACCACTGCGGTGAAGCGCTGCCAGGGCCGTCCGCAGGGTCCGAATGCGGTCGCCGGGGGAAGGTACTGAATGGGATATTCCGTTCCGTCCGGCGTGACGAATGCATCGAAATCCACTCCCGTGGCATTGGGGTCCGAGAAATTCGTCACCTCAACAATTGTCTGATGTTCAAACTCGTGTGGATTCCAGACCTGGATGCCGCCCTGCTCCATGAAGCGCGTGTCCTGTCGGCTGGCCTGTTGCGCCAAAGTGCGGTCGATGCATTCGTCGGCATGATGTTGTACCGCCCCCAAGCCAGGCAGGACATCTTTTTCGTAGGTAGAACGGATGCATGTGCCAGGCAACGAATCGTGGAAATGCGCAAAAAGCAGTTCTCGCCAGTCCTCTGCCAACTGGATGCCTTCAATGCCGAGTTTCTCGGCTGCCAGCAACCGCCGCGTCGCCCGTGCCACGACCTCCTTGACGGGGTGACAGGCGCTGTAGCACCCACGGAAGAAGGGTCCCAGTTCGCCCTCCACCATCGGCAGTTCAACCGCTTCAAAGGCCTTGAAATACTCGCCAAGTGTATTGATTTCCAGCGGGTAGTGCTTTGCGGCATCGCGGAACCACTCCAGATGTCTGCGGTAAAGTCCGCCACCGTGGTCTCCGACGCCGAAGAAGTACGCCTGCTCGCCCTGGCCAGTCTCCAGGAAGTGCTCCAGTTGATGACAGAACCCCTTCTCGTCCAGCGCATAGTCCGTGCCGTATGCCTCCTTGATGTTTAAGCAAGTCACCTGGCTGCCGCCGGGTCCCTTCCAAAGAAACACCGGCGTGGACGGCATCTGCGGACGCATGAAACAGTAGTGCGTGAAACCTGTGGCATTCAAGATTTGCGGAAGCCCGGCGGAATGTCCGAAGGCATCCACGTTGTAGCCGATTTTGACTTCCACCCCAAAGCGATCGCGGAAAAAATCCTTGCCGACAAATCCCTGTCGCAAAAGCGGTTCCATTCGTGCCAGAATGGTGTCCGATTGCACCTCCCAGCCTCCGACCAGCTCCCAACGGCCCTCTTTCACCAGCGCTTGGACATCCCGGAAGAGCGCTGGTGCGCATTCCTCCACCCATCGGTACAAGGCAGACGCCGAGCAGACGAACTTCAAGTCGGAGTTCTCCTTCAGAAGCGTCACGTTGCTGGCAATGGAGTTCAGCCATGCGTTTCGGCCGGAACGGCGGCTCCAGATCCACACGGGGTCGATGTGGGTGTTGAAAATGACATGCAATTTACTGGCAGGCATAGTAGAACCCTATTTGTAACTTATTTTTTATGATATTCGCGATGATGGGCTCGGCCGAGCCATTCCTTCAGTCCATGACGGTAGAGGTGATAGCGAAGGTAACGCCCGAAACGCAAAAGCCAGCTGGGCTGGTTTTGAATGCGATCCTCATCCGTGAGAAGCTGAGGGTAGTAGTCATCGATAATCTTCAACAACGAATAGCAGTCGGCCTTTCGTTGCTGGTGATTTAGACATCGCTTCAGGAAACGCCACGAAAATACGCCAGGTGGACAGTAAGTCGCTGTCGCCCAATCCAAAATGCATGGATTCTTTCCATTGCAGATGAGCAGATTCGCCCGCCGGAAGTCGCCATGCGCAAAGCCTGCACGATGGCATTGATGCAGACATTCACGCAATTGCCCGAAGAACTCCGGCGGTGGCCTGTCATCCGTTGTATAATGCTTTGCACTAAGCAACTGAGCACCATCAATATACTCCATTACCAGGGTGTATCTTCCCAATAGACCGAATGTGCGTGGAACATTGCGGATGCCAGCGGTCTCCAGCATTTGGAGAATGCGCCATTCATTGCCAATGGTCGCCCGCCCGAAGAGCCACCGTGAGAACAACGAGTGTCGGGCAAAGCTCTTGACAAGATACCTATGACCATCCTTTTCAAAGACATAGATATTCGCCGTTCCGCTCGAGGTCGCGCCTCGCAGCAACTTGCTGGTCGCCAGCAACTCATCCACCGACAAGCCTTGAAACGGTTGTTCCGTAAAATTCTCCATATCCCAACAGAACCTCTCCGCCGGAAAGCCGTTTTTCCACGGAGGCATGCCTTAATATAAGCCTAAAACCATGTTTTTGCCTCCATGTATCCCTCCAAATCATTCAGCTGGGATTGCAAAACCCTTTCGATGAATTATAGTACAACGCTTAACGTCTGCGCATCATGGGATGCGGGACGTCATTCCCAACCCCAAATCGAGATTTCGAGGCGTGCCGTTCGCCTGGCACGCATTGGCAAAGTCCCGAGCAACGAAGAGGAGACCCGACTATGGCGAAGATTACCATCAATGACCTGCTCGAAGCTGGCGTCCACTTTGGCCATCAGAAGCGCCGCTGGAACCCCAAGATGAAGAAATACATCTATGGGACCCGTAATGGCATCACCATTTTCGACCTGGTCAAGACCATGCAGCAGCTCGCTACTGCGTGTGATTTCCTGACCGAGACCGCCGCCAAGGGCGGACAAATCCTCTTTGTCGGCGCCAAGCGCCAGGCCCAGGAGATTGTCAAGGCCGCCGCTGAGGCCGTCGGAATGCCCTATATGTGCGACCGCTGGCTGGGCGGCACCCTGACCAACCAGAAGGTTGTTCTCACCCGTATCGCTTTCATGAAGAAGCTGCGCCAGCAGTTCGCGGACGGCTCCATTGAGAAGCGTCCGAAGAAGGAAGTCGCCGGCCTCAAGCGTGAACTGAGCAAGCTCGAGACCTCTTTGGGAGGTATTGCCGACATGCCAAAGTTGCCCGCCGCCGTCGTGGTCATCGACGTGGACCGCGAGGACATCGCGGTGAAGGAAGCCGTCAAACTGGGCGTCCCCGTGGTCGCCTTGGTGGACTCCAACTGCAATCCTGACGGCATTGATTACGTGATTCCGGGCAATGACGATGCGCTGCGCTCCATCAAAGTCATCATGGACGCACTTCAGGCCGCCGTCCAAGAAGGCGTCGAGGTTGTCGCCAAGAAGCGTGCCGCGAAGACCGAGAAGGCCGCCGAGGAAGCCGCCCCCGTCGAGGCTTAATCCGATTTCACGAACAATGCTCACCCTTTAACTAATAGGAATAATCCCAATGGCAGAAATCAGTGCAAAAGATGTGATGGCGCTGCGTCAGAAGTCTGGCTGCGGCATGATGGAATGCAAGAAGGCCCTGATCGCCAGCAATGGCGATGTCGAAGGCGCGATGGAGTATCTCCGCAAAGCCGGCGCCGCGAAGGCCGCAAAGAAAGCCGACCGCAGCACCACCCAGGGCCGCTGGGCCGTGGCCAAGAATGGCAACGAGGTCGCGCTGGTCGAGGCTCTCTGCGAGACCGACTTCGTCGCCGCCACCGCCGAGTTCAAGGCCTTCGCACAGGCCGCCGCCGAAAAGGCCGCGTCCTACGCCGGTGAAGACGGCGACGTCTCCGCAAAGCTGGCCGCCGACATGGATGCCGACCTGAAGGCGCTCATCGGCAAGCTGGGCGAGAACATGTCCATCCGCCGCGCCATTCGTTGGATTCCCGCTGCTGGCAACCAGATTGGCTACTATCTCCACACCGCGCAGCCTTTCGCCGCGCTGGTGGAAGTCGCCGGCCCCTGCGATGCAGACTTGCTCCTGAACATCACGCTGCACGTGACCGCCAGCAACCCCACTTACATCAGCCGTGACGACGTCCCGCAGTCCTTCATCGACAAGGAACTCGAGATCGCCAAGGCGGATCCGAAGCTGGCTGGCAAGCCCGAGCAGGTGCTCAAGGGCATCCTCCAGGGCAAGCTTAACAAGCGCTTCACCGAAATCTGCCTGATGGAAATGCCGTGGATCGATGACGAGCACACCTGCCTCGCCAAGGTCGCCCCGAATGTGAAGGTGGTGCGCTTCTTCCGCTCACTGGTCGGCGCTGCTCTTGAAGACAAGTAAGGTGACTGCCTGACCACCCAAATTCAGCCCTGTTTGGTTCCCCCAAGCAGGGCTTTTTTGATTTTGGCCTCTAACCCTGATAACCTCTAACCTCTAACCCCTAACCTACGATGGATATCCTTTTGGTTGGCGGCGGTGGCCGCGAGCACGCCTTGGCGTGGAAGATGATGCAGAGCCCCCTGGCGGACAAACTCTATTGGGCTCCCGGCAATCCCGGAATCCCCAGCGCTATTCCCGTGGCGGAAAACACCCCGGAGGGACTGGCGCAGTTCGCGCAGGACCACCACATCGGCCTCACCATGGTCGGTCCCGAAGCACTGCTCTGCGAAGGCATCGTGGACGCCTTCCGCAAGCGCGGTCTGCGCATCGTCGGCCCGGATAAGAAAGCCGCTCAACTCGAGGGCTCCAAGGCCTTCGCCAAGGACTTCATGCACCGTCACGGTCTGCCTACCGCCGATGCCGCGGTCTTCACCGATGCTCCTGCCGCACTGGAGTATCTCCAAAAGCACGGTGCCCCCATCGTGGTGAAAGCCGATGGACTGGCCGCCGGAAAGGGCGTGGTCGTCGCCAATGACCTCGACACCGCCGAACAGGCGGTCAAAGACTGCTTCGACGGTGCCTTCGGGGCCGCCGGCGCACGCGTCCTCCTGGAGGACTGCCTCGTCGGCGAAGAGGCCTCCATCCTCGCGCTCTGCGACGGCAAGACCATCAAGCCCCTCGACTCCAGCCAAGACCACAAGCGCGCCTACAATGGCGACCAGGGTCCCAATACTGGCGGAATGGGTGCCTACTCCCCCGCGCCCGTCGTCACGCCGGAACTCTGGAAGGTGATTGACGAGCAGGTGCTTCAGCGCTTCCTCAAGGGCGTGCAGGCCGACGGGCTGGATTTCCGCGGCGTCATCTACGCTGGGCTGATGATTACCGCTCAGGGTCCCAAGCTCCTGGAGTTCAATGTCCGCTTTGGCGACCCCGAAACCCAGGCGGTGCTCATGCGACTGGACTCTGACCTCGTGGATGCGCTCGCCGCCACCGCCGATGGCGAACTCTCACGCATCGAACTCAAGTGGTCACCGGAGCCCGCCGTCTGCGTGGTGATGGCCTCCCAGGGCTACCCTGGGAAATATCCCAAGGGACTCCCCATCAAAGGCATCGCCGAGGCCGAAAAGACTGGTGCGGTAGTCTTCCACGCCGGCACCAAACTGGACAATTCTGGACAACTCGTGACATCCGGTGGGCGTGTCCTCGGCGTGACTGCCAAAGGCAAGACCCTTCGTGATGCAGTGGACAACGCCTACGCCGGCGTGAAATGCATCACCTGGGATGGCGTGGAATACCGTACCGACATCGCGCACAAGGCCTTCAATCACCTGAAATGAAGACCATCACCATCATTGGCGCCGGCATGATGGGTTCGGCACTCGCGTTCCCCGCACGGGAGAACGGCAACCGCGTGCGCCTGGTCGGAACTCCGCTGGACCGCGAAATCATTGACGCCATCCGGCGCACCAACCGTCATCCCAAGTTCGACCGCGACTTCCCTGATGGTGTGGTGTGCTACCAAGTCGAGGAGATTCAGACTGCGTTGGAGGGCGCGGACTTCGTCATCGGCGGCGTCAGTTCCTTCGGGGTCGAATGGTTTGGCCAGGAGGTTCTTCCACTCCTTCCGCCAGGCGTGCCGGTCCTCTCCGTCACCAAAGGGCTGCAAAATCTGCCGGACGGGACGCTGCTGTGCTATCCACAACTTTGGCAGCAGCGACTCGACGAATTGGGCAAGGACAATCTCCTCAACGCCATCGGCGGTCCCTGCACCAGCTATGAGTTGGTCGCCCACGACCACAGCCTCGTGGCATTTTGCGGAACCTCGCCGCAGACGCTGGCGATGCTCCGCGATGCCATGGCCACCGACTACTACCATATCATGACCACCTGCGATGTCATCGGCATCGAATCGGCGGTCGCCCTCAAGAACGGCTATGCGCTGGGCATCGCGCTCACCATCGGCGAAAATATCCGCAAAAGTGGCAACCCCGACGAAATCCACTACAATTCGCAGGCGGGAGTATTCCTTCAAGCCACCCGCGAAATGGACGCGCTGGTCCGGATGCAGGGTGGCTCCCGCAACAGTTTCTACACCGGCATCGGCGACCTCTATGTGACGGTCTATGGCGGACGCACCCGCAAGGTCGGCATCCTGCTGGGCGAAGGATATGACATCGATGACGCGCTACGCCAACTCCAGGGCATCACGCTGGAATCGCTGGTCGTGGCACATCGCGTGGCAGAGGCACTGCGCATCAAGGCAGCCCGTGGCCTCGTCCGCCTGGAGGAATTTCCTCTGCTCATGCACGTGGACGATATCATCTCGCGGCATCAGACGGTAAACCTCCCGTGGAGCGCCTTCGCCGCCGCCGGTAGTTGCGATGCTCCAGAAATGCGGAACGCCAAGTAGCCAATAATACGCCGCGCTCATCGAGGTCAAGTGCCCCAAGAAGAACGCGAAAGCCTCCGCCGACGCCGCAAAGAGGCTACTCGCCGAGGCTAAGACGCAACTGAAACAATATGTGAAAGACCACGATATGGCACTGGTATCAAGGTCCTTCAAGGCAATCGTGCGGAATCGGTTCTCCGAATGGCCAGGAACATGGCAAACCCGCAGCACGGAAGATTGCCAGCGCGTCAGGATTGATTGTTCGCACGGAGATGTCCGGCATCCGTGAGGTCCGTCCGAGTTGCCGCAGCTTCGCCTCGCCGCCAGGGTGGTAGGGAAGCAGCTGAATTTCCTGCAGCCCCCTGCGCGGAAGCGCCGCGAAGAACTCGGCGGCAGCGGCCAGTTCGACCGAGGAGTCGTTCAGACCGGGAACCAGCGGCAGCCGGAGGACAAAGGGCCGTCCACTGGTGGCGAGAATACGGATATTATTGCGTATCAAATCATTGGACACACCTGTGAGAGCCTTGTGCAGTTCCGGCGAGGCGCATTTCCAGTCCTGAAGCACGAAATCCGCGAACTCCAGCATCGCGCGGTAGTCCGCCTCCGGCGCATGACCGCAGGTCTCCACCGCGAGGTGCATCGGGGACAACTGTGCGGCGACTTCCTTTAAATAGGAAATATGCATAAGCGGCTCGCCGCCGGAGAAAGTCACGCCGCCCGAGGACAATAGCACCTCGCGGTTGCGGTTGATGCGCTCCGCCAATTCTGCGGCGGTCAAGCACTCCCCGCAGAGCCGAAGCCGTCCGGCAGGACAAGCCAGGACACATTTGCCGCAAGACTGACAGTTGCCGACAATTTGCGACAATTCTGCCCAGCCCCCAGTCCCAAGAGTCCCAAGAGTCCCAAGAGTCCCAAGAGTCCCAGTTGTCCCATCCCATTGCGGGCATACACGACGGCACTCCCCGCAGTGGAGGCATTCGCGGGCGGGGATGACCATCCGCTCCGGCTGCGGGGACTGCCCCTCCGGGTTGTGGCACCACAGGCACCGCATCGGACATCCTTTGAGGAAGACCGTGGTACGTAGTCCTGGCCCGTCGTGGACGCAGAACTCGCGCACCTCAAAGATGGTCGCTGTGAGGTCAGTCATTCAAGGGCATTTCGGCGCGGCGGATGATGTGGTCCTGGTACACCTTGTCCAGTTCCACAAAGTAGCCGCTCCAGCCCCAGACGCGCACGATGAGGTGGCGGTGCCTCTCGGGGTGCGCCTGCGCATCCAGCAGGGTGTCGCGGTTGATGGAGTTGAGCTGGAGCTGATGGCCGCCGCGGCGGGCGAACTCGGCGATGAGGGTGGCGACCTGCCGCGTGGCATTCGGCGCGGTGAAGACGCTGTTGTGGATTTCGATGGTCAAAGGCCCGCCGTTGCAGACGCCCTCCAGATTGGGTTCGGTGAAGGAGCGGATCACGGAAAGCGGCCCGTCCACCGGCACGTCCAGGGAGGGGGCGTAGTTGGCGGAGAAGGGCTCGCCGGCCATGCGTCCGTCCGGCGTGGCTCCAAGGTCGCGGCTGTGCCAGATGTAGTACATCGCGGAGCCGGTTCCGGGGCGCACGATTCCGCCCTGCGAGTTGCGCAGACCGCTCCAGGCCTCCTTCCAGAGCCTCACCAGGTCACAGAGCGCGCGGTCGGCCTCCGGGCGGTTCCGTCCCAGTTTGGGCGAAACGTTGCGGACTTCGGCCAGTAGCGCGGCCTCGTTCTTCCAGTTGTTCGACAGCGCCTCCGCGAACTGCGCCAGCGTGCGTTCGTGGTTCCGGAAAACGACCTCCTCCAGCGCGGCCAGCGAGTCGGCCGCCACCGAGAAGCCGGTGCCGTGGATGCCCCAGTTGTGGTACTTGCCAGCCTCAGTGATGTTCCGTGCCTTCTGCACGGCGATTGGGCAGAGCATCGAGATGAAGGCGGCGGGCAGCGCCGTGAGGTTCGCGTATCTGGCCAGGAGCGCCCCGGCCTCCTGGCGCAGCCGTGCGCCGAGGTCGGCGAGGAACT
>JAFZWH010000031.1 GCA_017617415.1 Victivallales bacterium | reverse complement strand
GGCGGCCAGCTCACCGAGGCCGTGCGACGTCGTCCCTACAGCGTGGTGCTCTTCGACGAGATCGAGAAGGCGCACCCCGATGTCTTCAACATCCTGCTTCAGGTGCTGGACGACGGGCGGCTCACCGACTCCCAAGGACGCGTGGTGGACTTCAAGAACACCGTCATCATCCTCACCAGCAACCTTGGCTCCGAGGAGATTGTCGATGCCGGCGTGGATGACTTCGAGACCATCCGGGGCAAGGTCATGGCGCTGCTCAAGGCGCACTTCCGCCCGGAGTTCCTGAACCGGCTGGACGACATCGTCTGCTTCCGTCGTCTGGAGAAGGCGCAGATGGTGGATATCGTGCGTCTGCAGTTGGAACAACTGGTCGCTCGCGTGGCGCAGCAGCGCATGAAACTGGTGGTCACCGATGCCGCATGCAATGCGGTGGCGGACGAGGGCTACGAGCCCGCCTACGGCGCACGTCCTCTCAAGCGGGTCATCATCCACCGCATCGAGAATCCGCTCTCGCTCACCCTGCTGGGCGGGAAGGCCGCCGAAGGCGACACCATCACGGTGGACTACGACGCTGAAACGATGGAGTTCACCTTCGACGTCCAGAAAACCGATTCATAATTCGTAATGCGTAATGCGTAATTTAGGTCGGAAGGCCTAAAATCACCCCGACGTGTCCGAACACGGCGGGGTGTTTTTATTTCTTGGATTATATTTTCATATCTGTTTTGTCTTTTAAACCATGAAAACGATGTTCAAGTTGCGGTTTTTCTTTGGTTTCCTATTGCTTGCGGGCGTGATATGCTTTTTTATAAACTTCTACCGCACGAAGTATTACAGCGGAGAAATGGATGATATTAATGCCCTAAAACAACGTTTTGTCCAATATGATAATATTCCATACTTTAAGACCGATGGAAAACTGTTTTTTGCCGAAAGGGTGGTTCAGCCATATCATACGATTGAGATTCTCGGTGTTTTCAGTGATTCACTCGAAGATTTTAAAAGCAATGAGGAAATTCTTGACTTTTCAGAAGAACATATTGGCGAGACATTTTTCGATGATATTTTGGATCATGTTCCAGACCATATCCTTCACGAGTATGATTTCATTCGGAAAGTCGATGATCGCTATTCCATGGTCGATAATGGAAACGAACTTCACCGCTATTGGTTCAAAACACGTTGGGTACAGCACGGTTTGTTATATCTTGAACACAAAACAGGCAAGTTTATGTTGAGGCTGTCGTGCCGTTAATAGGTAGTAAAATTATGATTTACGCTCGGTTCCTCCCAGACCACCAGGGCCTGATGACTGAGGTCTAGAAACCTGAAAAGAGCTGACGTCCGACGTCCGTCGTCTGACGTCCCGCCTGTTAGCAAGGCGGGACCAGAAATATCAAAGCACGACCTTGTTGAGGTTATATTCCACCAGGCCTTCGGCACCGGCCTGCATCAAGTCCGGAATCAAATCCCGTGCGACATGCTTGTCAATGACAGTGGTCAGCGAGAACCAGTTTTCGTCGGAGAGATGGGCGATGGTCGGCCGCTGGAGCGCGGGGAGTTTTGCAAGTACGCCGTCGAGTTTGTCTTTATGGACGTTCATCATGAGGCCGACGCGGTTCTCCGCCGCGAGGACGGCCTGCAGAAGGAGCGCCAGGCGGTCCATCTTCCGGCGCTTGAAGGGATCCTGCGCGGCTTTGGGATTGGCGATGAAGCGGGTGGTCGTCTCGCAGAGCGTGTCGATGATTTTCAGGTTGTTGGCCTTCAGGCTGGAGCCGGTTTCGGTGATTTCGACGATGGCGTCGGCCAGATACGGCGGTTTGACTTCGGTGGCGCCCCAGCTGAATTCGACGGTGGCGTTCACGCCGTGGTCGGCCAGATAGCGTTTCGTCATCCCCACGGCCTCCGTGGCGATGCGCTTGCCCTCCAGGTCCTTCGCCTCCTTGATGTCGGAGTTGTTCGGCACGGCAAGCACCCAGCGCAGGGGCTTGCGACCGACTTTGCCATAGACCAGTTCGGCGATCTCGACGACCTCCAGGCCGTTCTCGACCACCCAGTCATAGCCGGTCAGCCCGCAGTCCAGCAGGCCCTCTGCCACATAGCGGGACATCTCCTGCGCCCGCAGCAGAACGCATTGGATTTCCGGGTCGTCGATGGAGGGATAGTAGGAGCGGGACTGGATGTCGATCTTGTATCCAGCCTTCTGGAACATTTCAACCGTGCTTTCCTCCAGGCTTCCTTTGGGCAGACCGAGCTTCAGAACTGACATGGAACTTTCTCCTGTTGCTATAACTTATTTATTTGCAATTAGTTACTTCTTATATACGACAGCGGGGTCGAAGACGCGCTCTTCGATGACGGTCAGCGAGCCGTCTTTCTCTACCCGGCGGAAGAAGCAACTGGGGTACCCCTCGTGGCAGGCGGAGCCGCCGACCTGCTCGATTTTGAAAACCACGGTGTCCAGATCGCAATCGACGAGGATTTCCTTAACCTTCTGGATGTTGCCGGAACTCTCGCCCTTGACCCACAGGCGTTTGCGGCTACGGGTCCAATAGGTGGCGACGCCGGTGGCCAGCGTCTTTTCCCAGGCCTCGCGGTTGATGTAGGCGACCATCAGCACCTCGCCAGTCTGCCAATCCTGCGCAACCGCCGGAATCAGGCCATCCGCGCTCTTTGAAAAATCCAGTTCTACCATTCGTGTCTCCTTGCAATGCTTGCGTGAATTTAACTCTACGGCATCAGAATTACCTTATGGATACTATAATACGCTTTTGTGCGCTTAACACAATTCTTGTCGCCTTTTGCAATGCAACGGCAGTCCGACTGACCGAATTATTGAGAAATGATACCGTTAAATTGCCGTCGTGATTTTCCAACAGCAGTCATGGTCATTTGGTGATTTTCCCACGAAACACACGAAACACACGAAAAAACTCTGCCTGTCCCCGGCAGCCCGCAAAGGCGGACCGCCCGGTCATCCGGGAAGGCGCCGCCTGGAAAGCGGGCTTTCCGTCGTCGCCTTCCCAGATGGCCTCGCGCGTCACTTCGTGCCGCGCCGGAGACAGGCATTTTCCCGGGTTTGCCATTTGATGCCATGAACTACGGTAGGCAGACGAAGCCGGTGGTCGCTCTGCTGGAGAAGGTTTTCTTTGGGAATGACAACGTTAAGTTGGACAATCGTTGTTGGTGATGTGGGAGGGCCGCGCTCCCCTTCGTTTCCAAGTTGAAAATACCATTCCCTTTTCGTTCGTGTGTTTCGTGTGTTTCGTGGGAAAATGTTTCAAGGCAAGTAAACGATATAAATCCCAATTATTGAGGATATATCTGCTTGGGGCAGGGAACTGTCCGGCGTTGGGGAATTATCTTATGGAAAGAACGTAACGGAGGCAATCTATGGTAAACAACTTCAACCAATCCGCCCGTCAGACATGGTTTCCGGGGCACATGCTCAAGGCCGAGAAGGCGATGACCGAGGCGCTGGATCTGGTGGACCTGGTGGTGGTCCTGCTGGACGCGCGTGCGCCGCTGTCCACCCGGAACCCACGATTGGAGCAACGGCTCCTGTCGCGTCGTCCTCACGCGCTGGTGGCGAACAAATCGGACTTGGCCAGCGGTGTGCAGAACCGCCGCTGGAAAGAGTGGTTTGAGGCGCAGGGCGACCCCATCGACTTTCTGGAGGCGAGTCATTTGAAGAAGCCCGAGGCGCTGACCACGCGCTGGAAGGAGCTGGTGCTGAAACTGCGTCAGGAGCGCGGTGCGACGCGTCCGCTGATGCGCCCAGTTCGGCTGATGATCGTGGGCATTCCGAATATCGGCAAGTCCACCTTAGTCAACCACCTGCGCACAAGGAACATCGCGAAGGTCGGGGCGCGTCCGGGCGTGACGCGCCAGAACCAGTGGGTGCCGTTGGCGGGTGGCGTGGAACTGCTGGACACGCCGGGACTCCTTTGGCCACAGCTCAAGGACAAGAACCATGAGTTGCTGCTCACCGCGTTGGGCAACATTCCCGACGAGTCCACGGATCCTACCCTCACCGCCGAGTTCCTCATCTCGCGCTTCCAGGAACTCGGCTTATCTGATGCGCTCAAGGCGCTGGACCTCCCGGAAATCTCCACCGAACCTGCCGAAGTGCTGGAGCAACTGGCCGTTCGACGGAAGATGTTCCTGCCGGGAGGCCGTCCCGCCCTCGCGAATGCCGCACAGGGCTTCCTGAAGGACTACCGTGCAGGACGGCTCGGGCGCTACACCTTGGAAGTCCCGCCGATGGAACAAACTGCGGTGGAAACGGGGGAGGGGAAATGAGCCGTCATGGCGACAATCATCTCGACGGTATTCTGCTGGTGGACAAGCCGGCGGACTGGACGAGTTTCGATGTAGTCAATTTCGTCCGGAGACGGTTTTCGCTGGACAAGACGGGGCACTGCGGGACGCTGGATCCTTTCGCGACGGGGTTGCTGGTGATTCTGCTGGGCAAGGCGACGCGCCTACAGGATTCGCTGATGGCGCAGAATAAGATCTACACGGGGACCATCCGGTTGGGCGAGGAGACCGCCTCCGGCGACCTCACCAGCGAGGTGACCGCACAGCATGAGGTGCCTGCGTTTTCTCTTGAAGAATTGCAAGCGGCGGCGGACACCTTCCTGGGCGACATCCAGCAGGTTCCGCCGATGCACTCCGCCATCAAGGTCAATGGCCAGCCGCTCTACAAACTGGCGCGGAAGGGCAGGGAGGTCGAGCGTCCCGCACGGCCCGTGCACATTGACCGTTTTGCGTTGAGCAACCTGCGCCTTCCCGAAGTGGATTTCGAGGTGCATTGCTCGAAGGGCACTTACATCCGCACGCTTGGCGTGGACCTCGGCGCGAAACTGGGCTGTGGTGCGCATCTGAGCGCCCTGCGGCGCGTCGCCAGTGGCGACCACCGCGTGGAGAACGCCGTCACGCTGGAGCAACTCAAGACCTGGGAACTTCCGGAACTCGCGGAACACGTGGAAAAGTTTAAAGTTTAAAGTTTAAAGGGTAAAGTTAATGAAAGGTTAGAG
>JAFZWH010000030.1 GCA_017617415.1 Victivallales bacterium | reverse complement strand
TTCTGCTCGTCGAAGTTTGGCTCCCAGGGAATCGTCTCATGATAATACTGCGTGGTGTTCATGGACTTGCATCCGACCAGAAAGAGTCCCGGAAGGCCGAGGAAGGTGGCCAGGAGAAGGCTGAGGGTCGTTTTCATCGGGAGATTTACGCGTTGGGTGTTCGGCGGACTTCAAACTCGTGGCCGTTCAGACAAGCTCATTGAAACCGAGGACGGCGATGTCCAGTTCGGTGGCGGTGGCAAGCAACGCCTCCAGCCAGGCGGTCTTCATGTGGATTGACTTGGCGTCGGGCGCGATGTCATGGGAAGTGACGACCAGGACCTCATTGCGTTCGGCAATGCGTCTCAGGCAGTTGAGCAGGTCGTCGATATGCGTGTTGTAGGCCTCGCCGATAATCAGCGTGTTGAGCAGACGATGTCGTGGCAACTCGCTTGCGGGGAAGGCGGTGCGGGGATTGTTGGCCAAGGGCTTCCAGGCCTCGGCGAGACGTCCTTCGGGGTCGAAGGGCGTCAGGCCGAGGCCGCCGCGCACGAATGCGAAGCCATGCGAAAAGAACAACTGGTCGGACTCGGGAGTCCGTCGGCAATTCGGATAGGCGAACGAGGTGATGCGCAGTCCCGCGTCCCGCGCGGGTGCCAGTTGTGGCAGAACCTCCGCCTGGTAGTATTCCTCCGGGGAACTCGCCGCGATGGCCTCGTCGGCGTTTTGATGATTGAGGCCATGCAGGCCCACGCTGTGACCGGCGTCGGCCAGCCGGCGCATCGCGGAGAGCGCCTCGTCGTCGATTGGCCCGCTGACGAAGAAGGTCGCGTGGGCGTTCGTGCGTGCGAAGATAGGCAAGGCAGCTTCCCATCCGGCGAAGTTCCTGTCATCGAAAGAAAGCAACAGAATCCCTTTGGAATGAATTGCCTGCATGGTTTCTATTAAAGGCGTTATGCCGTTAACTTGTCATCGTGATTTCCCGTCGTCCGACGTCCGACGTCTGCCGTCCCGTCGTCCGCTTCGCGTCCGTCGGCTTCACCTGCCCGTCGGCTTCGCCATGCAATCATTCTGCGAACTGGAAAGCGCCAGTCCCCCGGCGCGGCACGGAACGTGGCGCGCAAGGTCGTCCGGGAAGGCGGCGCCGGAAAGCTCGCTTTCCAGGCAGCCGCCGGACTGGACGACCGGGCGGACCGCAGGGCCGACGGGGACTGGCTACAAGGACGAGCCTTCTTTTTCGCGTGTTTCGCGTGTTTCGCGGGAAACACCATCCGACAGCAATGCTGTCGGAAACCATGATGGCAAGTTGACAGAATAATTCCCCTTCCTTTCGGGATGGGGCGATTATTCCACCACTTGGTAGATGCGGGTTTCAGGAGCGGTGTTCTGCCAACGGATTTCTTCTACAGGAGTGACGGCTTCGGTGGCTGGCCAGATTTGGCGCAGGCGCTTGCCGGGCGGTGCACGGAAGACGCAGGGCTGCTTGAGGTTCGGCGTGTGGAAAGCCGCGAAGTCGTGGCAGGCGACGACGGCGAGATCGTCCTCGGAATAGAGGAACACGCCTGCCTCGCGGGCGACCTCCCGCAGGAGATCCACGGGCAATTCAGCCAATGCGGCGACATAGACGTTGCCCTTGCGGACCACTGCTGGCGTGCCGTCCTCGAAGGCGGCGAGGAGTTCGTCGTAGCCATCGGGAAGCGCAATCGGCCCAAAGTCGAAGTCGCCGGTGCCGAAAGCGGTTCCTTTGGGCAGGTTGCCGAAGTCGCAGGTGGTTTGGAAGCGGTTCTTTCGAGTGGCGTCCTCGATGGTGAAGGTCATTCCAGTGAGGGTTTCGGCCATAGTGACGTCAAGTCCGCCGTCGGTGGCGATTCCTGGCGGAAAGGCGAAGAGGAGCCTTGCGTCGGGGTTCTGGGCGAGCGTACGGATGGCGGCGACCTCTGCCTCCGTCAAGTGATATGGATTCAGGAAAACATAAAGGCGGTAGGCGGGGAGGTCTGAATTGGCGATGTCGAACTGGAGGAATTCATCTACAGGCGCGCCAATGCGGAAGAGGGCCTCGCGCTGGAAGATGGCCTTGATGTTGACCGTGGGGCAGGTGCCGAGGGCGGGCGTCTGGGTGAGACGGCACTGCGTCTCGTCGTCAAAGAAACTGGCGATTTGGCTGACGGAGGAGCGGTTCGCGGTGATGGTTTGCTCGACCAGCCGGTTGAGTTGTCGGATGGCTGTCATGGTCTCGGGGTCGTCAAACCAGTTCACGTCGTGCGCCAGCGCGAAGAGGTAGAATCCGCTTCGGAGGCAGAGCGCGCGTGCGAATTCGCGGGCGAGCAACTGGGTGGTCTGGGGCGGGGTGCGCACAGAGTAGGCGTAGTCGGCAGGGAACTGGAGATGGGTGCGCAAGTCGTTCTCGTTGATCCAGAGTTTGCCATGCAGGGCGAGCGAGGCGGGCGATGGCATATCGTAGGAGCCGGTTCCGCCGAGGTCGCGGAAGAACTGCGCGTATGAGATGGGACCCATAAAGTAATCGAGGTCCGGAGATTCAACAAGGAGGCGTTGGCGTGCGTAGCCGACCTGCTCGCCAAGGAAACATCCGCCCAGGTCGAGGAGGTGCCCGTAGAGCGCTCCGACCAATGCCTTTCCGTCCGAGGCCTCCTTGATGGTCTTCGCATAGTATTCCAGTCCGTCGGAATTCACCTGCGAGAGGGCCCAGCCGAAGTCGGCGGCCTTGCGGTCGCGGGAGAGGACGCGGAAAGCCATGCGTCCCGCCACGCGCTCGGCGTTGGAGGGGATTTCGGCGGTCTCCAGCGTGACGTCGGGGTCGCCCCAGGCCTGTTGCAGCGCCTCGTCCGAGCCATACTGGCGCTTCAGGAATTGGCGGAAATAGTCCTGCATTGGCTGGCTGTAGTCGCTGAGGGTTCCAGGGACGGCAGGGTCGTCACCGTTCCAGTAGTGCATCCACTGACCTTCATTGCCCTCGCCCGGAAAATAGCCGATGACGCGGTCTGCGTAGGGGGAGGTAGCCACATGGGCGATCAGCCCGCGCAGGTATTCGCCGACCAGGTGTTTCCAGCGGCGACTGGCCAGGGAGATGCGGCTGCCTCGGTTGCCGGCGTCGAAGACCACGGCGTCTTCGGGATGCTGCTTCAGATACCACTTCGGCTGTCCGTCGCGCAGTTCGATCTTGAAGACAAAACGGGCCTCTGGGTCGCCTTGCAGGAGTTGCAGGGCGAGGGCATCCACGTTCGTGTAGTCTGGAGTTTCCGGTTCTGGCCAGGAGGGAATCAAGTAGGCGTGGTAGAGGTGCATTCCGGCGGCGTGGAACTGCGCGGCGTGCAGGGCGAGGACGTCCAGGTCCCATCGTGCGGAGAAGATGCTGTGATACGGCTTGCCGTCAATGGTCAGGGTCGGCACGCCGAAGGCGTCGCGCACGAGGCGGGCATCGGCGGGGGAGGGTTTGCGGGAGTTGGATACGGTGACTTTAATAATATCATAAGTTATTCTATTTAAATCAGTTACAACATGTTCAGGAATTTCAAGGCGCAGTTCATAGTCACCTTCGGCGAGGAACTGCGAAAGGGTGAATTGGAAGGGCAGGGCAATCTCGGTGATGCCTGTCGGGAGGACGCCGAGAGTCCATTTCTGGAATTCCACGCCGTTGCGGACGAGCCTGACCTGAGCCAGCCGATCGCCTTCGATTGGCTGGTCGAAGTGAAGCCGAACTTCCTGCGCGTAACTCTGCCCGGCCTGGAGGGCGGTTGGCGCGAAGGGAGTCTCCAAGCGGCAGGGCGTTCGTGGCGCGTGGCGCGTGTAGGGGATTTTCCCCCAGACCTCTGGCGGTTTGGCGACCTCCGCACATTCGCTCCACCCTTGCGTGTCAAAGCCCGGCAGTTTCCACTCCTCCGACAATTGCGGTGGCGGAACGAGTTTTTCGGACTGCCGAAGGATTTCCTCCGGCGACGGGAAGAATCTCCAACTGTGGTCCGTAAGGACTTTCCGCGCGGAGCCATCCGGGAAGAGCAGGTCGAGTTCCGCCAGCAGTCCAGCCGCATAGCGGTCCTGGTTCAGGCGGGCGGCAAGCACATTCGTGCCTTGGCGGAGAAGCGCGGAGACATCGCCGTTGCGGGGCACCGGCTGACCGTTGAGCCACAACTCGCCGGAGTCATCGAAACGATACTGGAGCCAGGCGTGCTTCGGCAGGGTCTCCAGTTCGAACTCCTTGCGCAGGAGGATGGTGACATGCTCAATACGCTCCTTTGAACAGTAGATCCAATATGCATTCCAGTTCTCCACGGCGAGTTCCCGTCGGGTGAGCGTCACATCGTCCAAGGCGACGGCGTTGTTGGCGGGGAATTCCAAAGCGATGCGTCGCCAGCATTCCACGGGGCGCAAGTCGAGCCGATAGCCGCCAGGGACCTCCCGGAGGGGAAGTTCGCGCCATTCACCGAAGGCCTGTGCCTCATCGTCCCAGACGGCGATTTTCACGGTTTCGTCAAGCGCGTCCTCAGTGAGGAACTGAAGTTCATCTGCGTAGGCGGGCTCGAGACGTTGGATTTCCAGGCGCGGTGCGGTCGGCTCCTCTCCGAAGGGGAAGGAATGGGCTTTTTCATTGGCGATGGCGAGTCTGCCGCATTTGAAAAGATATTCCCCCGTGGCCTCAAGACCAGTCAATGGCCCCGCACTTTCCAGCGGACTGAATTTCAGGTTTCGGAACCACGCCGTGCCGATGCCAGAGGCTGGTCCAGCGGCGGGCTGGAGAATCAGGCGCGCCGTAGTAGCGTCAGCGGGCCATTGCTCCGAGGGGATCGCCACGGTCAGCCGCGTCCAGTCCGTTGTATGATATAATGCCTTGGTGCAGAAATCTTTGATATATTTGTTTTCGGCGTCATAGAGCATCACATAGCATTGAGTTCGTCCATCGTTGACGACATTCTCGCAACGGACCTCCACGGAGAACTTCCAACTTCGGGCAGACGTGACGGAAATCGGCGCACTGACGGCGTAACTCCCGCCGGCCGGGGAGGCGTCCGCGATTTCCATCACGCCTCCCTCAAGCCGGCCGGCGCCTTCCCAGGCCAGACCGCCGAAGTCCAACGCCCCCAAAAAAGTTGTCAAGGAGGCAAATAGTAATATGGATAGCCAATTGCTCACTTCGTGTAATGAACTTTATCCAATTACCATGACAGTCTATGAGAATGGTTTATGGATTATCCGCGGGCGAGGAGGACGTCCTGTTCGTATTGGCGGATGGTGGCGAGGGCCTCGGCGTCCTGCGGGAGGTTGTTCTGCGCGAGATACTGCGCCCAGACGGCGCCCCAGGGCAGGGTCTTGAAGGCCTCGCGTCGCGCCATGCGTGCGGTGAAGTCGCCCTGCGTCTCGTCCTGCGCGAGTCCCTGGGGCTCCAGCAGGGCGATGAGGAGGGCTTTCTGCCAGGCGCGGGCGCCGACGACCCAGGCGGCGATGCGGTTGATGGAGGCGTCGAAG
>JAFZWH010000003.1 GCA_017617415.1 Victivallales bacterium | reverse complement strand
GTAGAGATTCGCTTTCGGTGCCTTCTCGTGCATCAAATCCAGCGTGGTGCGCGTACACTTCTCGGCGCCAGTGACGATAAATTCCAGTCCCTCGACTTGCTCCGGAGTGGCGTTGCGCAGGATATTGGTCACAAAGGTGGGGGTGCCACAGAAGAAATTGACCTTGTAGGCCGCGGTGAGACGCGCCAGCATCGCGCCTTCGGTGGGATTCGGGTGATAGACCACGCGGATGTTGGTCACGCAGGTGAACATCGTATTGAGCAGCAATCCGAAGGAGTGGAATGGCGGGAGCATTCCCAGAAGACAGGCGTCCTTGCGGAAATGCATTCCCAGCACGGAGCATTTCAGGTCGGCAATGATGGCCTCGTGGACAACGGGGACGGTCTTGGGCATGGTTTCGGAACCGGAAGTGAAGAGGATGGCGGCAATCGGTGGCACCGGCGCGTTCCAGAGACTCCGCCAGCACAGGTGGCTCATCAACAACGCCCAGAGTTTGCGTCGCAACGGGACGGTCTTTGCCACGCGCTCCAGGGGCAGCAGTGTTTCCTCCAGGCCGCTGAAGTCCACGCCGGTGCCTTTGAGTCGTTCGATGAGCGCCTCGGAGGTCAGGATGTGCTTCAGGCCGGTGCTCTCCACGCAATGGCGCATGTTGCGGTTGCCGACGGTCCAGTTGATCATCACCGGCACCTTGCCGGCGAACTGGGTGGCCAGATAGAGCAGGGTGGCGATGGTGGTGGCCGGCATCAGAATGCCGATGCGCTCGCCCTCCAGCGCCGCGATACTGGGGCGAAGTGCCATCACTGCCAGCACCATCTTGCGGTTGGTGAAGACGCCCTTGAGCTGGTCGGCCCACACGGGACGGTTCGGGAAACGTTTCGCGTTGATGAGGAAGGCATGCGGAACGCTCTTGGCCTCGGTGACTTCCAGCGGCGAGGCGTCCTCGAAGAACCAGTTGCTTGGTACAGGATAAAGTGGCTCCACGCCGGAGACTTCGCCAATCGCGGCGAGCATCAGGCTGGCGGCGGTGCGCAGTTTCTCGGGGCTGGGCACGTCATGGCCGAATTCGGTGGCAATCCAGTATTGGAGTTCGGCGATGATGAGCGAGTCGAGGCCCAAGTCGGTGCCCAGCGTGGCGGTTTCCTGGATGGATTCTTTGCCGGTGAGTTCCCGTAGTTTCGCCAGAATCTTCTCCCGCACTTCGACGGGCACGCGCGAGGTGTCCTCGGTGACCTCGCCAGAGTCTGGTTCAGGCAATGTGCGTGTGCCGTGTCCCTCAAACCAGGTATAGGGGACATACGTATTCGGACGCATCGCGACATTGTAGAAGTTTTCCAGATAGCGGTTCAGCGTTTCCTTGTTCTCGGCCGATGGAAAATCCGCTGGCTGAGGGACGAACTCGATGGTGACATGGCGTCGTGGCATGAAGAACAGTCCGCCTAAAAGCAGATGCTTGATGTGACTTTTCAGAACCTGCCCGAAATCTGGATGGTAGCCCTTGCAACGGCTGAAGTCGCTGCCCCACAGGCCAGTGGTGCGCACCAGCACCACCTTGGCCTCGGGAAACTCCTGGAGGATGCGCGAGACACCGCCGTTGCCACGTAGTTTCTCCTGCTTCGAGTGATAGATGCGACCGGCGGGATAGAAAAGCAGATTGTCGCCGACTTTCAGTGCCTCCACGCAACGCCCGATTTGCGCGACCACTGCGTCATGGCCGGTCATGCCGGCAATGCCCAAATCTGGCAAAGGAATGATACGAAGTGCTTTCCAGACATATTTGAGCGCGGAGTTCTTGAGATATTTCTCATCTGATAGAGCGCGAGGGTGATAACGAAACCAGAGCAAGCCGTTCAGAAGTAGTGGGTCCACCAGCGCCGGGTGGTTCGGCAAAAAGAGAATGCCTTTGCGGGCGTCGATGGCATCTAGTCCCTGGATGGTGATGCGGTATCGCAGGCGGAGGGCGATACGGGCCAGCAAAGCAAGGAAAAAAGCAAAGATGTGTTTCATTTTCTGTTGTATTTGTGCTAATTTGTTCTATTAGTAGTCTTTTGTGTGAAATTCTTGATGATTTATGACCGCAACGGGGTGGTCTTGTCAGCCCGAAAATCATCAGAAAACTATGATTTCGTTTCCTTTCCCTCCGAGTGACTTGAAAGGTGGTGAATAGAGGATTACATTAGATTTTGTAGGGGGTGGGGGCTTTGCCTCCCTAATTGGACGCGCATGAAAAGCCTGAGGTCTGAGGTCTGAGGTCTGAGGGGCAAGAATCTGGGCTACAAGTATTTCCTCAGGGTGGTACGGGTGATTCCCAATCGTTGGGCTGCTTGGGATTTATTTCCGCCGCATTGCTCCACGACCGAACGCACATGTCGGCGCATCGCCGATTCCAGCGTGCCGGGCGATGGTTCGGAGAGCCGGCCGGTAACCTCCGGCAACGAAGGAATCTTCTTACGCTCTGCGATGAATTGCCGGAAATCGTCAGGTGTGGAGAGGCTGGCGCGTTCCAGGAGAATAGCCAATTCTGCTTCATTGCCGGGGAAGTCATAGTCTTGGAGAGTGGTCAGCGCGTCAATCGGGACTTCGAACCCACGACGCCGACATGCCTCGTTGACCAGCGTTTCCAAGTCGTCCAGGCGTTCCCGGAGGGGTGGCAGCGTAAGTTCACAGGCAAGCAGTCGTTGGCGCAGTTCCGGCAGGAGTCGTTCCGCTTGGACCAATTCGTCCAGGTCTTGGTGAGTTGTGAAAATCCAGCGCAGGTGAAGGGCGTGGCGTTGATTGTTCATTGATGTCAGCCAGCCCGTCTTCAGTATTTCCAGCAACAACTGCTGGGAAGCCAGGGGTAGAGAGCCAATCTCCTCCAGCAGCAATGCCGTCCTGTCTGCCCGTAGGATGGCATTTCGCAGCATCTCTTCATTGCCAATTGCGCAGTCAAAGGTGTGGAGGGCAGGGCATTGGAAGTGAGTGGCCAGATCGCGGAGAGGCGTGCCTGGTTCGCCTTGCAACAGGATTGGCACTGTGACATGGGTTTCCTGCCACCAGGTCGGCAGGATCTGGTCGATTTGCTGGCGCAATTCCGTCCAGGCCTCGCTGGAACAGATTGGCAAGGGATGTGGCGCATGGCGTAGCCAGTGGCGGTGCAGTTCCTGAAGCGCGAGGCTCCAGGTTGCCGGGTCGCTATCCTGCGAAAGTGCCACAATCAGTTGACGATATGGCTGGTCGTCTTGGGTTTCGTGAAGATAATTCCATGCTGCCGATATGCATTCGCCGATTGTTTTATAATGGCGTTGGCATTCCGGTGCACCATAACGCAAATCATTTTCCGCCATTTCATAGTAATTCAGCAGTGCATTGGCCAGCCAAACGGGATCGCAGTGGATGCTCATCAAAAAAGACAACGGCGGAGGCGTGAAATATTGCTGATCCTGCGTGAAGTAATGGACTTTGCAGCCGACTTCACGTAGTTCATTCAGTGCCATTGCCGTGCGCGTAATATCATATAATAAAGAAACACCAAGAATCAATACCGTGTCGTAGTCGTATGCCGATCCCTCCAGGATGTCACAGACCTCGCGCCAGTTGACGATGCGGAGGTCGGCGTCTGAAAAGGCACGCAGCGCGGCGGCGGCGGCGTAGACCTGGTCGGGGGAGGTGCTGTCAATCAGAAGTAGAGTGTTCATTGGCGGCAGGCTTGAGGAAACCGGGCTTTTAGCATACCATAACTTCTAAATTTCACTCTGCCAGCCGCAATGGTCAATTTTTAGCCAATCTTATGGATATTTTATGGCCGGATGGCCTGTCGCCATGCCAACAATTTCTGTTCAAATCGGAGTCTTGCGGCGGCAGGACTAGTGGATGGCAGCCGAGTCATCATTGGAATGTATTGCGGGAAATTATGTCGGAAGTGTGTGGCGGCGGCAGTGCCGTTACAGAGGATTCGGGTGATTTTCGGGCACTTTTTGAGTAGTCCTGGGATGTCGTTGGGGATGGCGTGCTGGATGGCGGTGTCAAGGCTCCCCTGCCGTTCGCATTGTCCGAGGACATCCCACAATGCCAGATGGTTTTGCATCAGGCATTCCAGGCGTTCGGGATATGGCAGGTTGGCGTCGAAGTGGAAGAGCTCGCCCATGATGCGCCAGAAGACATTGTGCCGGAAGGCGTAGTATTGCTGTTGGCGCAGGGATTCCACGCCTGGCATTGAGCCCAGGATAAGTATTTTGGCGTCTTTCTGCCAGACTGGTGCAAAGGATTCACAGTAGGTCATGGTGCGTAAAGATTCTGGATGAATGGTGGTTTGGTGAGGCGAAGTGGCGCAGGCGGCTCCCTATCCCGTCCATTCCCGTTCGAACAATTTCGTTTTCCGATATCGGTCGAGCCAAAATCATAGGAAAACTAAGATTCCGTTTCCTAAAGTGGAAGACAACTTGCAAACCGTGCCAAGCGTAATTACATTACATTCGTAGTGGGGTCTGCCTCCCTATTTGATCGCGCGCACAACCCCGCAATTCATCTTTGCGTTGGCAAAAGCTATAATTCATATTATAGTACTATTTTTAGACTTCCGTTGCGACAATTGAGACGGCTGTCGATGTTTTTTCAAAATTCCATCACTTCACGAGGCATGACAATGAAAAAAATGACTTCCTTTGCATTTCTGCTAAGCATCCTGATGTCCCTGACGTTGATTTCCTGCGGTCCCACCGAGAAAGACACTGGCGCTGCTGATGTCGGCATTCCGCGACACGTCAAGAAACTCGTGATGGCCACCAACGCCGAGTTCCCGCCCTTTGAATTCAAGGCAGAGGATGGGTCGTTCCAGGGTATCGACATTGAGATCATGCAGGCCATCTGCAAGGCGACCGGCCGCGAACTCGTGGTCGAGGACATCGCATTTGACTCCATCATCCCCGCCGTCAATTCCGGCAAGGCCGACTGTGGCGTCGCCGGCATGACCGTCACCGAGGATCGTCTGCGCAACATCGACTTCACCACGCCGTATTACGAGGCGTTCCAGGTGATTGTCGTGGTCAAGGGCAGCACCATTCAGGGCACGGATGACCTCAAGGGCAAGCGCATCGGCGTGCAGACCGGCACCACGGGTGACACCTTGGCCTCCGACATCGAGGGCGCAGACATGAACCGCTTCAGCAAGGGCGTCGACGCCATTGTGGCGCTGACCCAGAACAAGGTGGACGCTGTGGTCATTGACAACGAGCCGGCCAAGGCCTTTGTCGCGAAAAACGCCGACAAGCTCGTCATCCTGGAAGAGCCGCTCACCAAAGAGTCCTACGCGATGGCGGTCAAGAAGGGCAACGACGAATTGTTGGCGTTGCTGAATAAGCAGATTGAGCGTATCAAGACCGATGGCACGCTGGATGTCATCCGCGCCAAATACGAGGGCACGGCTGATGCGGCCGCCGAGTAAGTGATATTCCCCTGTTCATTGAGAGCCGGCTATGTTTCTGACCCTTGAGTGGTGGCGGGAGGCCTTCCATACCTTCGGCTGGAAGTTTTCCCAGAACTTCCTGGAGGCGAGCCGTTGGCGGCTATTGGCCAACGGCTTTGTCACCACGGTGGAAATCACCATCGGCGCCGTGCTGGTCGGCCTGGCCATCGGCTTCCTGGTGGCGGTCATTCGCACCACTCACGACAAGACGGGCCGGCTCAAGTTCCTGAACTTCCTGGCGAGAATCTTCCTGACGGTGATCCGCGGCACGCCGACGATGGTGCAGCTGCTGATCATCTACTTCGTCATCTTCGCCTCTGTCAATGTGGACAAGCTGCTGGTGGCCATCATCGCCTTCGGCATCAACTCCGGCGCCTACACCGCCGAGATCATCCGCGCCGGACTGATGGCGGTGGACAAAGGGCAGTACGAGGCGGGAGCCAGCCTGGGCCTGAACTATTACCAGACGATGACGCGGATCATCGTGCCCCAGGCCTTCAAGACCATCTTGCCCGCTCTGGGCAACGAACTCATCGTTCTGCTCAAGGAGACCTCCATCTCCGGCTACATCGCGATGCAGGATCTCACCAAAGGCGGAGACATCATCCGAAGCCAGACCTACGACGCCTTCATGCCGCTCTTGGCCGTCGCCGCCATCTACCTCATTTGCGTCTGCGGTCTAAGCTGGTGCGTCACCCGGATGGAGAGGAGGCTCAAGCGCAATGAGTAACGATGCCAAGCCCATCCTCCGCGCCGTCGAGCTGACCAAGCAGTATCCCACAGTCCTGGCGCTTGACCATGTCTCCTACGAGATTTTCCCTGGACAGGTCGTCTGCGTCGTCGGTCCTTCCGGCTCCGGCAAGAGCACTTTCATCCGGTGCCTCAATCTGATGGACGAGCCGACGGGAGGACAGGTCTGGTTCAAGGACCAGCAGATCAATGCACCGGGCGTGGACATCAACCGCGTGCGTCAGCACATCGGGATGGTCTTCCAGCATTTCAATCTCTTTCCCCATCTCACCGTGCGAAAGAACATCACTCTGGCACCCACGCTCCTGAAACTCAAGACCCAGGAGGAGGCCGATGCCACTGCCGACAAGCTGCTGGAGCGCGTCGGACTGCGCGAAAAAGCCGACGCCTTCCCCGGACAGCTCGCCGGCGGGCAGAAACAGCGCATCGCCATCGTCCGCGCGCTTGCGATGGACCCCCAGGTGCTGCTCTTTGACGAACCCACCAGCGCACTCGACCCCGAAATGGTCGGGGAGGTTCTCCAGGTGATGAAGGGACTTGCGAAGGCGGGCATGACCATGGCCGTCGTCACCCACGAGATGGGCTTCGCCCGCGAAGTCGCAAATCATGTGCTCTTCATGGACCATGGGCGCCTCGTCGAGGAGAATCCCCCGCAGGAATTCTTTGGACACCCGCAGTCCCCACGATTGAAGGAATTTTTGTCAAAAGTACTATAACTGCTTTAATACAAATGAGATACATTACAATTTTCTGGCTTGTCGCAGGGTTGCTGCTCACAGTGGTTTCGTGTACGCAGGAAAAAAAAGAGGAAGAAGATGCCTCGCCGAAGTCCTATACCATCGGAGTCCTGGTGACCGGCAGGCCGTTTGCCTTCCTGGATGAGGATGGGCAGCTGGAAGGTCTGGAACCCGAACTGATGCGACGCATTGCCAAGGACGAGGAACTGACCTTAACGCTGCAGCCAGTGGAGAGCATCGAGGAACTCCGGGCCGGCATCGCCAACGGCACCTATGGCGGGGGCATCGGCCGGTTGGTGCGCGAAGAGTTGCCTGTCGAATCGACGTTTCTGTATTCCGATCCGTACCTGAGCATGTATCTGACGGTGCTGGTTCCCGTGGACACTGATTTGGAGAAACTTGGCGACCTGGAAGGCCGTCGCGTCGGGGTACAACAGGGCACACGTGCAGACGAAGTGATTTCTGCCCGCGAGGATGTTTTTGTGCGGCGCTATGAGCGTGGCAACCAGGCTGTCGAGGCATTGCTCAATGGTGATGTGGACGCCGTGGTGGTGGGCAACCGCGCCGCCGAGGTGTTCCTGGCTCGTCACGAGGACAAGCTCGACGAACTGGCGGACACGCTGGCGATGGTGAATTACGCCCTGCTGACCAAGCGTAGCGAGTTCAGCCTGAACTGGGACTTCAACAGTCAACTCCTGAGACTGCGGGGCATTGGCTTCATCACCGACCTGCGCAAAAAATACGACCAGGATTTTCTGGAAGAGGCGCAATAACTCGGCAAAGCCATTTCCGGCATCGAACCATCTTGCGAATACCAAGACCTATGGAATTAATCACCAGGCATCAATCTCCGGCGATTTCTCTCTACCAGATTCCAGGCGATGGGAATGTGGTTGCGTATATCGTCTCGACGCCTCAGACGCGCCGGATTTCCAACGACCCTACTTGCGCGGGAGTGGAATACACCGGCCTCTTGGAGCAGGCCTGCTGCGAGGTCTTCAAGCTGAAGACGGTTGCGCTCTCCGAGCAGGAGACCGTGGTAGTCAACATTCTGCGCGGCGGATTGAACTACGGTCTTCGTCAGGCGATTGCGGACGCATACGGCTGGCGTAACCACACCACCTGCTTCATCAGCGCACAGCGCGCCCGCAACGCGGGAGACTCGGAGTCTTGGCACATTACGGAGAATGACTACGAAAAGGTCTACTTCCCGGAGACTGCCAGCCTGGTCATCGGCGATGTCGTCGCCACGGGGACAAGCCTTCGATATGCGCTTCAGGAACTCCTGCGCAGCGCGGTGGAGCAGAAGGTCCGCCTCCGTAATATCCTCTTCTTTACCTTCGGAGGCGCGAAGGCCGAGGAGATTCTGGGGGAGATCGACGCCGAATGCCGTCGCCTCTTTCCCGACTACGAGAAGACCGTTCTCTTCTATCTGGAGGGACGTTTCACCTGTGCGCAGGTGGATACGCCGCTCTCCGTGCGGCTTACCGGCACCGATCTCCTGCGCTGGCATGCGCTCATGGCGCCTGAGTTCATCGAGTCGCAATACGAGAATCCCGCTTTCCCACTGGAGCGTTGCACCATCTACGACGCAGGCTCCCGCGCCTTCTGGGTGCGCGAATATGTCGCCGACGTGATGGGCTACTGGCGCCAGAATCTCCAGTTCGCCGAACACGGAATGACCTTCTTTGACCTCCTTGCCGAGCGCTTTCCCGAACTGGACGCCAGCCGCTTTCCCGCCGACACCGACCTCAAACAGGTCGCCCTGAAGCAGCTCGACTTGATGGAGAAACTCGGCTAAAGCCAAACGCCTTTCCGATTCGAGACCTGAGATCCGACTGGCGTAACCTGAGACCTGAAACTTTTACCTCAAAAACTTTACCCTTTCCCTTTAAACTTCTAATTTAAACCTCTAACCTCTAACCTCTAACCTTAAAAATATAAATGGCTACCGAACCGTTGAAAAACAGTGGTGACTTTGAACAAAGACCGTTGAAAAACAGTGATGACTTTGAACAAGGTGCCGTTCCACAGACCAGCCGTCGTGGCTTCTGGTCCATGCTCGTCGTGATGTTAGGCTTCACCTTCTTTTCTGCCTCGATGTTTGCCGGTGGCAAACTGGGTGTCGGAATGACCTTCACCGAGTTGCTGTGGGCGGTGTTGGCCGGCAATCTGCTTCTCGGCGCCTATACTGGCACGCTTGCCTTCATGGCCGCCAAGACCGGCGATTCCGTGCATATCCTCTCTCGCTATGCCTTCGGCGTGCGCGGTTCCTATCTGCCCAGCGCACTGCTGGCCTTCACCCAGATTGGCTGGTTCGGCGTCGGCATCGCCATGTTCGCGCTGCCGGTGCAGAAGTGGCTCGGGAGCCGTGGGATGATCCAGCCGGACAACACTGGCGCATTGTGGGCGATTGTCATTATCACGGGCGTCGTGATGACCTCCACCGCCTACTTTGGCATCCGCAGCCTGACCATCCTCTCTTTCATCGCGGTGCCTGCCATCATCATCCTGGGCTGCTGGTCCAGCGGGCTGGTGCTTTTTGGCAAGAACGGAATCGGTCTGACAGGGCTTCTCGCCGCCCAGCCCTCGCCCGAGGCCGCCATCGGGGCCACGCTGGCCATCGCGATTTCCATCGGATCTTTCATCTCCGGTGGCACCTGCACTCCTGACTTCGTGCGCTTCGCCAAAGGTCCGAGAGTCGCCGTCTGGACTACTGTCATCGCCTTCTTCTTGGGCAATTCATTGATGTTCCTCTTCGGCGCCATCGGCACCATGGGCTGCGAATTGGCGGACATCTCCGATGTACTTGAACTCCAAGGGCTCCTGGTCTTCGCCATCCTTGCCCTGGGCCTCAACATCTGGACCACCAACGACAACGCCATCTACACCTCCGGACTGGGCATCTCCAACATCACCGGCATCCCGAAGCGCTTCACCGTGCTCTTCAATGGCCTGCTGGGCACCGTGCTGGCCGTCTGGCTCAACAACCACTTTGTGGGTTACCTGAATTTCCTGAATGTCCTCATCCCGCCAGTCGGCGCCATTCTGATCACCGACTTTTTCGTGCGTAACGCGGGCAAATATCCTGAGGAGAAGGATGCCAAATTCGTGGACGTGAACTGGCCGGCGGTCATCGCCTGGGCAATCGGTTGCGGAGTCGCCTTTGTGAACATCGGCATCAAGGCCATCAACGGCATGGGCGCCGCAGCGGTGGTTTACATTCTCCTCTCTGTTTATTTCAAGAATCACCCTGCCGATAACGAAAAAAAATAAAGTTTTTACCCTGAAACACAGAAAAAAATTCTAAAAACACTTGTTTTTGGATCAATTCTTTCCTACAATTAGGGAAAGAGCAATCCAGACGCTCATTTTGCATTACTACTGAAAGCTAAAACAACTTTTTTTAACATTCCTTCCCCTAAAATCATAACGAGGTTAACCAAAATGCGTAAATCATTCACCCTGATTGAACTCTTGGTGGTTATCGCCATCATCGCGATTCTGGCTGGCATGCTTCTGCCCGCCCTTTCCAAGGCCCGTGAGAAGGCCCGCGCCATCTCCTGCGTCAACAACCTGAAGCAGATTGCCCTGGGCGACATCATGTACTCCAACGACTACGACGACTTCTTCCTGCCCTCCAAGTGGGGCAAAGGCAAATTCGTCTATACGGATGACAGTGGCACCCAGCAGACCTTCACCTCTGACAACATGTACTGGCAGTGCTTCAACTATGCCTGCATGGGCTCCCGTATTGAGACCACCCTGGAGTGGGCGCAGAAAGGCGAGGCCGCTCAGAAGCTCTTCCAGTGCCCGTCCCTGGCCAAGGCCTACGCGAAGGACTCTGACTGGGCCAAGCGTCCTGGCACCGGCTATGCCGCGAACGGCTCCATCCACTTCTCCAGCCAGCACTGCTCCGGCTCGAATGACGGCGGTGACGGACCTACTCCGGCCTATGGCCCCACCAACATCAACCCCCGTATGTGGAACAACTGGCGCAAGAACATCCAGGCCAAGAGCCCGGATCTGCTGCTCCTCTACTGGGACCGTAACTGCCGCGCTGGTATCGGTGGTTCCTGGCAGCTCTTCCACTACTATCGTAACGATTGCGACTCCATTCCGATCCTGATGGCGACCTCCTATCGTCACAGCGGTTTCGGTAACGCCGCTTTCGCCGATGGCCACGCTGGCGCCGCGATGAACAAGGGTGACGGAACCACCAATGCCAATACTGGTACCGACTGGGATAGGCTGGAAGCGACTGGCACCTACGCCAACACCGATCCCAACAACGCTCAGTACTTCGGCAAAATCGGTATCACCGACAAGTTCCACGCCACCATCCCGCTGCCGTAATCGACTGACGGTTGGCTGACTAACTACACGCGCCGCATGGCTCTAAGGCCTGCGGCGCGTTTTTTGTTTTTAGCAGCACTATCACTATATTCCCACCATGTCGGAAATCATAGAAGCCAGCCCCTTTCATTTTTCTTCTGTGCGTGAGCCACTGGCACAGCACAATGCCCGATGGGAGGCATTGCTACGGAATTGGCACGAGCGCGGTGGTGTGTCGTGGACGCCTGGGGTAATTGTCTTGCCGGAACTTCGCGAGTGCATTGAAACTTTTTTGCCGTGGCGAGAGTTCGCATGTTCGCTGCGAAGCGTGGCACGAGCATTTCTGCCATCGGAGACATGGGTGCCGCATCTCTTGCAGGATGGCACTTTGGAGTCGATTCTGGAGTTCTGGGAGGAATTGCCCCAATACAGTGGGCGAGTCAATCTTGATGACGACGAATTGTTGCCATTTTTCTGTGCCTGCGCCGATCCTCCGCGTTTTGGCACTGACATTGGCCGCTATCCCAGACAACTTGAGACTCTTCGGCAAATGAAACCGAGGTCTGCTGGACGACTGCTGGATCTGGGGTGTGGCATTGGTCTGGGAACGCTGGAGGCAGTTGCGGAACTGGGGTGCGCGGAGGGCGTGGGAATCACGCTGGAGCCATTGGAGGCGTGGATGGCCGAAATGCGCAACCTTCCGCATGATATGGATCGCACAAGCCATTTTGAGCCATTCTCTCAAGTAAAGGCGCATTTTGTGGCAGACGATGTTTTGGCGTATGCGGGCGAAGGCGGATTTTCGGTAATATTGTGTAATGGTTTGGCAGGCGGGCGCTTTATGCAGAAGGATGAGCAATTTCACGCCTTGCTACGGGTGTTGCGTTCGCAATTGGCGCCGAATGGTGTGGTCGCCTTGGCGAATGCATTCCACGAGGGACAGCGCCACGCGGTGCAACGATTCTTGGCGCTGGCACGAGAAATAGGCTGGGAAGTTGCCGGAAATTGGCAAAATGCATGGCTGAAGAGGTAGTAGGCTTTGCCTACAAGTGGCCTGGATTCTTCATGGCCGCGCGCCATGAGGCGTGGATTCAGCACAACCGCATGAGATAAAAACAAAACCGCCGCGCCATGCTTTTGCACAGCGCGGCGGTTGCCTTAGAAGCGGCTCGGTAAGGGAAGACTATTCTTCCGTCTTCGGGACATCCTCTGCCGCTGGCGGCTCTTCGCCATTGATTTCGATGGTATCGCTGTCAGCCTTCTTGAGGGCATCATCGAGGAGACCACCCAGACCGCCAAGACCACTGGTTTCAACGGGACCAGTGGTGAAGGTGGCGCTGGGCGTGGGTTTGGCGGGTTCGCTTCCGAGGTTGCCGTCAGTCTTCATGGTGAGACCGATCCGGCGCTCTTCGGTGGAGATGTTCTTCACGCGGGCCTTGACTGTCTGGCCAACCTGAACAATATCCTTTACCCGGTTGACGCGGTCATCGGAGAGTTCGGAGATGTGAATAAGACCATCAATGCCCCCGTCCAACTCGACGAATGCTCCAAACGAAGCCAGTTTGGTGACTTTTCCCTCGACCTCATCGCCGACCTTGTACTTCTTCTGGATATCCTGCCACGGATCGTCGGTAAGCTTCTTCATGGAGAGGCTGATGCGCTGATTCTCGGCATCCACGTCCAGAATCACGGCCTCGACTTCCTGACCCTTCTGGAGCATTTCCGACGGATGATTGATCTTGCGAGTCCAGCTCATGTCGGAGACATGAATCATGCCATCAATGTCATCCTGAATCTGCACAAAGGCACCATAGCCGGTCATGTTGCGGACCTTGCCCTTGATGCGGGTGCCCTTCGGGTACTTCTCCTTGATGATTTCCCACGGATTCGCCTGCGCCTGGCGCAAGCCCAGGGAGATTTTGCGGTCTTCCTTGTGAATGGCGAGAACCACGGCATCCACCTCATCGCCAATGTTAAGCACATCGGAGGCGCGGTTGACTTTCTTGGTCCAGCTCATCTCGGTGACATGGATGAGACCCTCAATTCCTTCCTCCAGTTCAACGAATGCACCGTATGGCATCACGTTGACGACCTTGCCGTGCACCTTGGTGCCTTGGGAGTACTTGAGTTCGACGGTGTCCCACGGATTCCCTTCCTTCTGCTTGAGACCCAGGGAGACGCGCTGGCGCTCTTTATCAACGTCAAGAATCATCACCTCGATTTCCTGTCCCTGCTGAACGATGGTGTGCGGGTCAGTCACGCGGCCCCAGCTCATATCGGTGATGTGGAGCAAGCCATCCATGCCGTTGAGGTCCACGAAGGCACCGAAATCCGTGATGTTCTTGACAATGCCCTTGCGAATCTGGCCTTTCTGGAGATCCTCGAGGAGGGCGGCACGGCGGGTGGCGCGCTCGGCTTCCAGCAGTTCGCGGCGAGAGACCACGATGTTCTTGCGGTCGTTGTTGATTTTCAGAATCTTCAGATCCAATTCCTGATTGACGAAGGCATCAAGGTCGTGAACTTGACCGACATCCACCTGCGAACCAGGAAGGAATGCCTCGATGCCACCGACGTTCACAATCAGACCGCCCTTCACGCGGCTGGTCACCAGACCCTTGATTACCGAGCCTTCGGGATGGTTGTTCACGATGTCATCCCAAGACTCCTGGGCTTCCGCCTTTTTGACGCTGACCTGAGGAGCGCTGTTTTCACCTTCCAGGCGCTCAAGATAGACTTTGACTTCATCGCCGATATTGACTTCATCGAAGTTCTTGAATTCAGAACGGTCAATGAATGGCTCGGACTTGAGGCCGAGATCCACGCAAACGCCATTTTCGTTCTTGGAGACGATCTTGGCTTTCACAATGGAATTCTCGCTCTGCTTGGCTTGCGGCTGGGGGCCTGCGCCAAACAATTCGTCCATTGACGGCAAGTTGTTCAGGTCAACAATGTTACTCATTTGAAAATTTAGGGTTGGTTTTGTGGTTAGGGAAGACGACCGCCGTCCAAATGATATGCCCGCAAGACGGCTGAACAAAAATACGCGCGGGCGTAAATAATGTACTATAGCGCAAAAATACACATTTGCAAAGAATTTATGTAAAAAAATACAAGATTGTTCTACGGTGTCATATTTTGTCATTATATTAAGCAAAAGTCTCAGGGGGGAGACAATTGTGCCTTTGGCAGTTTTGATTTCGTCTCCTGGAATTTGAGGTTTTTTTAGCCTCGTTTGTTGCATTTTACTCTTTGGTTTGTAAAAATACGATAATGCCGAGGCAATCATTGCCTCATAGTTAGGGAAAAAACATGGATAAGAAGGATGAAACTATCATGACGGACGAGCAAAATACGAATATGGCGGCGACTGTTCCGACTGAGGAAACGCCGGAAGTGCCGGTTCCTGCTGCTGGCGAAAAGTCCGAAACGGCTGTTTCGGATTCAGAGGGTTTCGCCTCGTTCGGGCTTTGCCCCGAATTAATGCAGGGCGTTGCAGCTGCGGAATTTACAGAACCCACGCCAATTCAGCGGATTGCCATCCCCGAGGCGCTGAAGGGCAAGGATTTACTGGGGCAGGCATTGACCGGAACAGGCAAGACCGCCGCATTTGGCCTGCCGTCAATGGAACGTATTCGCAATCTTCCTGGGTTGCAGATGCTGGTGCTCACGCCGACGCGGGAACTGGCCGCGCAAGTCTCCAGCGAACTCTACCGGCTGGGACATTTCACGGGGTTGAAGACAGCGGCTTTCACAGGCGGTCAGTCATATAGCCGCCAGGAGAAGCTTCTGCGTGAAGGAATCAATATCCTGGTGGCCACGCCGGGGCGTTTGATTGACTTGATGGAAACCAAGCACTTCGAGGGCGTGAATCCCGCCATCATTGTGGTGGACGAGGCGGACGAGATGCTGGACATGGGATTCATCGATGACGTGGAGGAGATTTTCGACCATTTCCCTGGACCGCACCAGACGATGCTCTTCTCGGCGACGATGCCCAAGCAGGTGGAGCGGCTGGCCAAAAACATCCTTCATGAGCCGGTGAAGCTGGAGACGGACTTCCCGGAGGCCGCGAACAACGAAATTGAGCAGAGCTACTTTGTGATTGAGGAGAGCGAGCGCATCAACGCGGTTATCCGGCTGATTGAAACCGAGGAGGTCGGCAAGGCAATTATCTTCTGTCGGACGCGCGAGGAGGCGGATTCGCTCAATATTTTGTTGGGCGGCAGGGGATACAATGTGAATTGTCTGCATGGCGACATGGAACAGGCGCAGCGCTCGCGTGTGATGGCGGCTTTCCGGCGCGGCGAGTTCGACATTCTGGTGGCAACTGATGTGGCTGCACGTGGTCTGGATATCGAGGATGTCACGCATGTATTCAACTATCACTTGCCGTTTGACAGCCGTTCCTACGTGCACCGCATTGGCCGCACAGGACGCGCCGGCAAAGCTGGCAAGGCCATCACGCTGGTCACTCCGCATGAACTGCGCGCTCTCTCGGCGATTCGCCGCAATGTCGGCGCCAAGATTTCGCTGGGGCAGATTCCCTCGCGCAGCGAGGTCAATGCCCAGCGGCTTGAGAAACTGCTTGGATTGCTCTTCGCCAGCGAATTGGATGCAAAGCTTTACAATACCATCTGCGAAATGACGGAAAAGCAGGACCAGGATCCGGCGGTTCTTTTCACCAAGATGGTATCGAAGCACCTCGCCGCAACCGCTGACCAGGGGCCCGAGAACATCGGACTGTCCGCCGAGCGTGTCGAGGAACTGATGCATCCGAAACGTCGAGAGCGCAGGGATCGTGGTGACCGTGGCGAACGCCGTGAACGCCGTGGAGACGGTCGGCCACCTCGTGACCGCGACCGTGACCGCGATGACCGGCCGCCTCGTGATCGCGGTGAAAGTTTCACGTCCGACCGTTCTCATGCAGGGAAAAGGGACGACCGTCCGTTCCGTCGCGGCCACGATTTCGAGGAGGATCGCCCGCGCCGTCGCTCCAATGACGGTTACGAGGATCGCCCGCGCCGTCGCTCCAATGACGGTTACGAGGATCGCCCGCGCCGTCGCAGTCGCGATTTCGAAGAGGATCGTCCTCCTCGTCGTTCACATGATGATTATGAGGACCGCCCACGCCGTCGTTCCTATGATGACTACGCTGACCGCCCGCGCCGTAGAAATGCCGATTTTGATGGCGAACGGCCGGCGCGTCGTCATGCGGAAGATTTTGTTCCATCGCGTTCTCGATCCAATGCGGATGGTGTCCGCGCCGCGAAGCCTTCGAAGGCTCCTACGGCTGCCAAGCCTCCGAAGCCCCCGGTTCAGCAATTCAATGAGGATGGGACTCCGAAATTGAATCGCAAACAGCGTCGTCTGCTTAAATTTGGTCCGCCACGCAGCGATAATGCGTAATGCATATTTGTTGCACAGGTTAACTGCTGAATAATTACAAAAGTCTCATCCCACCTGCTTTGTGGCGCTTTGGCGATAGTTTTGCAATTGCCTCTGCTACGCAACGTTTTTTCTGCAATGACCGTCTGCGACCTCATCCAGTTGTTGGCGCCTTGGCTGGCGGGAGTGCCAGTGGCGGGGAGTGAGCTGGATTTGGGAGGGGCGACTTGGGATTCCCGGGAGGTTGCGCCGGGGATGCTCTTCTGCGCGATCCGGGGTGCGGTCAATGACGGAAACCGATTTATCCCAGAAGCCGTCGCATCGGGAGCTGTCGCGGTGGTAAGCGATAGTGATGCGCCAGTTCCGGATGGTGTGCCGGTCGTGCGGATTCGTCCAGGGACGGGTTATGTCGTATGCGGGCGTATTGCGGAGGCGATGGCGGGATATCCGGCAAGGCGACTTGATTTGATTGGCATTACTGGGACTTGCGGAAAGACCACGACGGCATATATCCTGAGGGACATCTTGCGTGCGGCGGGCTTTTCGGTCGGGATGCTTGGCACGGTGGTCTATGATATGGGGCAGGGGACCGAGTGTGCGGCAGACCGCACTACGCCCACGCCATTCCAGTTGCAGCGGCTTTTTTCAAAGATGGTCGCCAATGGGGTGACACATGCAGTGATGGAAGTCTCCAGCGCTGCACTCGACCAGGAACGCATGGGCACGGCGCGTTTTGCCGCTGCCGCTTTCACCAATTTCTCGCGCGACCACCTGGACTACCATGGGACGATGGAGAACTACTATCAGGCCAAGCGAAAGCTTTTTACCGAGTGCCTGGCAGTTGGAGCGGCGGCGGTCATCAACATTGATGACGAAGCTGGGCTGCGGCTGCTCACGGAACTTGCGCAGGGGAGCCCCGCGCGACTGATGCCTTTTAGTTTAAATAGCGGGCCCGAACCATATTCGACCAATTTGCCCGGACGCTTCAACCTCTGCAATGCCAATTGTGCCGGAATTCTGGCGCGTGGGCTGGGCGTGAAGGATGAGGTGATAAAACAGGCGCTGATGGCGACGAAGGGGGCGCCTGGGCGTCTCCAGCGTGTGGAATGTCCCAATGGCGTTGTCGCTTTCGTGGACTATGCGCATACGCCGGAGGAGATTGCCAAGGCGCTGGGGACCCTTCGGCCGTTGTGCGCCGGTCGCCTGGGAATTGTCTTTGGCTGTGGCGGAGACCGAGACCGCGGGAAACGCCCGCAGATGGCTGCGGCTGCGTCAGCGGGTGCAGATGTGCTATGGCTGACCAGTGACAATCCGCGCACCGAAGACCCGCTGGCGATCCTCGCGGATGTGCGGAGTGGAGTGCCGGCGGGGACGGTGTTTTACGAGGAGCCGGATCGGCGGAAGGCAATCCAGACTGCGGTGGGGGCAATGCGGCCCGGCGATTTCCTGTTGGTGGCTGGCAAGGGACACGAGAATTACCAGGAGATCAACCACATCAAATATCCTGGTTCCGATTTCGACATTTTGGAGGAACTCCGCCATGCAGACGGGTGACGCCAGTACTTCTCCAAAAGTCAAGACCAATGTCCTGAGGCTGCTGGCGGGGGCGCAGATTCCCTTTCGGTGGTATGAATACGAGATCTTGGACGGCAGGCTGGACGCAAAATCCCTTGCAACGACCATCGGTGAACCAGAGGAAAAAGTCTTCAAGACGCTGGTGACCTGCGGCGCCACGCCTCGCACTCACTTTGTTTTCGTGATTCCCGCCACCATGGAGCTGGATCTTAAAAAGGCCGCGAAGGCCTGTGGGCAGAAATACATCGAGATGCTGCCTCAGCGCGATTTGCTCCCTCTGACTGGCTATGTCCATGGCGGTTGCTCGCCCATTGGACAGAAAAAGCTCTTTCCCACCTGGATTGACGAAACAGCCATCCTCTTCGACTACATCTGTGTTTCAGGTGGCAGAATCGGTCTTAACATCGCCATTGCCCCCGAGACACTGCGAAATTTCATCGACGCACAGTTCGTGGATTTGGGCAAAGACAAGTAACGTGGAGGGTGCGGGCGCTGAACTGGCGGCCCGCCCTGACGTCCGATGACTGACGTCCTGCCCCTGACCAGTCCTGTGATTTGTTGTAACCATCAGTGAGGGCTTGCGTCATTTCTGGAGCGGCTGGCATTTTCGGTGCGGCTCGAATACACAGAATGGTGATTTGCAGGCATCCCGCCAGAAACACTTTCGCGCGTACGACCAATTAGGGAGGTAAAGCCCCCACCCCCTATGAAAGTAATGTAACGGTGTTTTCGGCATTTTCAAGTTACCCGACACATTTGCATACGGAATCTTAGTTTTTCTGTCATTTTTGAAATAAATTAGTTATAATATATTTGTAATAAGATTGTTAATTAGTTAGTAGATGCATCCATGATTCAGTTTGTCAATGTCAGCAAGAATTTTGGCCGCCAGCAGGTGATTGTGGAGGCGAATTTCGCAATCCACGACGGCGAGCGGGTGGGCTTTGTAGGGCCGAATGGCGCGGGCAAGTCCACTTTGCTGGAGATGCTTTCTGGTCGCATGAAGCCGGACCACGGCGAGTGCAGTTATCCGGGAAGCCAGCGCCTTGGCTATGTGCGTCAGCAGCTCAATGCCCATGCGGTGCAGTGCTCTCTTATTGAATATACAGAGAATGCGCTGCCGGAACTCAATGCCATCCAGGAAGAGTTGTCGAAGGTAGAAATGGAGCTGAGTCATGTTCAAGGCGGGGAGCAGGAGCGTCTGCTGAAGCGCTTAGGAGATCTTCAGACGCGCTTCGAGCACCTGGGTGGCTACGAACTGCGTAACCGCGCCGAGGCAACGCTTTCCGGTCTGGGCTTCTCGCCCTCGCGCTTCAACGACCCTTTCGTCTCTTTCTCTGGGGGCTGGCAGATTCGCGCGGAATTGACGCGTATCCTTGTTTCGCAACCGGACATCTTGGTGCTGGACGAGCCGACGAATTATCTTGATGTCCCTGCGGTCGAGTGGCTAAGTTCATATCTTAAGGGGTATCCAGGGACTTTGCTTCTTGTCTCCCATGACCGCTATCTACTCAACACGCTCACCAATGTCACGCTGGAGGTCATGGGTGGGCAGGTCACGCGCTACCCTGGTAATTACGCACAATATATGGAAGCCCGCGTCGCCCGGCACGAGAACCTGTTGGCGCAAAAGCGTAACCTCGATCACAAGAAAGAGCAACTGGAGCGTTTCATCGACCGCTTCCGATACAAGGCCACCAAAGCGGCACAGGCGCAGAGTCGCCAGAAGCAACTGGACAAGCTGGAGGACATCCAGGTACAGTCTATCACCGCGCATGGCCCACGCATTCGTCTGCCATTGCCGCCGCGTTCGGGAGACGAGGTAGTGCGTCTGGAGGATGTCTCCTTCTCCTACGACGGCAAGCGCGATGTGGTCTCGCACTGCGACCTGCGGCTGATGCGCGGGGAGCATGTCGCCCTCGTTGGACTCAATGGCATGGGCAAAACCACGCTTCTGCGTTTGATTGCGGGACGGCTTGCGCCCACTGCCGGCCGCGTTGTCACGGGGACGAATGTCCTGCCCGGCTACCAGTCGCAGGACTATGCGGAGACGATGGATCCGAATGCGACGGTTTACGAGACTGCCAAGAGCTACGCATCCGAGCGTTCCGAGGCGGATATCCGGGAACTGCTGGGTGGCTTCGGCTTCTCTGGCGAGGCAATCGACAAGAAGGTGCAGGTCCTTTCCGGAGGCGAGAAAGTCCGGTTAGGCTTGGCGCGGCTTCTCCTTAAACCACTGAATTTCCTGATGTTGGACGAGCCGACGACGCATCTGAACATCCATGCCCGTGAGGCGCTCCAGGAGGCGCTGTCAAACTACCCCGGAACCATCGCGCTGGTCTCCCACGACATCGAGTTCGTCCGCGGTATCGCCAAGGACATCTACGATTTGCGGCCAGGCAAGGTCACACGCTACTATGGTGACTATGACTACTATCGCGAAAAACTTGCCCAAGAGCAGGCCGCGCAAGCCGCTGCGGAACTCGCCGCGCCGCCCCCTAAGCCTGTTCCAGCAGTCGCGCCCAAAAAAGTCCAGCCGTCGGCGCCCAAGACGGTGGAAAAAGCCGTTCCGCAGCGTTCCTACAAGGACCAGAAGCGCGCGGAATCGCAGTTACGCCAGACCTTCGGAAAGTTGAAACGCCCCTATGAGTCACAGGTCTCCGCATGCGAGGAGAAGATCGCGGCGCTGGAGAAAGAACAGCAGGCGATCTATGAGAAGCTCAATACTCCGGCGGCGGACACGGATTTTGCCGCCTTGAACAAGCGTCTCGCTGAAATCAACCAGGAGTCCGAGAACGAGACCTGGCGCTGGGAAGAGGCATCCACCTCTTTGGAGAAACTTGAGGAGGAGTTCCAGGAGCGCCTGGCGGTCATCCAACGCGGTGAGATGTAGTCACCTATCCAGCGTTCCGTCAAGGAATAATTCGCCAAACGGAGTATATTAAGGCAAATCGCTTCGTCGTTATTATACGACGACCTTGGTGCTGTTCATATAGGTATCGCAATTTCATGGACATTCAGTTTCTTTTCGGCTTTTTCGCCTTCTGCCTGGGGGCGATTGTCGGCAGCTTCCTGAACGTAGTGGTCTGGCGCGTGCCACGCGGGATGTCGATTGTGTCTCCGCCGAGTGCCTGCCCGAAGTGCGGTCATCGAATTCGCCCATGGGAGAACATTCCGATTTTGAGTTGGGTGTTCCTGGGGGGGAAGTGCAGCTCCTGCCATCAGCCCATCTCGTGGAAGTACCCTGCCGGCGAAGCGGCGGTCGGTCTCCTCTTCTGGTTGATTTTCCAACGCGTCTTCAGCACCGGTCTGCCGTTGCCCACCGCGCTGGGCTGGTGGTGGTTCGCAGGCGCGATGCTCTCGCTTGCCCGCATTGACTACGAGAAGGGCGTGATTCCTAACTTGGTGACCTATTCCGGAATGGTCGCCGCGCTGGTGCTGGCAGTGGTCTTTCCCTATGGGCGCCCTGCCATCGCGAACCCCGCGGACCTGAATCTGGGTTGTGTCCTTTCCCGCCCGCTGGTGGCGTTGCTCTTGACCGTTGGGCCTTCCGTGGTGGCTACCCGGCTGGCCGCCGCCGCGGATTGTCTTTTCGGCATGCTTCTTTCCGGAATGGTGCTTGGTAGCGCCAACTGGCTGGGCAGTATGGCATTGCAGAGTTGGAGGCGGCGCCACGACAAGGCCGACTTGCCCGCCGAGCCGCTGGGCTGGGGGGATGTCAAGATGTTGGCGATGACGGGCGCGTTTCTGGGAGCGGATGCATGCGTTTACTTGTTGGCTGGCGGAGCGCTAATCGGCTTCGTGGTCTGCCTTATCCAGCTGGGGCGCCGCAAAGCCACCGGAGGCATCTGGAGTTCGTTGCCATTCGCGCCGTTTTTTGCAGTGCCAGCGCTCTTGTGGGTGGTGCTCGGCAATTGGCTCTACCTCTTATATCGTCTCTGCGCGCCGATACAGTATTGAGCTTAGCGGTTCCCAAAGGGGCCTTTTTGCCCGTCCGTCATGTCAAATCATGGCAAAAAGCAAAAAAAAATGGCCTGGAATGCGATTTCACCCGGAAAAATGCTGGTACGGGCTTGAAAAAAACAATTAATCGGCTAAGTTTACTATTTAAACATAATTAATTCAAAAAAAACGCCTTCTTTTCAACCTCAAGGAGTTTTGTTCTCAAATGGGTAAACTTGGAAAAATCCTGGCCCCTGTGGTGGCCGTTTTCGCGATTGCCGCACTGGTGATGAGTTTCCTGGTCGCCAAACAAGGCAAGTTGTTCCGAGAGAGAGCCGCAGTGCTTGCCGAGGGGCTGGTCTCCGCAGCTCAAAAGCTCGATTCCGGCAGTGGCGACAAGAGCAAGGTGACCTTCACGAAAGCTGAAAACGGCAATCCAGAAGATGGGACGTTGGGCTGGCCCAAATACGCGGAAAGCCCCGATGGCTATTCGTCCAGTGCCAATGCGGTGGCCGGTCTGGCTGGGAAAGTCATTTCACAGCGTGATTTCATCATCGAGAAGCTTGTCGAGACCAGCGCGCATTTGGAGACACCGGAAAATCTCCGCCCCAACGAAGAGGCGTTGCAGGGGCTTAACACCTACGAAGAGGGCGCGGGTGATTTCTTCGAGTTTGTGGACAACCGCGTGCAACGCGATAAGAACATCGTGGCCACCATCAATCAGTTTGCGATGGGAATGGGCGTGCGCAATACTTTCACGGGGACCATCCAGAAAGGTGGTGCGCTGACTCCGGCGGACAATGCAGTGTTCAATGACATACGCGGGCGCGTGACCACGCTCCAGGGCAATTACCGCACTTTCCAGAAATTCTTGCAGACGGCTGGTCAGAATCTGCGGGGCATCCCGCTTCAGGAGGGTGCCTGGAAATCCACTGACTTTGGCAGCATGTCCGCCTTCTCCAACAGCGGCATGGATACCAAGGACGCCGGTGAACTCACCGCCGCGATGGAGAAGTTCTCCGCTGACTTCCAGACCATCCGCACCCAGATGACTCGCATTCCGACGCTTACCAGCGAATTGGCGGCGGCCCGAGCTGAAATCCAGCGCCAGAAAGATGCTTATGCGGCTCTGATGGAAAAATTTGAGAAGGACGAGGAAGTCATCCAGAACTACTACAAGCAGGGATTGGGCATGAGCAGTGCCACCAATGACAAAGTGCGCAAGGAAGCCTACGAGGATATCCGCAAGGATCTCTCCGGCGAAGTCCTGCAGGCTGACGCCAAATTCGGCTATGTCATTGTCAATCTGACCGATTGCGATGTCGTCAAGGACGTCAATCTTTCGGTGCATCGCCTTTCGGATGGCAAGTACTTGGGACTAATTAAGATAGTCAATGCGGGCGAGTTCAACTCCATCTGCACGATTGCCAGTGGTAGCATCAGCGACATTTCGGTCGGCGACAAGGTCGTGGTCGGCAGTGCCGCAATCCAGGGTAAATAATTTCACCTTCGAAGCTCAAGGAGACCAATTATGGCATTTGGACTGAAGAAAAAAGACGACAACGCCGTGGTTCCCCAGCCGGAGGAGCAGGCGGCTCTCCCGCCTCCGGTTATCCGTTCTAAGCCTGCAGGCGGCTCTTCACTGGGCATTGGCGGCATCTGCCTGATTGTGGCGGCAGTCGCGTTGCTGGCCACCATTGGTGGTCAGTTCTTTGCGATGAAGGCGATGTTCCTTTTCTAAGGACTTTTCTGAGGAACGGATAGGTCCGTGTGAAACGGCAAATGTCCTGGAACGGCATGCGAATGCGTAAAATTCTACAATTGGCGTTGTGCTTCGGGGGCTTGCTGTGGTTGATGGTTGGGTGTGTGGGCATCCAGTCGGATCCCAACAGCGACTTGCCAGGCAATGTGCCAGCCAGCTGGGAAGGTCAGACGTTGGGCGTGCCGATGTGACCTGAAAGGCAACAGTGTTTTTGAGAGGGAATCATTTTTGGGCCATGGTCGCTCCAAGCAGTGACCGTGGCCTTTTGACTTATGACAAAACTTGGTCATTTGATTGTTGCATGTGGCGGGACCGGCGGACATTTCTACCCGGCGCTCTCCGTGGCACAGGGATATTGTGCGCGTGGCGGGCGTGCCACTCTGCTGGTTTCTGGCAAGCACGCAGGCGAACAGGCGGCCGCCGCTCAGGCGGTCGGTTTGCCTACCCGTGAGATTCGCACGGTGCGAGGTCCTGCCGGACTTGGCGAGGCGATTCTCTTTCCCTTCCGGATGCTGGGGTGCCTATGCGAAACGCGGCGCGTGCTGACCGAATTGCAAGGTGACATCCTCCTGGGGATGGGCAGTTTTTCGGCCGTTCCGCCATGCTGGGTTTGGCCCTGGCGTAAGAAACCGCTGGTGCTTCATGAAGGCAACGCATTCATGGGCAAGGTGAACCGCATCTTCGTCGGCCATGCCAAAGCTATCGCGCTTTCTTTGCCCCTGGCGGACGAGTCGCAACGCAAGGGCATCCCTGCGCATATCACCGGAATGCCATTGCGCGAGGCGGTTATCCAGGCGGCGACGACGCCGGTGACGACAAGTCAACGTGCTGAAATCTTGGCTTCCTTTGGATTGCTTCCTGAACGCAGAACGATGCTGGTCTTTGGTGGCAGCCAGGGGGCTCGTGCGATTAATACGCTATTGGCAGAGACTGCGTTGCGACTGGCAGATCTGGCGGAGAGGCTACAGTTCATCCTGTTGACCGGGACCGAGGAGAACACCCCATTGCACGAAGCGTTTGCGCAGGCGGGACTGCTTGCGCGAATCGTCAAGGGGGATTCGGAGATTCAGCGGTGTTACCAGGTTGCGGACCTCACGCTCTGCCGTGCGGGTGCCTCCAGCATCTGCGAACTGGCGCTGTTCCATAAGCCGATGGTGCTGGTGCCTTTGCCAAGTGCGGCGGATAATCATCAATTTGTGAATGCCCGCACATTGGAACAAGCAGGTGCCGCCCGTTGCCTGGAACAGCGTTTGGCCACTCCTGAAGTGTTGGAGAAACTGATTCGCGAGTGGTTGGCGAAGCCCGAGGCGTGGCAGGCGATGGGGCATGCGGCAGCGCAATTCGCCCATCCCGATGCCACCAATGCCGTGGTGGAAATGCTGGTGAAAGTGAGAGGCGAGAGTACTGCTGGCGCCCCGCCAGCAGCGAGGTGAGAGGCGTTCTGCATATCGCGCTCGTGCACGACTTTATGCCAACAAGCTGTTGGCAGGGGTGCCACAGGGGTGCGGGTGCTCCCGTAGAATTGTAGAAGTGCAATTAGGCATCCGTTTGGGGAACATAGCCCCGTGAAAAAAAAGAGTTCCATTACCATTGATTTAAGCAAGGAACGCGGAGTGCTTGCGCATGACCCCGCGATGCTTTCGTTTCGACAATACTTGGCACAGGAGCGTCAGTATTCCGAACATACGGTCGAGGGATACTTCCAAGATGTCGCGCAATTCCTGAATGCCAATCCGCGCATTCTTCCGCCGGGGGGTGGCTCGGAATGCCGCTGGTCGGCGGTCACGGAACGTGATGCGCGGCATTTCATAGCCTCGCTTTCGGAGCTGGGTGATACCCCGACGAGCGTGAATCGCAAGCTCTCCAGCATGAGGTCGTTTTTTCGGTTCCTCGTGCGGGAAGAGAAGTTGGCGGGTAGTCCGTTCCACCTTATCCGCGGACTGCGACGGGCCAAGTTGCTCCCTGTCGTCCTCACGGAGGAGCAGGTGGCGACTCTGCTGGAGACGCCGGTGCGCTTCTGGGCCGAGCAGGCCGCAAATCCCGACCGGCACCAGAAATACCCCCATCCGGATTTCCTCGGTCTGCGAGACCGCGCCATCTTGGAGGTCATTTATTCCGGCGGCTTGCGCGTGAGCGAGGCGGTCGGGCTTGACTTCGAGAATGTGGATTTTGCTCAGAACCTCTTCCGGGTCTTCGGGAAAGGTCGCAAGGAACGCATCTGCATGCTTGGAGAACCCGCGCATGATGCACTGATGGCATATCTGCGGCGGCGTGGAGAACTCGGTCTGGGTGCGTCCAATGCTCCCGGGGCGCTCTTCGTGAACTACGAGGGAAAGCGCCTGACCACTCGAAGCGTGGAGCGGTCATTCGCTCAGTATGTGGCCGCCGCCGCCTTGCCGCCGGAGGTCACTCCGCACAAGCTGCGGCACTCTTTCGCTACGCATCTCCTGGCCGCTGGCGCCGACATGCGAACCGTCCAGGAGATGCTGGGCCATTCACGCCTGGCCACCACGCAGATTTACACGCATGTGAATATCCAGCAGCTCATCGAAGTTTACGCGGCGACTCATCCAAGGTCATAATTTGTTTATAATAAATTAATCATGTTTAAAAACCAAAAAGTCATCGTGGTGATGCCCGCCTACAATGCGGAGGCAACGCTGGTGAAGACCTACCAAGAGGTCATGGCGCAGCCATTTGTGGACCATGTCATCGTGGTGGATGACGCTTCAAGCGACGCGACGGAACGCATTGCAAAGACGCTTTCGGAGGCGACTTATTTCCGCCATCCTGTGAATCGAGGCTACGGTGGCAACCAGAAGGACTGCTATCGGCTGGCGTTGGAGCAGGGTGCGGACATCGTGATTATGGTGCATCCCGATTACCAATACACGCCATTGCTGATTGGCGCGATGGCCACGATGATTGGCAATGGCCTGAACCACTGCGTGCTGGGGTCGCGCATTCTCGGCGGTTATGCGCTGGCAGGCGGGATGCCTTGGTATAAGTATGTCGCCAACCGATTCCTGACTTTTGTGGAGAATCTCCTGACCGGCGCTAAACTCTCCGAATACCATACCGGTTATCGTGCATTCTCTCGGACGCTGCTGGAGTCGCTGGACCTGGAGGGAAATTCAGATGACTTCATCTTTGACAACCAGATGCTCTGCCAAATCATTTGGAGTGGCACCATCATCGGCGAGGTCTCCTGCCCAACGAAATACTTTGAGGAAGCTTCCAGCATCAACTTCCGGCGTTCCAGCATCTACGGAATTGGCTGCCTATGGTATGGGTTGTTGTATCGGCTCTGTCGCTGGCATCTGGCATCCTCGCGCTTTTTCCCCAGGGAGAGGCGCAATCGGCTCTCGCGGCCAGATAATGCTTGAGGAGTTGTCATATATGTCTGATGAACAAAAGAAAATTGAGTTTTGGGCGGTGCGCCACGGCGAGACCGAGGAGAACCGCCGTGGAATCATCCAAGGGCAGGGTGTTGGCACGCTGTCGTCATATGGGCTTCGCCAGATGGCATTGGCCGCCGAATGCCTCTACCGGGTGGATTTCAATGCAATCTATTCCAGCGATCTCTCGCGTGCTATGGAGTCCGCTCTAATCATCCAGGCCGCCGGTCATGCCAAATGTGAAATCCAGTCGAATTGGTCATTGCGCGAATGGCATCTGGGCGTGCTGGAAGGCCTCACCCGCGATGAATGCGCCGCGCGCTATCCGGAGGTCTGGGAGGCGGTCTGTACCCCCAGCGTGAATGCCGAAGTGCCAGGGGGCGAAAGCCGTCTGGCGCTCTATGGGCGGGTGCATGATTTTCTGGGGAAAATGGTCGCCAAGCACCAGCCGGGCGAGCGTATTCTGCTGGTCACACATGGTGGAGTGATGCGGATGCTTCTTCGGATGATTGTGGGCGAACTGCGTCCTGGCAATAGCGACGGTGCGGTTGCCAATGGTTCCATCGCCCGTTTCAACTACTGTCCGGCCACGCAAAGCTGGCAGCTAATCGCCTGGAATAGCACCGAGCACCTGGAATAATTCGTGGCGCGAAATTCGTAATCACGCCTGCTTGAGATATTTTCGCATCTTCTTCGGGATGCCGTGCCCTTTCTTGATGGCGAGAATGATATGGCGTACGGGGTCATCGGGCACCAGCGAGAATGCGATGTCCTCCACCTGTTCGAAGCCGAAGGCGGGACACGCCTCTGCGAAAAGGGGCGCCTCCTCCAGCGGCCAGCTCTGACCCTTCATCAGCACGAAGACGCCGCCAATTGCCAATAATTCAGATACATCTGGCAGGAGTTCTATTCCCTTGCCGACCGCGCGTGCGGTCACGATTTCGGCGTGGTGCCAGAGGTCGGTACGGGTGCGCCCCACGTCTCGCCCGCGGAAGGACGCCGCGCCACTGCGCCCAATACGAGGAATCAGCGGAATAGTGGCGTTGAGGAAATCCACCTTCTTCTGCCGGGCGTCCACAAGGGTAAAGTCTTGGGTGGTCATCCAGGTCATCAAAGGCAGTCCGGGATAGCCGCCGCCGGAGCCCAAGTCCACGATGGCGCTGGTTTCCTCGGTCATTCCGACAATCGTATTGAGGACGGAGAGAGAATCAAGCACCTGGAATTTCAGGTAGTCGGCGGGCGAGGTGATGCGCGTGAGGTTCAGCCATTCGTTCACGCCGACCAGGTGGCTGTAGAGCTTCTCCAGAGTGTCGCGGTGCGCGTCCGTGACCTCGGGGATGTTCAGCGCGGCGCACTGTTCGCCGAAGCGCTGCCAGTCCGCATTGTCGAAGTGCAGTCGGGGGTACTTTTCGGGAAGGAAATCGCTGGGATTGCGTTCGGGGGAAATCAAGGCGAGAGGTGAGAGGTAAGAGGTGAGAGGTGAGTCGGGAGGGCCGCGCTCCTGCCTTCGTCCCGTGGACTTCGGCGTGGCAAGCCGGCGCGCCC
>JAFZWH010000029.1 GCA_017617415.1 Victivallales bacterium | reverse complement strand
CTGGCGGCGGAGATATCCGATGCAGGCATTTCCCTCTTCAGGCAAGGGATTTCGATTGCCTGGCGGTCGGCACTTGACGATGTTCGCGATATAAACCGCCCTGGCGGGGTCATCGCTGGAGCGGTCGCGCCCCATGGCGCCAATCATCCGGGTGAGGAGTTGCCCGGCGCGTCCCACGAATGGCACGCCCTGCGCATCTTCGTCCGCGCCGGGTCCCTCGCCGATGAACATCAGAGGTGCGGTTCGGCAACCGTCCTCAATGACCACAGAGTGTCGGGTGGCGCATAGATCGCAACATTGGCAGGAGAGGCAGGCCTGGCAGAGCGTGTCCCAGTCGGCATTGCGGACATCCGGTGGCGTGGGATAGACGACGGGCGCTGGTGCAGGCGGCGGCTGGGGCGCGGGTTCGGAGGTCTCCAGCGCAAATTGCGGTGGCGGCGGTGGTTCTGCGGCCGCAAAAATCTGCTCGCGATGGCGTGCGCGGTCTGGTGTGGGCGCGGCTGGACTCGCCACAGGCGCGGGAGCGCGTCGCATCCCCAGCACCGCCAGGTTGTGCGGCGATAGTTCAGCAAAACGCGTGCCTCTGCGCTGGCGATCGCGGACAATACGGATGAGCTGTTCGATAATGGTCATGACGAGCGGGCGCACGTTGATGCGCCCCTCCCGTTTTTATAGAGGTAGTTTTGCAGTTGCCTCTATAATAATAGGTTTAAAGAGTGACGGTGACCTTCTTGGTTCCCGCAGTGACCTCGCCGATGACGGCGGCCTCGAAGCCCGCCTTTTCCGCGATGGCGACGCCTTCTTCTGTGCGGTCGGCCGGCACGAACCAGACCATGCCTACACCCATGTTGAAGACGCGGTACATCTCGTAGGGGTCAACCTTGCCTGCCTGCTCAATCAACTTGAAGATGGGCGGGACATTGCGAATCTTTTTCGCGTCGAAATGGACATCGACGTCTTCGGGCAGAATTCGCGGAACATTGTCGTAGAGGCCTCCGCCGGTGATATGCGAAATGCCGTGCAACGGGAACTTGCACTCCATTGCGCTCTTGATGGCTTTCCAGTAGCAACGATGAGGTTTGAGCAGCGCCTCGCCGACACTCTCGCCGCGCAGCTCGGCGGGCTTGGAGTCCACGGTGTAGCCGGCAGTCTCGAAGAGCACCTTGCGTGCGAGGCTGAAGCCGTTGGTGTGCAAGCCCACCGAGGTCAGCCCAATGGCCACATGGCCAGGACGGATGTGTTCGCCGGTGATAATCTCGTCTTCCTCGACCATTCCGGTGATGCAGCCCACCAGGTCGAAATCATTGCCGTACATGCCGGGCATCTCGGCGGATTCGCCGCCGATCAGACAGACGCCCTGCGCCTTGCACGCATCCGCACAGCCGGTCAGAACATCCTCGTAGAGGGGACTGCGCATCTTGCCGATGCCGATGTAGTCCATGAAGTAGACTGGCGTGGCGCCCTGGACCGCGATGTCGTTGATGCAATGGTTCACGATGTCATAGCCCACGGTGTCGTATTTTTCCATCATAGCGGCGATCATGAGCTTCGTGCCCACGCCGTCCACGGAAACCACCATCACGGGGTGCTTCCACTTGCCCAGGTCGATGCGGTAAAGTCCACCGAATCCGCCGATGGGGGCAAGCACTTCAGGGGTGCGGGTGGCAGAGATGCGGCCCTTGACCGCCTTGAGCAGTTTGGTCGCCAGGTCGATATCCACGCCGGCAGCCTTGTAGGCTTCGCTCTTGCCTTCGTTTGCGTTCATTTGGGAATGCTCCTATTCGTCAGGTGGGACAGAAATGACTTTCCCTTAATATAGAGCGGATTTCAGAAGCGGTTGGGAGGCCAGGGCGATTTCTGTGGTCATGTCATGTCGCCAAATACCGTTCTGGCGTAACTTCTGGAACGGACAATGCAGATTACTTTGAGGTCTCGATGTGCGGCTTGAGACCAGCCAACGAAATCACCCACTTGCCATCGACTTTCTTCATCGGCACATCGAAGACACCGCTCGTTTTGCCCATTTTGGCCTCACAGACAATAAGGACGTCATCGCCGTTCATTTCCTTTGAGACGATATTCCCCAGTTCCACCTGCATGAAATTGCTCTTCAGCGCCGCAAGAATGTTGTCTTTCGAGTCGGTCGGAAGGAAATTGCCAAGCTTATCAAAGTCCTTGGCTGTCAACGCATTTGCAGCTTCCAGAAAGGCTTGGGTGGCCAGCTCCAAAGATGAGGGTTTGGCTGCACCAGATGCGCTGGAGTTCTTGCCACAACTGCTCAGGATGCTCACGAAAAGAAGAGCGGAAAGCGCGCCGGTAAAAAGAAAACGATTCATTTTCATTGGAGTTTGACTAAGCTACGAGTTATTCGATTTCCAAAAATTTGGGAGCGACGGCGAGATTGTCCACGCCAGTTTCGGTGACGGCGACAGTATCCTCAATGCGGATGCCGCCCCACTCAGGGTAATAAAGTCCGGGTTCGTCGGTGACGACGTTGCCCGCGACCATCGCGCGGTCCTCACCCGCCGAGAGTCCCGGCCCCTCGTGGATTTCCAGTCCCACGGAATGGCCGAGGCTATGGAAGAATCCGTGGTAAACGCCGGTTTGGGGGTCGGTTCCAGTCTCGTAGCCGGCCGCCTTGAAGTTCTCGACGACCATATTGTGCATCTCCTTGCCTTGCACGCCAGCCTTGAGGCTGGTCAGGACCTTCTCCTGCGCGGTTAGCACCGTCTCGTAGGCCTTATGCACGACCTCTGATGCCTTGCCTTTCACGCGGGTACGGGTGAGGTCGCCGAAGTAGCCGGTCGCCTGGTCGCGCGGGAAGATGTCCATCACGATGGGCTCGTTGGCCTTGATGGGTCCCTCGCCATGCTGGTGCGGATCAGCCCCCTGCGGACCTGGTGCGGTGATGGTGCCTTGCGCGAGTCCGCCCAGGCGGGTGATTTCAAGGTCGATGGCGCTGCGCAGTTCCTCGGCGGTGAGGATGTGCCCGCCGAGGTGGAGAAAACCGTCGTCGCCGATGGTGGCAGAGCGGAGCATCCCGTCCGCCTGCGCCAGCCCGGCCTCCGCCAGACGCTCGGAGTGGCGGATTTTCTCAATCTCCTCTGGAGATTTCACTGCGCGCTCCGGACAGAAGTTCCATTGAGTCTTCACGGTGAAACCCGCTTCGCGCAGGAGGTCGCCGAAAACCAGCGGGAAGCGCTCGGGGACTTCCCAGGTGTTTTCGCCTGTCCCTTGAGCGACTGCGGAAACCTGCTTCACAAACCAGTGGCACTTTTTTTCCTCTTCGGTTTCTTCCGGCAGATGGAAGAACTCGCGCAATTTCGCCGCGTCAATGACGGTCACGCCGGGTTTGCATTGTTTCTGAGCGCGACCCAGTTCCAGCGAACCCACAACAATGGCGCTTAATTCGCCGACCTGGAACCACAGAATCGGATCCGGGACATTGAAGCCGGTGACGTACCACAGGTCGGCACTTTGCTCACTTGAGGCGTAGATGAGTCTGGACATGGCGAATTCAAGTTGAAATGGCCTTGATTATCTTGCGAGTTTAAGACGTCCGAAGCGTTCGGGTTGGAAATAGGCGCCCTCGCCGGTGGGAATCCAGGCGGAGGACTCCAGAAAGCCGCCGGCCTTGCGAGAACGGTAAACCTGCAGGAGTAGGTCAGGCGCGAAGTTGGGGTCGGTGACGCCAAGGGCATCTACGGGGAGCGCGATTCTCAGCGCCCAGCGGTCAGTCTCGCGGATAACCTCCGTTGCGGCGTTGGAGTCCCAGGATTTGTCGGCGCGAAGGGCGGCGAACTGCCGTGCATCCCACAGGACATTGCCTGCCGTGATGATGAGATGATACACAATGGATTTGTCCTCGAAGTCCGGCCCGATGAAGAGTTCGATTCCGTCATCGTTCCAGGGGGATTCCGCGTCAGTGTCAAAGTGTTCTGCGCAGGTAACAAGTTTGTCCATTGACGGCTCATGACAGGTAATGAGAAAATAGAGGCTACTGCGGTCGTAGGCAATCTGCAGGGTGGTCTGCGGTTCGGCGGGCAGTCCGTCGATGGTGACGAGTTCCTTGACGAGGGCGTTGGCTACCTCGTCGGGCGTTGCCACCTCTGGCGCGGCGTAGATCGCATCCTCACTGGCGGCCAGGTTCTTGATGCGGTTGAAACCGCTGGCGCATTCGGTCTGGAGGGCGGCGATGCGGTGGTGATAGATGCCATCCACTGGCGTGGCAGCCAGCGCGGTTTCAAGACATCCCTCCAATGTCTCAATGACACTTGGCGGGAAGATTTCCTCAGGGGCTGGCTTGGCGCTTTCCCGCATGGACTTCTCGTAGGCATCTTGGGCGAGTTCCCAGAAGGTCTTCATGGGCTGGGCGGCCGGACCGTAGTAGCGCATGTAGAATTCCTCCAGGAGTTCGGCGACATTTAGGGCGGGATTCCACAGGAGCTTGGCAGTGAGGTAGAGATTCAGCTGGATGATGCAGGGCTGGCCAGGGCGGTCGAAGCCGAACTCGTACATCTGCGGGCGGTTTTCGTCCTCGATGAATTCGCCACGCATGCGCGAGTCGGCGGCGAGGTAACGGATTTCGCGTTCGATGGTTCGGCCGTAAAGAACGGGCAGGTTGTGGGTGGGGGGCCAGTGGGTCAGATACCAGTCCCAGAAATAGAGTTGGCTGGTGTATTGGAGCCAATGCTCGACGCGCTCATGGAGTTCCTGCGCGGCTTGCGGATTCGCGAGGGAACTGCGGGCGTGGCAGAGCATCACGATGACATTCGGCTCGAAGGCCATTCCTTCGGGCGGTTCGAGGTATTTCTCGTAGGCGATACAGCCAAGGGACTTGCCAGGACAGCGTTCGGCAAGGCGTTTCGCCATGCGGTTCACAAAGCCCCAGATATGCCAGGAGAAGTCGCCGGTGCCCTCGCGGTGTGGATGCGACAGGTCCGCCTGGCACTCCGGACACGCGCAGATTTTGAAGAGGCCGTCGTTGGCCCCCATCGGGAAGACCTCCAGGTCGGGATGTTTCGCGAAATATTCCACGATGAGGTCCAGGAAGGCATCCATCATCGCCTCGTTGTGGAGACATAGATTGCCCTGGCCGGAGACGGCATGCTCATTGGTGAAGGCTCGCCCGCCGTCCTCCGTGAGCGCGAAGAACTCCGGGTGGGAGTCGCGATACTGGTTCATCAGCTGGAAGGCGTGGATAATCTGGACGGGCGCGGCACCGCCAAAACCCACGCGGCGTTGCCAGTAGGCGGTTTCAGGATCCCGCTCCAGGAAAGAGATCCATGGGTAGCGGTAGGCGAAGCGTGGGACTCGGCGGTAGTCCAGTTCAGGCAATCGGATATCCTCCGTGAGTTCCGGCACATCCGTGCCGTCTGGGCCAATCCCGTAGAAGCGGATGCCGCATTCGTTTTCAAGAAACGCATATACGCCGTTGGCGGTGCCAGCGGCTTCCAGAAGGCTCACGCCGACCGATGCGTTCATCAGTTCGATGCTCCGCCAAGGGTTCATCATCCCGAATTCGGGCTTTCCGTGGTTGTCCACACCAGCAATGAGCAGGTCGCCATTTTCAGCGGTACGCACGCGGAAGGCGTCGGTGGGTTCTCCAACCAAGAGGTCGGCGAGTCCAACCGCACTGCCCAGGCGGATGACTGGCGCTTCATCGCTGTCCGGAACGATTTCCAGATGCTTTCCGAACTCCTGTTCCAGCCAGGCCTGCATTTCGTGCGCGGCTAAATCCACGGCGCGTGCATCGCCATCGGCCTTGACAATGGCACGGAATGGCTGTCCGGTGGGCGCAAGGAGCTGCGCTGCGCTCAGCGGAAAGGCGAGGGCTATAAGTATAAGTATGCAAAGAAGGCGCATTTGAGTATTCGAGATTTACTCCGTGAAATACTGGAAGAGGTAAGTTGTTCGTTCTGAAGCCTTAATGGTGAAGGAATCCGCAAAGCCGGGGATTTCCTTGCGCTCCGGGAGCAGTTGCAGGAGCCGGACTTTCTGCGGGAAGTGTAGAGTTTGTTTTCCAGCATTCGAGGTGCTGATCATCAGGTAGGAGCCATTTGCGTAGAGCGAGGTCTTGGCGTCCCCGCCATAACTGTGGATTCCCTCGGTCTTCAAGAGGTCGCGGAGGGTGTCCAGGTCGAAACCGCCACTGGGGAAGAGGTAACTGGTGGAGCCGTCCGCAAGCTGTTTGCGGTAGCCTTTGTGGAAGGGCTTGGCGTCGGTGACCTTGAGGAATGGTCGCAGGAAATTTGGCGGAACCTCCTTGTCGTCAGGCAGGACGGTGACATCCATTCCCGTGGTGGCTCGCAGACTATCAACCGAGGCGCCATCCGGGGTGAGATAGCCTGGCGCGAAGAGCCAGACGAGAGTCTTGCCGGCTTTGTGGAGACGCTCGATGGTGGCCTGATGCTCCGGCGTGAGATAATAGAAGTTCAGGAAGATGTAAACCTGATAGTCGGGCAGGCCGGGCAGGCCGATGTCCGTGCTGACGATGGCGTCAAACGGCGCTCCTGCGTGGGTGACCACCTGCAGCGTGCCGTTGATGGAGTTGGTGATGGTCGCGTTGACTTTTTCGACACCGTGGTAATAGACGCTCTCCAGGTCGCCGACCAATGCGACTTGGGCGATGGACGAGCAGTCCGCGGCGTTTTGTCGGATGGGCTGGAGCTTCTTGAGGTATTCGCCGATGAGCGGATCCTCGTACCAGCCTTGTCCGAAGTCGAAATACCAGAAGCCGGTGCCTCGGATGAGGGACTGTGAGAAATCGCGGGCGAGCAGATTCACGCTGTCGGTGGGGTTGTTCCCGTAGGAGTATCGGCGTTCCTTGACCACATGGGTGCGGGTGTCCCACTCCACGAGATTGAGTTTTCCATGCAGGCGGTAACTCTCGGCGAGACTGCGGGTGGGTTCGCCGCCGCCGAAGTCGCGGAACTGCGAGGCGTAGCAGGGCGGCTGTGCCTGGAAGTCCACGTCCGGCGAGGCGAGGATGCGTCGGTTCTCCAGATGCCATCCCTCGGCGGGGAAGTCCATCCCGAAGAAGTACCCGCAGAAGTTGCCGACCAGCGCCTTGCGGTGACTGGCCTCCTTGGCGAGGTGATCCACGCGGAGCATCAAGTCGGTGAGGCAGTCCGCCATGCAACGCAGACTGTCCACTGCCGCGCGGTCAATCTGCGGGTCGCGCAGGCTCCCCGCGCCGGCGTGTTCGCGCATCTCCTGCCCAGGCATGTGCGCGGAGATGAGGCTGGCGGTGGCATCACCCCAGGCGGCTTGCAGTGCCGCGTCAGTGCCGTATTTTTGGGTGAGCCACTTGCGGAAGGCGCGGCTCATCGGCTCGGAGACGTCGGGTTCGCAGCTGCCCATCCCGTAATAGTGCCATTCGAGATAGACGCCAGAGTCGATGCGGTAGCCGAAGATGCGGCTGGCGTAGGGCGACGCCTCCAGATATTCGACCAGCAGCCGGACGCATTCGGAGAACTCGGTGCACCAGATTTCCGAGGCGTAGGAGGGCTGGGCGCAGTTGCTGTTGGTGTCGTTCTCGTTGAAATTGACCTCGGCGTTGGCATAGCGCACCAGTTCGTCCTGGTTGTCCATCACCCACCATTTGGGCGCCTGGTAGGCGCCAATGCAGAAGAGGAAACGCGCCTCGGGGTCAATGTCAAGCATCCGGCCGATTTTCTCCTTGGCGAGGGAGAAGTCGAATTTGCCGTAGCCGTTCCAGACATCGGCGACCTCGACGCCGATGCCGTAGAGGTGGATGCCGGCGTCGCGGAAGTGCTCGACATTTTTCACGAAATCCGGATTGGAGTCAAAGCCCTGCCAGAAGTGGCTCATATAAATCATCGGCGTGTATTCCTTCTCGCCGATTTGGATGAGCGGAAGGCCATTTCGGTAGATGACACGGCTTTCCTCGCGGGGTTCTTGGGAAATCTGCTCCGCCAATGCGGCGATTCGCGCGTCGCGCTCGCGCTTGATTCTCTTGATGTTGGCCAGCGCGTCGGCGTTGTAGAAGAAGTCCGTGTCGATTAACGTGCCCCAGGGGGGGATGGCGCCTACGCCAAAGCAGACCGGCTCCTGGACTTCGCCGGCGAAGCCCACACTGGACCAGCCGGGCGCTTCGGTCGCCAATGCTCCCCAGGACTCGTCTGAGAAGACATCCTCCTGCGTGCCATCGGAATACACAAGATTCAGCCGAAGGATGGTCCCGCGAGGACCGCCGTGGTTGAGTGCTCGTACGCCGACTGCATGGACACCAGTCCCCAGAAGGTCAGTGACCTCGATGGCCTGGATATTCTTGCTCGGACGGGTGACGCGGCTGCCGGGCAGCGCCTTGCCGTCCAGATAAACCACCCCTGCGTCATCGGTGAAGTGGTAGATGGTCGCCTGCTTGAGATCCTTTTCCACGGTGAACTCTTTGCGGAGGTATCGTAGAGTGTCCACGCTTTCGCCGTCGCTCTTCTCCGGGAATGCGATCCAACTGGCGGCCGGCGGCTGCTCGGCGTGGAGGAGCGTGACGATGGTCAAGGCGACAAACAGAAGGATATAACGAATTTTCATGTGGAAAGGAACGAAGTGTCGTGTGGATGAAGCAAAATACTTGAATGCTTCCGGGCAAATGAATTTGGATTCTTTATACTATAATTCCAATTAATAAATGTATCTATTTTTGAGGATTAATTCTGCCGGATAAAGAAGCGTCCCTTTGACACTCTGTTCTTCATTCCTTCAATCTGTCCTAGGCATTTCACGGCGAGCACACTGCTGTCCGGTAAAACTACAGTCCAAAGGCAAAAATCATAGGAAAACTAAGATTCCGTTTCCTTTCCTGACAACGAATTTGCAACCGGACGAAATCGCATTACATTACTTCCGAAGGGGGTGGGGGCATACCTCCCTAATTGGGACGCGCATGCGCGCCCATGCAAAAAAGCGCTGCCGATGACGGCCGGAAAAAACTCTTGGCAACATTGCCTTGCTTCTGTCGCCGTAGCGCAAGGCATCGTTTTTTACCGGGCAGCAGTGCGGCGAGCATCAAATCTTCCTGCAAAAGGCGATATCATTTTCATCCACAAATCGGGCTGCGGAGAGGAACGCTGACACTCAATGCTTCAGTAAACCCGCGACCTCTTTTTCCGTCAGAGTCTTGATATGCCCGTCGAGGAACATGACATTCCGGCGGTCGTGCCGTTTGGAATGCCGAGGCTCGGAATCCATCAGCAGGGGAAGATTGTCTGGCGATGATTCTGCGGAGGGAATCACCATCTCCGCATTACCGAGATAAACGTAGCCGGTGGAATGCTCTGATTCACATGAAGGGCAACGCAATTGCCTGTCAAGGTCAAGGTACGGCTGAAGCGCTTCCTCCCAGTTTTCCTGCGGTGGCAGATGACCTTCGTTGTAATCCGCATACATATATATTGCTACAGCATACAGTTTTAAGTTAGTTATGCATAAAATGCCATTGTCCTTGGGCGTAATGGGCATAAACTTGTCTACTGCGAAGGCAACGAATGGCCACAAAAATAACAGGATGCCGAGATAGGCAAATGGTCTTCCCGTGTGCTGCGGCGGGTGACAGAAAAATAAACTAAAGATACCAACCACTCCGCTAAGCCAGCCAAGCACTCCGGCAAGGAATGCAATCAGCGCGACTGCTGCGGACGGGGAAACAAAGACTTTCTTGAAAAGAATTTCAAAGCAAATCAAGTAGCACGTCGAGAGCAAAACCGCCACCAGCGCCAATGGGAAAAGTTTGGCGCGCGGTGCATCAGTCGGTTTTTCCTGCGGGGAGTCGGACATGCCTCGGAATGTTTTATTTGCCATGTCCAAAGCCATATCCGTGTGGTTTCCAAACGGATATGGCTTGTTGCCTGCGTTAGAAAATCCCCTCGGTGGCCTTCAGCCACGCCTTGGCAATCAGATGATGACCAGGAAGCGTCGGATGGACGCCGTCCGCTAGCCAGAAATCTCCGGGTGCGCGTTTGGTGGCCTCGTCAAAGACCGATTGCAATGGCACAAAGATGGTGTTGTAGTCCTTGGCGATCTTGCGGACGACTTCCTGTTTCTCGGTGACCTCCTTGCGCCATTCCTCGACGACGGCACCATGGAAGAGCGCAAATGGCTCCAAGAGAACAAATTTCATATTTGGGTTGGACTGCAGAGACCAATCCAAAAGCCGACGATAGAACTCATCAAAGCGTGGAGTCTCGACGCCGTTCTGGCGTTCAAACTCATGCCAGATGTCGTTGATGCCGATAAGGATGCTGATGACATCCGGCTTCAGGTTGAGGGCGTCGAGTTTCCAGCGGGCGTAGAGGTCCACGACGCGGTTGCCTGTGACGGCGCGGTTCAGCACGGTCCAGTCTGTCGGGTGTTCCGCGCAGATTTTGGAGGCGAGCAGATGCGGATAGCCGAAGCCCATGCCCATGAGCGGCCAACCAGGGCTGATGAATTTGAGGGTGTCAGTGCGGCCCGCGTCAGTAATCGAGTCGCCTTGGAAAAGCAATGTCTTCATAAAAGGTTAGAGGTGATACTGCTGGCGCCCCGCCAGCAGAGGTTAGAGGTTAGAAGTGAGAGGTGGGAGGTAAGAGGTGGTACTGCTGGCACCCCGCCAGCAGAGGTCAGAGGGGAATCGGGAGGGACGCGCTCCCGCGCGCCCTACAGCACCTCCAGCAATTGGTCAAAACGCTGGAAGGCACAAGTTGCAATGGACTGGATTTGCGGCCAGACATCATGGGCGCTCTCGTCGTAGATCGCGTAAGTGTCGATGCCACAGGCCAAGGCGGTCTGGATGGCGTGCAAGGCATCCTCGATGACCGCGCATTCGCCGGCGCTGGTTTTAAGCTCTTGGAGAATTGCGAGATAGAAAGCCGGATCCTGCTTCGAGAGGTTGAGTTCCGTGCAGGTAAAAATCTGCTGAAAACATGATTCAATTCCCGTGCGGCGGAGGGCGGCGGTTGCGAGGTCGCGGTCGGTCGCAGTAGCCAAGACGCAATGGTAGCCCCGCCGATGCAACTCCGCAAGTGTCTCTGCCACGCCTAGCTTGAGGAGCGCCTTCGCCGTGTAGAACTCCTTGGCCATGGCGTCAATGCCGTCGATAATCTCCTCTGCGGGGGCTGTCATGCCGAATTCCGCACGAAAGAGTTCCGCCGCCTCGGGCATGGTCATCTGGAGGAGGCGTTCGCGGAGTCCGGGCGTGGGCTGAATGCCGTGCGCAGTCAGATAGTCGATGCCGAGGTGTTCCCAGAGCGGCATCGTGTCCAGCAGCACGCCATCCATATCAAAGATGAGAAAAGACTTCATGGGGAAAGGAAATCAGGCGCTTTGCTGTACTATATAGGATTTGGCCCGTCGTGGCTCCCGATGCTCATAAATAAAATGCCGCGCGGGACGCGCGGCGTGCCAAACCAGTTAGCAATTAGCAATTAGTGCCGAAATGCCACCTCTCGCCGCTCACTTCTTACCTTCTTCAGATGGTTTCGCCCTGCATCGGGGAGGTGGTGAGCAGCGGGATTTTGGGGTTCTTCTCGATGAAATAATTCACTGCCCACTCGTCGGGGAAGAGCAGGACTGCGGAGTGCTGGTGGTCGGCACCGAGGCGGACATTGCTGCCCAGGTAGGTCCCCTTTAGGGACTCGATGTCCACAGAGGGGTCGATCCAGCGGATTTGAGTGTACGGGGTGTCCTGAAGGCGGACCTCCGCGCCGTATTCGGTCTCCAGGCGGTGCTTGACAACCTCGAACTGGAGTTGTCCCACCGCGCCCAGCAGCACGCTTCTCTGGAGGTCGTTGTGGAGGGTGTAGGCCTGGATGGCGCCCTCGTTGAGCAATTGCTCCAGTCCCTCGATGAACTGCTTGTATTTGGATGGCGCGGAGTTGTGGAGGATGCAGAAGACCTCGGGCGCGAAGCGCGGAATCTCGTTGTAAACCAGATTCGGAATGGAAGTCAGGGTGTCACCGATGCGGAAATTGCCGTGGGAGACCAGTCCCACGATGTCGCCTGGATAGGCGGTCTCGATGGAGTCGCGTTCCTGCCCGAACATCCGCTGCGGATAAGAGAGACGCAGCGGGCGACCGCCGCGCGGGTTGGGAACCGTCATGTCCTTGACGAATTCGCCGGAGCAGACGCGCACGTAGGACATGGAGTCGCGGTGGTTCGGATCCATGTTCGCCTGAATCTTGAAGATGAAGCCGGAGAACTCCGGACGGTCCGGCGCGATTTCGCCCTGGGAGGATTTGCGAGGCTGGGGCGGCAATGCGTGTTCCACGAAGTAGTCCAGGAGCAGTTGCACGCCGAAATTGTTGATGCCGGAACCGAAAAAGACGGGCGTGACGGCGCCGATCTTGACCGCCTCGTCATCGAAGTCCTCGCCTGCCATGGAGATGAGCTCCACCTGGTCGCGCCATTCGGCGAGGAGGTCGGGGTGCATCAATTCGGCGAGTCGCGGGTCGTCCGGTCCGGTGGTCTTCTCGGCGGCCTTCGCGGAGCCCTTGCCCTGATTGGTGAAGAGATGCAGTTCGTGGTTCAGGCGGTCATAGACGCCTTTGAAGTCGGGTCCGTCGCCGAGTGGCCAGGTGACGGGGAAGGTTCCGATGCCGAGCGTCTTCTCGATGTCGTCCAGCAGTTCGAGGGGATTTCGTGCGGGGCGGTCCATCTTGTTCATGAAGGTGAAGATGGGAATGCCACGCATCTTGCAGATTTCAAATAGTTTTCGCGTGCGTTCCTCGATGCCCTTGCCGGCGTCGATGACCATGATCACCGAGTCCACGGCGGTGAGCACGCGGTAGGTGTCCTCGCAGAAGTCGCGGTGGCCGGGAGTGTCCAGCAGGTTGATGAAATAGCCACGATACTCGAATTGCAGGACCGTCGAGGAGATGGAGATGCCGCGCTCCTTTTCGATGTCCATCCAGTCCGAGGTGGTGTTGCGCTGGTTCTTCTTGGCGCGCACCGCACCGGCGGCTTGAAGCGCACCGCCGTAGAGCAGCAACTTCTCGGTGAGCGTGGTCTTGCCGGCGTCCGGGTGCGAGATGATGGCGAAGGTGCGCCGACGGGAGATTTCCGATTCAAAGGTCATAAGTTATTTAAAATAAAGCAGTTAAATAATGCTATGATTGGTTCTTGGCGGCGTGGAATTGGAGAATGAGGATGATGGCCATCATCGCGACGAACTGCGCGAGGACCAGCCAGGCGCCGAAGGGCGGCAGCCAGAGCAATGCCAGTGCGCCCGCGCCGGTGATGAAGGCGAGCAGCCAGACGAGGAAGACCGCGAGGGGACGTCCGAGGCCGAGGTTCACAAAGCGGTGGGAGATGTGGCGGTTGTCGCCGACGTAGATGGGCTTGTGGAGGCGCAAACGGATGATGACCACCGTCGCGGCATCCACCAGCGGAATGGCGAGGACGAAGACGGGGATGAGCATGGACAGCGCGGTGGGGGTGTCCGCTGGCGTGTAGAAGGTGGTCATCACGCAGGAGACCGCGAGCAGATAGCCCAGCAGATGGCTCCCGGAGTCGCCCATGAAAATGCTTGCGTGTGGCCAGTTGTAGCGCACGAAGCCCAACGCGGCGCCGGCTGCGGTGGCGGTGAGCAATGCGACAAAATACTGTCCGCGCAGGGCGGCGATCGCGAAGAGGAAGACAAAGGCGATGAAGGAGGTCCCGCCCGCCAGGCCGTCCATGTTGTCGAAGAAATTCATCGCGTTGATGACGGTGGCGATCCAAAGGGTGGTGATGGCCCAGGAGAGCACGACGGGGCAATGCGCCACGAGGATGCGTGGTCCGAAGGCGGCGGTGAGTCCGGCGGCGAGAAACTGGAAGAGGAATTTCCGTCCGGCGCCCATGGCCTTGCGGTCGTCGCACAGGCCCATCGCCATGAGCCCGGTGGCGCAGAGCATGATGACCATGAGGGTGTATTTCACGTCGCCAATGCCCTTCAAGGCAGGACGCATCGCCTCCGGCAGGAGTCCAGGCAGCAATTTGGCGACGAGCAGCCCGCCGCCCAGTACCGCGAACCAGGCAGACCACATCGCCAACCCGCCGGCCACGGGCGTGGCCTTGGTGTGGTTCTTGTGGTGCTCGGACTGCGGCTTGTCCCACAGTTCAAACCGCGGTGCAATGACACTGCGCGCCAATGGCGTAAAACACAACGACAGAACAGCGGAACCGCCAAAAGCCAGAAGATAGGGAAGAAACCAGTTCATTTTAATTGGTAATTCGTAATGCGTAATTATGCTCCGCACGCCTTTCGCGCCTTTACCGCTCCGCAGGCGGAAAAGCCTCGCCGGAATCAGATTCGTCTATGGTTTACCTTAGGCTATGTTCCCATGAAGGTGCCTAACGGCAGAATTTTAAGTTTAAGTTTGACTTTACCCGAAGAGTTATCGCGCCCTTGCGGGCGCAGTCATTCAGGGGACATCTCGTCCGCCAGCTGCGTGCCCTTGCGGGAACTTGCAGGCGGTTACGCATGGTTGCGCGCTCCGTGCGCTTGCCGCTTCGCGGCTGCAATGCCTTGATTGGAGAGCTCTGGATCCTTAGCGTACCGATACCCCCTCCGGGTGCGCTTGCCGCTTCGCGG
>JAFZWH010000028.1 GCA_017617415.1 Victivallales bacterium | reverse complement strand
GAAAAATGACGTTTGTCTGTTGTTTTCGGCAAGAGACTGGGTATATTGTCATTGTATATTTATTGTATATAGGAATTCTCACAAACAAAAGGAATCAGAACCATGGCAAAAGACATCAGACCAGATTTCAAGAAACTCGCGAATCCCGTTCGCTCTTTCCAGCAGGCGGACAAACGCATTCTCGGGCAGCCAGTCACCATCGCCATCACGCCTGTCTCGGACGGACGCAGAGGCGCCTACGAGGACAACGTCGTCAAGACGTGGGCGATTGTCGAGAAGGTCTATGACCTTATAGTCAACAACGTACGCCAGCCTGACGGCACGCCAGTGCGCGTCGTCGTCGCCCCCGAAATCGTCTATGGCGCGAGGACGGCTGCACGTGCGCAGGAATACTATGCGACGCAGGGCGTCAGCTCGAACATCTGGGTAGGCCGCAGCTGGTCGTATTCGGACGAACTCATGGGCGCCGCGCAGGGCATCGGCTCCTCCGAATGGCCGCAGTGCGCATACGGCCTTAACCAGACCGACAGGCCAGGCGCCGTCTGGCTCAAGGCGTTCACAGCCGCGATGGACGAGAAGAAGCGTCCGATATTCTGCGTCTATTCCCCCGACCTCGAAGACGAGGACGGTCCGCTCTCCGACTATGTGGCAACTCGCCTGCTCCGCTTCGCCCGCGCAGCTGCCGCCGTCGGATACATGCGCGGCAAGAACTACCTCTCGGTCGGCGGCGTCGCCATGGGCATCATCGGCAGCGACCTGCGCCGCAATGTGATGCTGCACACCTTCGGGATGGGCTCCTGCTCCTTCGACATGAGCGGCCTGCACACCCGCATCAACGAGAAGTTCTACGACCAGGAGGAACTCAAGAAGGCCTGCGCCTGGTTCAAGAAGACCTTCAAGATCGTCTATGGCAACAAGAACAACAAGGGCCTGGAGCGCCCGCTCTCCGAGGACGAGCTGATTCGCCAGTGCCTCCGCGAGACATTGCTGGTCCGCGACCTGATGACGGGCAACGCGAAGCTCGCGCTGCGTAGCCCCTCCTGGCTCAAAGGGCAGGGCTACCGCCATGTCGAGTGGGCGCAGGGCTACAACGCCATCGCGGCCGGCACGCAGGGCCAGCGCCAGTGGACGGACGGCAACCCGAACTTCGACGTCACCGAGTCCATCCTGAACTCGATGGTGGACTGGAATGGCTTCCGCGCTCCGTACATCGTGGCGACCGAGAATGACGGCAAGAATGGCATCGGCATGACCGTCGGCCATCTGCTCTCCGGCGGCATGAGCCAGATGTTCGCGGACATCCGCACCAACTGGACTCCGGCCTCCATCAAGAAAGCCACTGGCGTGGACGTCTCCAAGATTTGCCCGCGTGGCATCATCGACAAGCGCAACTCCGGCGCGGCCGCGCTGGAATATGCCGTGGACCTCTACAAGATTGTGGGCGAGCCCAAGAGCACCCCGATTCAAGACGTGGTCGCGAAACTGCGCGCCAACGAGAAGTACCAGGCGGTCCTGGCGAAGGAGATCGGCAAGGCCGTCACCTACATGGGTGCGGACTTGACCTACTTCCCTGGCGACGGCCTCTCCAGCCACTTCCGCACGCCGGGCGGCCTGCCGGTGACCTCCTACCGCTACAACTGCGTGGGCGAGACGATGACTTGCTCCGTGGTCGAAGGCGAGACCGTGGATCTGCCCAAGGCCGTCGGCGACAAGATCGGCGCCATCACCGACCCGACCTGGCCCGAGACCCACTGGATGCCGCGCGACATGACCTCTTTCGAGTACATGAACCGCATCGGACCCAACCACGACGGCTCGTCCCTCGGCCTCATCGGCGCGGACTTCATCACCTTCAACGCGATGCTCCGCATCCCCGTCGATATGCACAACATCGCCAAGGAGGATATCTTCCGCCCGACGATGTGGGACCGCTTCGGTGGCGATGACTTCCGCGCCTGCGCCTACCTCGGCCCCGTGTATCGGTAATTGCTTTGCGTTTAAGGCTTAAAGCCTAATGCCAAAGTTCCCACCGCCAGCTTCTAAAGACTGGCGGTGGGAGGTTTGTTTTAATAATAAGATAAATTGTTTATAAACAACAACTAATTGATAATTAATAGTTTATGTTGCGGATTTGCCATGTCATAACCCGGATGATCATCGGCGGTGCGCAGGAGAACACGCTGTACACCATCCAGGGGCATCTGGAGAAGGGCCATGAGGTCACGCTGGTGACGGGGCCGACCACAGGTCCCGAGGGACAGCTCCTGAAAACCTTCTGTCCCAAGGGAATGAAGATTGTGGAGATTCCGGAACTCATCCGCAGCCTGAGTCCGTTGAAAGATTGGCGGGCCTATCGGAAACTGCGGAAATTCTTTGAGGAGAATCACTTCGATGTCGTGCACACGCATGCCTCGAAGGCGGGAATCGTGGGGCGCATCGCGGCGCGCAAGGCGGGTGTGCCCTTCGTGGTGCACACCGTCCACGGTCAGGCCTTCCATCCGTATCAGTCATCTTTTAAAAACAAGATATATATCGCTGCAGAGCACTTCGCCGCCAAATACTGCGACCGCATCTACGCGGTGGCGCAGGCGATGATTGACCAATGCGTGGCGGCAGGCGTCGCCCCGCGTGAAAAGTACCAGGTCGTCTATAGCGGTATGGACTTGCAGAGCTTCGTGAACGCAAAGCGTTCGCTGGAACTGCGAGCGCAATTGGGCATTCCGGAGAATGCGCCCGTGGTCGGGATGCTCGCGCGGCTCTTCGAACTCAAGGGCCACGACTGCATGATTGCGGCTGCCCCGAAGATTGTCGCGCAAGTTCCCAATGTGCGTTTCCTCTTCATCGGCGACGGCATTCTGCGGGAAGAGTTTCGGGCGGAAATCGCCCGCCTGGGGCTCACGGAGCACTTCGTCTTTGCGGGGCTGATTCCTCCCGAACAGGTTCCGGCCTATCTCGCGCAGGTGGACATCTTGGCGCACCTCTCGCTGCGTGAGGGGCTCCCGCGGGCCTGCGTTCAGGCGTTGGCGGCGGGCAAGGCGGTCGTGGCCTATCCGCTGGACGGCACGCCGGAGGTCGTGTTGGATGGCGAGACCGGGCTGCTCGGTGAACCCGAGAATGTGGACCAGGTCGCCGCGAATGTCATCCGGCTGCTTCAGGACAATGAACTGCGCGAGCGCCTGGGCAAGCGCGGCCAGCAGTTGGTGCTGGAGCGCTTCGACTGGCGGAAGATGGCCGACATCCTCGAACAGTCGTATTTGGAGGGAGTTGCGATTTCCCGGCAGTCAAACAAGTAACCCAATCTTCCACCTCGTACAAGAAAGCACTATGCCATTGCCGTTCCCTGTTACGCCGATGAATCCCGCATATGGCTACCTCCTGCCGCGTCCGTACCACTATGCGGTGCACGAGGGCTTCTTCTCGTTGGAGCGTCCGGTTCGAGTTGGTGAGGGATTGGAACAAATCGCTGATCGGCTGCGTTTTTTCGGGGCGATGGTTTCCGCCGACGCCGCGGCCGCCATTGACCTGGTTGCCGGCGCGGGGCTGCCTCCCGAGGGCTTTACGCTGGAGGTCACGCCAGACCGCATTGTCCTCAAAGCAGGTGATGCGGCAGGCCGTCTCTATGGAGCACATGCGCTGGAGCAGTTGCTCTGGATTGCTTTCCGCTGGGGAGCAAATGCCGCTCAGCTGGAGTGTGGGGTGGTCCAGGACCGTCCGCGTTATCGCTGGCGTGGACTCATGCTCGACTCCGCAAGGCATTTTCAGGACCGAGAGACGATTTTGGCGACCCTGCGGCTCATGGGTAAATTGCGGCTCAACCGCTTCCACTGGCACCTCACCGATGCGCAGTCTTGGCGCATTCCCGCCAAGGGCGCGCCGGAACTCAATGGGCATGGTGACTGGCAGGACGGCGCGTATACTCCAGAGGACTTTGTCGCCATCCGCGCAGAGGCCGCCCGCCAATGCATCGAAATCCTTCCGGAAATCGACATGCCGGGGCACAATGTCTTCCTATTGGGACTTCATCCGGAACTGCGATGCAACCCGGAGGTCCACGGCTGGGAGATTTGCCTGGCGAATCCTGCATCGATGGAGTTCATGAAGGCACGGCTCCTGGAGGCGCTCGAACTGCTGCCTGAGTGCAAGGTGGTGCATATCGGAGACGACGAATGCGGTACCAGCCATTGGGACAAGTGTCCGAAGTGCCAGGCGAAAATCCGCGAACTCGGTCTCAAGGACTCGCGGGCGCTGGAAGAGTGGTTCGTCAACGAAATCTGCAATTTCCTTCTGGCGCACGGCCGAACGCCGATGGTCTGGGGAACGCATATCAACCCACCCAAGCAAACCATCCTCCAGTGCTGGGGAAATGAATGCGACATGGTCACTTGCGCGGCGCACGATGACAACCCCGTGGTCTCTTCCATCGACCACGCATATTATCTGGATTATCCTCAGGATGATGAAGATCCGCACTCCGACCCGATGACGCCAGTCACCGACATGGATACCTATTGTTCCACAGTCGGTGCCCACATGGTGGAATATCTGGGCGACCGGCTCCTGGGCGCCGAGGCACCGCTCTGGACGGAACTGGTGCCCCAGTGGCGCGTGCGCGTGAAGTTCCTGGACCGCGCGATTGCGCTCTCCGAGGCGACCTGGAGTCAGCAGTGCCACAAGCACTATCGGAACTTCCTGCAACGCAAGCGAGGACTGGAACTGGCAGGATATACTTGGTAGCGCAGCGGAAAAGGGAAACGCGGGGCTTCCCATGAAAGTGCCAGTTTCGCTGCTGTCCGGTAAAAAAACTGTGCCCTGCGCCACGCGCGACAGCAGCAAGGCAATATTGTCAGGAGGGCGATTTTGACCAGTCGACATCGGCGGCGTTTTTGCATTTGCGCGCATGCGCGACCAAATAGGGAGGCATGCCCCCACCCCCTACGACAGTAATGTAATGCGGTTTTCGCCCGGTTGCAAGTCCGATGGCGGAAAAGGAAACGGAATCTTAGTTTTCCTATCATTTTTGCCTCGGAGCGGTAGTTTTACCAGGCAGCAGTGGTTTGGTGTGGAAGCTTTCTTTCTTAGGGAATCGTATTGATAAATTGAAATCCCAGAGGCAAAATGGGCGGGAGCGCGTTTCCCAAAACACCTCACACGCCACACTGCGTCTGCCAAGCATGGTTTTCCATAGGCTATGTTTCCCAACAGGGTACCGAATCAAAGCTTTTCAGCCGTGAAGCGGCGAGCGCACGGTGTGTGCAACCATGCTTAACCGCCTGCAAGTGCCTGAAAGGCATGCAGCTGGCGGGGAGGCCAACAACACCCCCTGCGCCCGAAAAGGGCGCGACAACCCTTGGGCAAAGACAAAACTGAAAGTAAAAGAACTACCCTCACGGAGAAAAGAGCATTTCCATATTCTTCCACAATAATTCGATTTGGTCTTGACAAAATAGTAAATTGCATTTATAATAAGTGTTGTTTCTTTTTTGGAGTATATCCACAACGAACAGGAGAAAGCAAATGACCGTTGACAAATTGGCGATTGATGGTGGAGTAGCAGTGAACACGGAGCCTTTTCCGCTGTGGCCGGTTTATTCCGAGAAGACGTATCAGAAGTTGTCCGAGCCTCTGCGGACGGCGAAGTTGAATTACTGGAGCGGTCCCTACGGGAAGCAATTTGAGCGGGAGCTTGCCGATTGGCACGGAGTTCGCCATTGCGTGACCACGGTCAATGAGTTTGGCGCCTTTCACTTGGCATTGGCGGCGCTGGGCGTGGTTCCAGGTGACGAGGTGATCTGCCCCTCATATATCTACTTCCCGCCGGTGTTTGCGATTTTGCAGCTGGGTGCCTTGCCGGTATTCTCCGATGTCGATTGTTCGCATACCCTTGACCCGAAGGTCATTGAGGAGAAGATCACGGAACGCACGAAGGCCATTGTGGTCGGCCACATGTACGGAATCGTGTCGGACATGGGCGCGATCATGGGCATTGCCAAAAAGCATGGTCTGCGCGTCCTGGAAGACTGCACCGAATGCTTTGGTGGGCTTTACAACGGCAAGAAAGCCGGCACGGTCGGCGACGTGGGGTGCTTCAACCTCTGCCACACGAAGCATCTGACCACCGGCGGCGAAGGCGGCGCCATCATCACCGACGACCCGGACATCTACCAGGCATGCTTCTCCATGCGTGACTATGGCTTCGATACCAGCAATGGCCTGGACATGATCAAGGAGGAGCAACGCCGCCTGTATGTCCACAACCGCATTGGCTGCAACTACCGGATGACGGAGATTCAGTCGTTAATCGGCTCCTGCGAGCTGGAGCGGATGGATTCCTGGAATCTGCCGCTGCGCCGCCGAAACGGCGAGTATCTGATCAATGCCCTGAAAGATCACCCGCTTGTGCTGCACTGCCCGTTTGACAGCGAGGAGCGGAAGAACTCCTTCTGGTGGGCGCCGTTTGTTCTGGACATTGAGAAGATGACAGTGCCCATGAAGCAATTCCTTGCGGCCATGGCCGCAGAGGGGGTTCCCGTGTATGGTCCGCTGTGGCCGGAGTTGTACAAGGAAGATGTCCTGCAGGAAAAGCGTGGCGTGGGACCGGACAATTATCCATTCAATACCCCCGCCGCCGCGAAGATGGACTATGCAAAAGTCGAGTGCCCGACTGCCAAATGGTTGGCGGAGAGGACTATCTCGTTCTTTGCGCATCCGAACTACGACATCTGCCACCTGGAGAAATACGTGGCTGCCTTCAATAAGGTCGCCAATGCATACATGAAGTGAAAGAATCGGAATGATATAACGCACGAAGGGCCGCCCGAACCAACAATGGCTGGGCGGCCCTTTTTGCAGAACGATTCAGGATGCGTGACGCCTGACGCACGCAGACTTGCGGTCAGGCGTTGTCCTTCTTGCGGATGGCACTGCGCTGGATTTTGCCGGAAATCGACTTCGGAAGTTCGTCCACGAATTCGATGATGCGCGGATATTTGTATGGCGCGGTGGTGTGCTTGACGTGGTTCTGGAGTTCCTTGACCAATGCGTCCGACGCCTCATAGCCACGGCCTTTGACCAGGACCACCGTCGCCTTGACCACCTGGCCACGGATGGGGTCCGGCGCGGCCGTGACGGCGCATTCCAGCACGGCGGGATGCTCCATCAGGGCGGATTCGACCTCAAAGGGGCTGATGCGGTAGCCGGAGCATTTGATGACGTCGTCGTTGCGGCCGACGAACCAGATGTAGCCGTCTTCGTCGCGTCGCGCCATGTCGCCGGTCGAATAATGGCCGTCTTTCCACTGCACGGCATTGGCTTCCGGCGCCTTGATGTATTCTCGGAACAAGCCGACCGGGAGGTCCCGTTTGGCATTTCGGATGACGATGGTGCCCGTCTCGCCGTCTTCGGCGACGGAGCCGTCTTCCTTGAGCAATTCGATGTCGAAGATTGGCGAGAACTTTCCGGTGGAGCCAGGCTTGACGGGAATCCACGGCTGGAAATTCGCGATGAGGACGGAGGTCTCGGTCTGTCCGAAGCCCTCGATGAGCGGGTGTCCCGTCAGTTTCAGCCACTGATTATAGACCTCCGGGTTCAGCGGCTCGCCGGCCATGGAGCACTGCTTGATGCGCGAGAAGTCGAATTTGGTCAAATCTTCCTTGATGAGAAAACGGTAGATGGTCGGCGGGGCGCAGAAGGAGGTGAGTTCCAGTTTCTGGATGGCGTTGAGGAGATTCGCGGGCTTGAATTGCTCGGAGTCATACGCGCAAATGACCGCGCCGACGATCCATTGACCGTAGATTTTTCCCCAGGCGAATTTTGCCCAGCCCGAGTCGGAGGCGGTCATGTGGCGGTCGCCCTCGCGCAGATTCTGCCAGTAGCGTGCGGTGACGATGTGGCCGATGGGCAACGTGAAGTCATGGCGGACCATCTTGGGCGGGCTGGAGGTGCCGGAGGTGAAATAGACGAGCATGGTGTCCCGCTCGCCGGCGTAGTCGGCCCCCGCGGGCTTGGACCACTCGGTGGACTGCGCGGCGACCTCCTTGCGGAAATCCAGCACGCCGCCGGGGAGGGCGGAATCGCCGACCACCGCGATTTGCTCCAGCGTGGGGCATTCCGGCGCGGCATCGAGGACGTGTTGCAGGATGGGTGCTTCGTCCACCACGACGATCATCTTGACGTCGGCCTGGTGGACGCGGTAGATGATGTCCTTCGGCGTGAGAAGGAAGGTCGCGGGAATGACGATGGCGCCGATTTTGTGAAGCGCGAGCATGGCCACCCACACTTCGACGCGCTGCTTGAGGATGAGCATCACGAAATCACCCTTCCGGATGCCGTGCGCCTTGAAGAAATTCGCGGCCTGGTTGGACATCCGCTTGAGGTCGCCGAAGGAGTAGGTCTTGACCTCGTCGGACTCGTCGTTCATCCAAGCCAGAGCGGGCTTGGCGTCCTCTTGCTCCGCCCAGGCATCGACGACGTCGTAGGCGAAATTGAAGCCCGGCGGGATGATTGCCCGATAGTTCGCCTTGAAATCCTCGTATGAGTCAAAATCCTGACGTGGTAGAAATTTCTCTAGCATAAGTTGTTACGCCGCGATAGCGGCCATTCAAGAAAGGGAAAAGGGGAAGGGGAGCGTTGGCGGGTTACTCCTTCTGGATGATGGTGAGGAAGCGGGCGGTTTTTTCAAGCGCGCGCTGGCCATGCGGAAGGCGTGGGTCGAAGTAGAGGGAGTCGCCTTCGTTGAGGACGAACTCGCGCTTCCCGACGACGACCTTGATGGCGCCTTCCAGCACAAGGTTGAACTCCTGCCCGCCGTGCGTGATGAGCACCGCCTCGTCCTCCGGATGCTCCTTCGGCTCGAGCGTGACAATCATCGGCTCCATGGTGCGACCCTTGAAGTTATACGCAAGCGCCTGGAAACTGTATCCGGGACAGCGATCGACGTGGGCCCCATGACCGGCGCGGACCAGCGAGTAGGCGCCCATGCTCGGAGCCTCTCCCGTCATCAACACCGTGAAATCGACGCCGAACAGATCCGCCAGTTTATACAGGGAACTGATGGGGATGGACTCGACGTTGGCTTCGTAGTCGCGATATTGCTGTTCGGAGACGCCGAGTTTTTCGGCGCATTCCGCAGTGGTCAACTCAAGGACGGTGCGCAATTCCCGCACGCGTTCCGAAATTTGCTCTGGATTGTTGATCAAGGTGTCTTCCATACGTCAATGCGCGTTGAAACTTTGTGAAATGACCACGGGTGTCTTGGGCGAAGGCCGACAAGCGACAATGACATAATATATCTGAAATTTAAGGATTCATAGGCAAAATCACGCAGGAATACTCAGATTCTTTTGCTTTGAACCTGTCCCCGCTGTCCCGTGTCTCGGCTGTCCCGAAAGGCCTTCTAGTCGGTCAGCGTTCTGCTTCCGCCCGTTTCAACTCTTTGCTCCAGTCCCGTTTCAAATCCAGTCCGGAAAGCACTTCGGGAGGAGGAAGCCTGACCTGAAAATCATCCGCATAGCAGAAACGCAACTCGCCGTCCAGCAGGGAGAAGTTGACCACATGGCCGCCGCGCTGTCGCGCCGTATCCACGAAGTGGAGATGCCATCCAGGCGCATTGACTCCGCTGACATAGTCGGGCAGGCGGAATCCCACCAGGTCGCCGGAGCAGTCGGTCAAATCGAAGACCGCTTCGTTTTTCGCCGCTTCTGCCAGACCGACTCCGTCCTGCTCCTGACGAGCGACCGCACGGACCTTCATGCGTTGGAACTTCCCCGTAAAATGGATTGCAAGCGGAGAGTTTTCCAGCGGGCATTGCTTCCTCAAATGCTCTTCAAAAAGTTCGTAACTCGGGAGATTTTCAAGTTTCAGCCTTTGGTCGGCGCGAAAATTGCAGATTGTGCCGAAGGGGACGGTCGCGTCATCGTCAGGCAGATAGACGTGGCCATCCGAACACGCTTGATATACGACTCCGTCGATCATCTGCATTTCGCCGTCCAGTCGATCCATGGTGGCGATCGCCAGGTTGCCACTCTGCTTGACTTCAGCAACGCTGATGACTCCGCCATAGCGTCCGCTGAGCAGGGTGCTGAACAACGAAACTTGTGTTATTTTAACTCTTTGATTATGACTCATTTTTATTCCCTTTCAATTCGTCGCTCTTTGGACCGTCTTGACCATTGTTGCCTGGAGCGCCGGAAGAAGCCTTTTGGAGTTGTCTAAGTTTCTTCTAAATCACTTGTTTTTAGGAACTTGTTCTTGCTCGCCTTGAATCTGGCATGAACGCCACTCCTGCGCGTGACACCGGAGAGAGTGGTAGAAACTGAATATAACCTTAAAACGACAAAAAGACTAGTCTTGTGCCCCAAAAAGGCAAAAGATTGCCTCCTTTCTAGGTAAAATAGTGGAGATGCGCTCCCTGACCCTCGATTCTCCGCCAGTTCGAACCGACTCCTTCACCCGGGAAAATGCCCTTAAGTTCGTGAACGGGCGTGATTTCGTGTCTTATTTCAGGAATCGCTGAAAATTTCGAGTAGTATCTCCACGTAACAAAGAAAAAATGCTTCAAGTCAAGATTATGGATTATATTATATTTGATATAACGGACTTTGCCAACTCCCGACCGCCTTTCCCGGTTGTCTTTCGGCAAGAAAACTCTTCAACAAGACAACCTAACTGGCAGGCAGAAGAACCCGACTGTAAATGAGACTGTAAATGAGACTGTAAATGAGACTGTAAACGCAGTGCTCTCCGTCATACGCGAAAGGCCAGGCATCAAAATGCCTGCCATTGTCTCATCCATTGGCAAAAGCCGCGCCTCTACAGCACGTGCTATTGCCGAACTGAAGACGCAGGGAAAAATCGAGTTCCGTGGCGCTCCCAAAACTGGTGGATATTATTGCAAGGATATGTAACTTGGTGGAACTCGCCTTCACAACACGAATCCCCCTGGCGGTGATGATTGCGATGGGCGTCAAGCAGTGGGAGAACCGCAGCGCGATGCCCGTTCCAGCGAAAGGACGCTGTGCGATGACCTGCTCGAAGTCATCGGATGCGAGGGAGTACGCCAATTTCCTCGCCTGGGCGGAGCGGGCGTTCAAGCCGGAGGCATTGGCCGCACTCCCACAATGGGACGAGGTGAGCGGCTGGCGCGGAATGCTGGTCGCCGTCTGCGACTACGAGGCCTCGCACACCGCGCCAAATCCGCCCGTCTGGGACGAGGGCTACCCCGTCTGGTGGCGTTTGACCAATGTGCGTCTGCTGGACGAGTCGATTCCCTGCCGGGGCAATGTCGGGATGTGGCGTCTGCCAATGGATATTATGGAGAAGATATCGCTATGAACTGGAAGGACATCAGAAAGTTGTATGAGAATGCGGTTGTGTGCTTCAAGTGCCCGAAGGGTCTGAAGGATAGGACGCGAGAGCATTGGTGGCCGTCAGGATACGGAGTCACTTACGCCGGTGTCTTCGCATGGATGACTTGGCGTTCCTTGCTGGTTTCTTTTGTGCCTTAGAACGGCGCATCATGGCACGCAACTGTTTTCTATGGCTTCTTGACAAATATGCGTGTAGCCGCTTGACAACATATCCTTGAATGGTGTTGCCTTTGTTTTCAAGAGCTGCTTTCAGACCATTGAACAGGCAATCCTCCAAAAGGTTCCTGTCATATTGGGCAAAAGCTCTGACAAGTGTCTTCATACCAGTCTTCTGTGCTTTTCTGGCATAATCCCGGCTTTCAGCCAATAATCTAATCGAATTGAAGCAAACACGGCGCACAGACTCCACATCCAATTCAGTATTGTTCTGGTTCAAATACCAACAGAACTCCCTGAAGGCCGCATTTGATGGCGCATTTCGAGTGGAGGCAAGTTCCACAATAGTGTCTGGATCACACCATGTGAAGCGCATTTTCATAGTCAGCAGGAATATGTTGACAGACGTCTGCTCCTTGTCAGAAATGATTCCCAGATTATGCAGATGCCTGAACAGGACTTGGGTGAACACCCTGTTTCGCACTTTGATTTTCTCATCAAAATGCTGGCAGATGTCCATTGTCACCGCATCGTCATCCCATAGTATGGCGTTGGCATCTGCCGTTGCAATCATCAAGGCATGATAGTAGTCTCTCCCAAGAACGGTGCGAATGTTGATGTCCTCTTCGTTGTTATCCCCATTGGACAAGATATTCCCAAGAACGCAGTCACTCGTATTGAGAAAATCGAAATAGCGTGACAGAAGTCCTGCGCGTTTCAATCCGTAATTATCGTGGTACATTCTTGGACGGTCGCCATCTAGGGCAATCGTTTCCGCAGAGGCTGGCTGCTGCTTTTCATTATGCAGGTAATCAAGCAGATATTCGCTTGCAACGATTTTCAGTTTGGAAGCCTTGAGACGGGCAATTACGTCAATGCCAGTTTGAACCTCAAGGAAGATTAGCAATTCGACTGTCAGTTTTGTCAAGACAATCTTTTTGCCTTGGCGCAACATGGACAGGGAAAGAAAACGCTCTTCTGCTGTGCCTATAGCCGTCTTGACATACAGGTCAGGATAACAGGCAAGGCATGCAAATGCCTGCTGGAAGGTAAGACGTGTCGCGCCTTTAAACAAACCAAAGGCTGGCGTGACGGATCGGTAGAATTCACATCCTGCCTGAATCGCCCGTTCACGCGAATCGCGAATGTTCCTCAAATGAAGAACCAATTCGGAGAAGTCCATGCCCCCATCAGCCTTTTCAGGCGTCGTGAACATTGTTATTCCGCTTTGGGGAGTTTGCGCCTCCTTATTCAACCATTCATTATAGCGTCTTTGATATTTGGATGATATGTCCTTGACTATCCAATTGTGGATGTCAAGCTCAGACAGCTTGACCTTGTCACCGCATCTGAGTCCGCAAAGGCAATGACCGAAGGCAGAGGAAGACTGGTATTCGTTCCATGAATTTTGAAGCCAATCGCTATCCTCTATGTAAATGCACTGTTCATCCCTGCTTCCCTCTTTTTCAAGTGTCACGGCAGTCCCGGTGGATACAACCTCCGGCTTGGGAAAAATGAAGTTCCGCCCGCTTTCCATCAAGAACAGTGCCAGGTAGTTTTTCCTGACAACTTCTTCCCCCATGAAAATATGACACAAGGCATAAGAGTACGCGAATGCCGCCTCCGGGCATCCACGATGGTGGAGAAGCATGGGAATGTTAATCCATGGAACGTAGTTCTTTTCATTACGTATCTCGTCAATTGTCGGATAGTCATTGACCGCATTTTCAGATGGAGATAGTTCCTCGCATTGAAACAATATCATGTCCCGCCAAACATTGACCGTTTTCCTCAGTCTGTCTGGCAGTGGATAACCTAGGATTTCAAAAACTCTCGCTTTTGCCTGGCGATGGCTGATTTTTGCAATGAGATCCAGTTCTCGCTGTGTGAAATCGGTGTCGAAGCATCCATTGGCAAGCAAATGATTGTTGAAGTTTGTGATGGCCTGCACGTTCTTTGCGTGGAGCATCAAATCATAATATTCACGGTCGCAATGGGATATTTCACTGTAGGCAAGATATGGTTCAAGCAGCACAGCAAACACTTCATAGGCCTTGAGCTTAAAGGCCAAAGGACGTATGAATCCAATGAAGTCCGGCTTTGTTTTCAGATCGTCAGGGCATTGCGAGATGATGGCCTCGAACGATGCCTTTCCATCTTTTGGCTCTTCCATAAGCTCCAGATCAAGAATCCGTCTCGCCGTGTTCATCGCATCCGAATTCTCATCCAATGGCATACGGTCAACAAGTTCCTGTAGTTTGATTCTCTGATGTTTTCTTCGGTAACCATCGACAAGGCTTATTGCGGAAATGCTTCGCAAATTTGAATCTGTTGCTTTGTCATTCAGTAGTTGAATAAGGATGCGTTCACCTTCTTTGAAAGCATCATCGGCTTTTTGGAAAAGCAATTGTCCAAGCAGTAGAAGAGCCTCGTCTGGCAGACGTTCCTGCCTCCCCTTCAGTTTATCAATTACGCAATCCGATTGCCCTGACGCGCACATCATACTTGCCATGCCTTCAATCAAATCCGCCGCGACAACCTTCTGTTCAAAGAAACGTTTGAACGCATACTTTAGGTCCTCGATTTCATTGCAGACGAAATGAAGAATCGCGAGTTGGTAGTAGGCAATGGACTGAAGCACAGGTGAATTGATCCTTTCAGCATGGTCGACCAATCCAGAAAGTACTTTTTTCACCTCATGATATTCCCCCCAATCCTTCTTGTCAATGTGGTTTCTGGAAAAGCCAAAGGTAATCTTATTGGACTTGAAACGCTGGCCATAGTATGCGGCAATAAGCGTCAAATGGCAGGGGACGATCTGCCTTATCTTCGCAGTGTCATAACTTTTTCTGGCGTATTCAAGCGCTTTCCCATAGTCTGCTTCGGCGAAACACTTCATGGCGAGGACTTCCAGAATCGCACAGTCTTCAAGTTCGTCTGCTGACAATTTCCGGTGCATTTCTTCTGTCTTTATATCCTCGATTGAGAACAGAAGGGCTTTTGCCTCCATCCTCAATCCATTGTGTGGTCCCGCCAATATCGACAGTAGCAGTTGTCTGGCCATATCATGCTTCTTTTCCAAAATCCAATATTTGGCAATTGTAAGCTGCCATATCGGATTCTCAACGGAAACCGAGAGTGCCTTTGCAGTGGCAAGCAAGTCTTCAATCTGCTTTTGCCCGTCTTCGATATCCCCTGTGGCAAAGTCAATCATCGCATGGATGACTTTTGCCCAAAGCCTTGTCCATATGTTGTCTGAATATTCCTTTTCATTCGACAACACCTCAAATTTTGTCATGGCATTGGCAATGTTACCCTGCGCTATGTCGTTCAGAATCAGTTGAATGGCGACATCGGCTTTTGTGTCTAAATTTGTCACCACTGCTTCTATGACACTTGTGCTGGCTATGAGGCGCGACTGGAATATGTCACCTTGGGCAATCTGTTCTCTGTTCGTTTGGGCTTCGAAAAGGGAACTCACGTTGTTTTTGATTTCATACAGAATGTCTTCATGCTTGTGAAGGAGTGCATTGGAGTCAAGGACCGTATCCTTGACAGTTTGCATGTCCTCCAGCAATGATGTCAGATGGCATGAGAATAACTTATGTTCCTGTTATGTAAAAGTCAAGCTGACTCCCGTTTTTTTTTAATGTAGGCGGCGTTTTTTTCCTTGTTGAAAGTGTTCTTTTTTCCGGACTTGGCGCGTCGCGGACGAGTGCGCCTGTCCGCAGTCTGCCTGAGACAAAGCGGGAGTCTGCCCGGCTTTCTCCCTGGAGTTCCG